>JAHZIT010000128.1 GCA_022601275.1 Actinomycetes bacterium
AACGCGGCATTCGGTCGCCGGCGCGGAGCAGGGCGCTCGGAAGTTCGTGTCCCACCGCACTCTGTGCGACGCGGGCGGCGGCGATGGATGCCTGAAGGTTCACGTCAACGTGAACTCCGCTGTCGCGCAGGAGGTACACCAGGTCTTCGGTAGCGATATTGCCACTGGCGCCCGGGGCGAATGGGCAGCCGCCCAGGCCTCCGACCGAGGCATCCAGCCGGGTGACGCCGGCGCTGACGGCGGCGTAGGCGCTGGCCAACCCGGTTCCGCGGGTGTTGTGGAAGTGTGCACCCAGCGGGATGGCGCCGACCCTGGGCCGGAGAAGGTCGATCAGGCTGCTGACCCGCGTCGGGGTTGCGGTGCCGATGGTGTCGGCGATTGCCAGACGGTCGGCGCCGGCATCGCTGGCGGCCTCGGCGATGTCCACCACCCGCTGTGGTGCTGTCGGACCATCGAACGGGCAGTCCCAGGCGGTGGCGATGATGACTTCGACGGTGACGTCGCTGTGGTGGGCGATCGCGACGATGTCGCGGATCCGTTCGGTCGCTTCGGCCGAACTGCGACCCACATTGGCCCGGCTGTGCCCGTCGGCCGCCGAAACCACGTATTCGACCGAGCCCAGGTTTGCGGCGATTGCGCGTTTCGCCCCGTTCGGGCTGGCGACAAGTGCGGAGAATTCGATACCGGGGAAATTGTGCAACTCGGCGGCGAGTTCGGCCGCATCGGCGAGCGCAGGCACTTTCGACGGCGAGACGAAGGCCGTCGCCTCCATCTCCCGCACTCCGGTGGCTGCGATGGCGGCGATCAGGTCGAGCTTGGCCGCCAGCGGAATCGGGTCTTCGATCTGCAGGCCGTCGCGCAACGACACGTCACGGATAGCAACATGATCAGGCAAATCTGTCACACCACGCCTTCCGCTCTGAGCGCCCTGATCTCTGCGTCGGCCATACCGAGCAGGTCGCGGTAAACCTCGTCGTTGTGCTGACCGGGCCGTGATGAGCCGGCGCTTCGGATGGTTCCGGGTGTCTCGGACAACATCGGTACGACCCCGGGGCCCTTGACGTTTCGTCCGATGCGTTCATCCCAGTGATCAGCGATCATGCCGCGAGCTTGTAGCTGAGGGTCCTCTACGACTTCGGCGACGGTGTTGATCGGACCGCTGATAACCCCGGCCTGCGAGAGAGTCGCAATGATGTCGGCGGGTTGGCGTTCGGCGGCCCATGATCCGATGATCGTGTCGAGTTCGTCCTGATTGCGTCCTCGCGCAGCGTGATCGAAGAACCTTTCATCGGTGGCTAGTTCGGGTTGGCCCATCGCCTCGCACAACCTGCGGAAGACGGTGTCCTGATTGGCCGCGATCACCACCCAGCTGCCATCGGCGCTCGGGTAGATGTTCGACGGGGCAATGCCTTCCAGCCTGGTTCCCGACGGACCCCGCACGACGCCGCCAACGTCGTAGTCCGGGATGGTGGATTCCTGTACCGCCAAACATGATTCGGTCAACGCCGCATCCACCACCTGCCCTTCGCCGGTCACCGAGCGGCGGTACAGCGCAGCCAGTGCGCCCTGCGCGGCAAACATGCCGGCGAGGCTGTCTCCCAGTGACAGCGCCAGCCGCGGGGGAGGGCCGCCGGGAAACCCGTTCATGTGCCGCAGTCCACTGGCGGCTTCGGCGACCGAGGCATAGCCCGCTTTGTGTGCATCCGGCCCCGTCTGACCATATCCAGACACGCGGACCAGGATGATTCCGCGATGACGTTGGCGGAGAACGTCATAGCCCAAACCCCACTTCTCCAAGGTGCCAGGCCGGAAGTTCTCGACGATGACGTCGCTGCGCTCGACGAGGTCGAGGAACAGGTCGCGCCCTCGGCGCTCGCGCAGGTTGAGGGTAATGGCCTTCTTGTTGCGCGCATGGACCGTCCAGAAGAAGTGGTGCCCGTCGAGTTCGGCCTGCCCCCAGGTGCGAAGCGGATCGGGGGTGCCGGGCGGCTCGATCTTGATCACCTCCGCGCCCATGTCGCCCAGCAGGCGACCGGCGAAGGGGCCGGATATCAGTGTGCCGACCTCGATGACCCGGATGCCGTCGAGCGGGCCCAGTGGGACTGTCACGGGGTGACCGCGAAGTCGTGTCGCCGCAGCCAGTCGGTGGCGATGCTGACGGCCTCGTTCAATTTGTCGCGCTGTCCAGCCCCGGCGTAGTAGTGGTTCGCCCCTGAAATCTCGTACATCTCCTTGTCGGGATTGCCGATTGCCTCGTAGATCCGGCGGGTGTGGCTCGGCGTGCATGCGTCGTCGGCGAGATTTCCGATCACCAATGCGGGTACGGAAATGTCGGGTCCGCACTTCATGGCGTCGGCGTTGGCATCGTCATAGCTCCACTGCGACAGCCAACTGCGCAGCGTGCAGAACCGCGCCAAGCCGACCGGACTCATGTTCACCACCTGAGGATCGCCCAGGTAGCAGGTTCGGGGGGCGCGTTCGTTGGGATCGACGGTCGGGTCGAGCCAGCGCGGGTCGGCCATGGTGCCGTGCACGACGAACGCGAACTCCTCGGAATCAGCCCCGCGACGCCCAGTTGTCCGCAACTCCGCGAGTTTGCTCTTGACCCAGGCCGTAATGCGCCGGTTCCGAGCGATCTGGGCCTGGCGATAGCGCTCCAGGAACTCCGGCGTGTACGGCGGCTGATTGGGGTTGTCGGGGTCGTACAGATCGAGCTCGTGGTCCCGGTTGGTGGGGTCGGTCTCATCCAGGATTGAGGCGTCCAGCCACTCGGTCAGCGTGCCGTGCCTGCTGACGTGTGCGGCGAGCAGCATGATGCCGTCGGCCGGAATCAGTTCCAGCTCGGTCAGGTTGGGACCGTCGCCGGATGGGCTGGACCTCACCGTGGGGTGCCGCGCCTGCTGCTGGTAGAACATCGACAGTGAACCCCCGCCGCTCCAGCCGGCAAGCACGACCTTGGCATAACCGAGCCGGTTCTTGGCATCCTTGACGCACTCGCCCAGGTCTTCGACGACCTTCTCCATGAGCAGGGCGGAGTCGGTTCCGCGGAATCGGCTGTTGCAGTAGATGACATGGTGACCCGCTCGGGCCAGGGCGTTGATCATGGGCAGGTAGGCACCACCGCCGATCGGATGCATGAACACCAGGACGGTGTCCGATGTCGCCGCCGCTGTGGGTCCGGTGTGCGCAGGCGCTGACGGCTTGAGTAGATAGCTTTCCAGCACGACCAACTCGGCGACGCCGCCGTAGACGTCACGGACGGCTGAATTGTTCTGGTAAGCAACCAGATAAGGAATTCGATCGTATTCGTGCTTGGCCGCCGCCGTCTTCGCGCAAGCGCTCATCGGGGTTCTTGTTTCTTCGCGCAAGCGCTCATCGGGGTCTTCGTTTCTTCGCGCAAGCGCTCATCGGGGTCTTCGTTTCTTCGCGCAAGCGCTCATCAATGCTGCCCGAGGTCGTTGGCCAAAACCTCCGCCGACGGCACCAGCCGCCGACGGGTGTCGATCGCGATCACCTGCCAGTCAACGGACTGGTAGTCGTCGAACTTGCGGCGTGCTCTCTCGCGAGCCTTTTCCGGCGCGCCGTGGTGAATTCCCTGAGGCACATGTGAGATCAGGCCCGGCGGCATCGGGATTCCGTACAGCGAACCACCGTGGAAGAAAGCGATTTCATCGAAGTCGACATTGCGGTGATACCAGGGTGTGCGCTCGGTACCGGGCACCCCCTCGGCGGGCTTGGGCAGGAAGTTCATCACGTACACGCCGGTGGCCTGCATGAACAGGTGCACGGTCGGGGGCAGATGCACGCTATCGGAGGTCACCACGTTGTAATCGGCGATGTTGAAGGTGAAGGCAAAGTTGTCGCCACGCCAACCCTCGACGTCCAGCGGATGGTGTTGGTAGTAGAGCGTGGTGGGTCCGTCGGCATGCGTGAGCCGGACCTCGAACTCGCCGTCGACCTGCGGTCCGGCAGTGTCGTCGTAGGGCTGCGGTTCTGGGATCATCGCCTGGGAAGGGTCGAACGGGAAGTGACGCCCCAGCGGTCCGGGCGGGGGGACCCGGAACTCGTCGGTTGCCTGGATCATCAGCCACGTGCACCGGTCGTCGGGGACCTGTCGCCAGGTGCATGCCTTGGGCAGATACACCCAGTCACCCGTGCGGTACCGCAACGGTCCGAATTCGGTCTCGATCAGGCCCGAACCCTCGTGTACGAAGCACAGCAGATCGCCGTCGATGTGACGCACGAAGAACGGCATCGGCGCGGCGCGGCGTGACAGCAGCACCTCGCAGTCGGCGTTGGAGAACATCAGCAGGGGACTGCCGTGCGGGTCTGTGGCGTCCCCGGGCTTCAGCTCGCTGGACAACACATCGACGGGTCGTAGCGGCCCCACCGACCGGTATGCCGTGGGGTCGTGGCGGCGATACAGGTTGGCCGTGCGGCCGGTGAAGCCACCACGGCCCAGTTCGTCGTCCTTGAGGCCCTTCAGGTCGGCGTGCAATCGCCGAGGCGTCGTGCCCTTGCGGAGGTGGACGAACGATTCCATGAAGATCTCCCGACGAAAGAAAAGTAAAACTGACATTAGTTTTATCTCTGGGCCCGGTCAACGCGAATCCTCTCGGGTCTCCCGGATGCACGGTCGGCGGCGAGGACGGCAAGCCATCGCGGCCCCCGCTCGACCCGTTGGCGGCGGGAGTGCGGGGCCCGTGCCGATTTCGGTAGGAGTTTGTGCCGGTTCCGTTACCGGGCCCACAGGGGCTCCTTAGCGTCCTTGCGCACACTGGAGCGAACTAGCCAGGAATAGGCCACGAACAGGAAGGTGTGACCCAAATGCTGACGATGTATTTGTGCGGTGCGCTCATTACTGCGGTGGCGGCGATCGGCGGCAGCCTCCGGTTCTCCGATCCACGGACTCCAGTGACCCCGATGACGCGGGTACTGGTCGCGGTGCTGGCCGGTGCGCTGTGGCCGGTCATGGCTGTTGGGGCGCTGTTGCTGATCGCCGTCGTGCCGTTGTTGGAATCGCTGGGAACACCTCCGGTCGCCAGGACCAACGCCCGAGCGAGCAGGAAGACCAGTACCGAGGCGGACTTGCCGACAGAGGAACTGGTAGTCACTGGCTCCTGAGGACGTGTCCATAAGAACGACTCGGTCCTGACCGGCGTTGTTCGGTGCGTTGTTCGGTGTGTTGTTCGGTGTGTTGGTAGTCACCACAAACGCCCTGGAGGGGGCACCCGCATCTGCCCACTGATTCGCCCGCATCTGCTCACTGATTCGGGGGACTTCCAGTGATTTCGCAACCTCTCAGCGGTCAATTCACCCCGAACTGGATTTACGATTCAATACCGGTATTGTGTCGGTCGGCGTGGCCGGACTTTATTAGGTGCTGGTCACATGCTTTACTGCAACCGCTACAACTGAAGATCTCTCGGCCCACCGCGCCGCCGATCGGCCGCTGCGCGGAGGTGTGACAAATCAGCGAGGTATCGCTGTGGAGTCCAGGACGGACGACTTGGCCGAGATTTTTGCAGCACAAATCGCATCAGGCGGTAACCGGAAGATGGATGGATTGACGGTATGAGACTTCTTAACAGGATTCGCGGGCAATGGGTGCGCCGGATCAGCGTTGCCACCATGGCGGCTGCACTACTGCCCGCGTTGGTCGGAGTGACCGGAGGGTCGGCGACCGCCGGAGCGTTCTCCCGGCCGGGACTGCCGGTCGAGTATTTGATGGTGCCCTCGCCCTCGATGGGGCGCGACATCAAGATTCAGTTCCAGAGCGGCGGTGAGAACTCACCCGCGGTCTACCTGCTCGACGGTCTGCGCGCGCAGGAAGACTTCAATGGCTGGGACATCAACACCCAGGCCTTCGAGTGGTACCTCGACTCGGGTCTGTCGATCGTGATGCCCGTTGGTGGCCAGTCCAGCTTCTACGCCGACTGGTACCAGCCGGCCCGCAACAGTGGGCCCACCGTCACCTACAAGTGGGAGACGTTCCTGACCTCGGAGCTGCCCAACTATCTGGCTTCAGAGCGTGCGGTCAAGCCCACCGGCAGCGCCGCCATCGGCCTGTCGATGGCCGGTTCGGCGTCTCTGATTCTGTCGGTGTATCACCCCGAGCAGTTCGTCTATGCCGGATCGATGTCGGGCTTCCTGAATCCCTCCGAGGGATGGTGGCCCTTCCTGATCGGCATTTCGATGGGCGACGCCGGTGGCTTCAAGTCCGAGGATATGTGGGGGCCGTCGAGCGACCCGGCGTGGCAGCGTAACGATCCGATGGTGCAGATTCCGAAGATCGTGGCCAACGGAACCCGAATCTGGATCTACTGCGGCAACGGCCAGCCCAACGAACTCGGCGGCGGTGACCTGCCCGCTACGTTCCTGGAGGGTCTGACGATCAAGACCAACATCACCTTCCGCGACAATTACCTGGCCGCGGGCGGTACCAACGGTGTGTTCAACTTCCCGGACAGCGGCACGCACAACTGGGCGTACTGGGGTCGGGAGCTGCAGGCTATGAAGCCTGACCTGCAGGCGAACCTCATCGGGTAAAGAATCGACGATCGAAGCCCCCGGCCGCTCGGCGGTCGGGGGCTTCGTCGTCGGCGGCTACTGTGACTAGTCATGACGGCAATCAACGCGATGGTGGCCCACGAGGACGCCGAGGGTGGAATCGGGCTGCGGCACGAGGTGGTCGACGAATCTTTTCTGCCCCAGGGCGAGGTGGAGATTCGAGTCGAGTATTCCAGCGTGAACTACAAGGACGCTTTGGCTGTGACTGCCAAGGGTGGCGTAGCTCGTTCCTATCCGTTGATTCCGGGGATCGACGTCGCGGGCACGGTCACCGCGAGTAGCTCCACGGAGTTCGCGGTCGGCGATACCGTGATCGCGCACGGGCAAGACATCGGCACCGGCCGCCATGGTGGCTACGCGCAGGCGGCGAGATATCCCGCCGACTACCTGGTCAAGTTGTCCACCCTCAGCGCAGCCGAGGCAGCGGCGATCGGTACCGCCGGCTTCACTGCGGCAATGAGTGTGAATGCACTGCGCGCGCACGGCGTCACCCCGTCCGACGGACCGGTGCTGGTTACCGGCGCCACGGGCGGGGTGGGAAGCATCAGCGTCGATCTGATGGCCGGACTGGGATACGAAGTGGTGGCATCGACCGGGAAGGCAGACGCGCACGAGCTGCTGCGCGACCTCGGAGCAGCTGAGGTCATCGGCCGGATCCCCGGCCCGGAGGACAAGGTGCGCCCGCTGGGCAAGGCGCAGTGGGCCGCCGTCATCGACTGCGTCGGCGGAAAGACTCTGGCTTATGCGCTGAGCACAATGAAATACGCCGGCGTTGCTGCCATTTCGGGACTTGCGGGTTCACCAGACCTGCCGGCCACCGTCTTGCCGTTCATCCTGCGCGGTGTGACACTCGTCGGCATCGACTCGGTGCTGTTACCCGTCGGAAATCGCCGCGAGCTCTGGGCGCAGATCGACTCGCGATGGCGGCCACGCCATCTGGATCGGATCACCCGGGATGTGCCGGTGCGGGAAGTCGCCGGTGTACTCGGGAGCATCATCGACGGCGGTGTCACCGGGCGAACCCGCGTGGTTGTGCACGACGGGTTCTGATCCGCGTCTTGACCAGCCGTGGGTTAAATCAGTTCTTGCTCAGCGGTTTTGAAACCTTTGGTTTCTGGCACCACGGTCAAGATCCAGGCCTTGCCGGCTTCAAGGCCCGCACCGCCAGAAACCTGCCCCAAGTCAGGATGAGGTCGGCAGCGGAACGGGCGTCGGCTTCAGCTTCTGGTTGGTTGAGGCCGGCTGACCCCACGTCGGATCGACGTCATAGGGCCAGTAGACACCCGCATGAAAGGGGATGTCGCCGAAGTAGGCCGAATCCCAGGGGCCGCCGGTCGCCACTTGCGAGGGATCCGCATAGGCAGACACCAAGGCGTAGGGCAGTTCGGCTGAATAAAACGGCAATGTGTCCGGGGTTACCTCACCCGTGAAGTTCGAGTTGTACTGCTGGCCGAAGAATCCATCGATCAGGTTATTGGCGTAGGCGAGCGACAGGAAGTTCCATTCGCCGTCGGAACCCGCAGCCGGATTCGGCGGCAGGGCTGTCAACCCCAGCGAGGTCAGGTAGGGCGTCGTTCCGTCGCCATTGATGATGTGGCTGGAGTTGTACGCTCCGCCGGTAGCGCTGCCAAGGGTCTTTAAGATGCTGCTCGACGGCACCGGGTAGATCTTCACGGAGTCGCCGAGGATCTGCTTGCCCGCCCACATGACCGCCAACACACCCGCGTAGGCCCCGTCGGTCGACGTTCGACCCGGAGCGAACTCGAAATCCTGCGTCCACATCACGTAGCCGCCCTTGTCCGTCGGAGTGCCCTCCGCGGGGCTGGGGAATTCGTCCGTCGGGCCCAGCCCCGGGTAGACCTGCACTCGGGAGAGAATGGTGCGCGCCAGCTCCATCTTGTCGCCCGGGGCCACCGGTTCCGAGGAGTGGAAGAGGTCCTCAATGAGCGGCCAGAGGCTGTAGCCGTCCTCATCGGGGCTGTTGTTCTTAAGTGCCACCGACTCGCCCACAATCCGGCCATTCGCCGTGAGAGTGCCACGTTCGCTGGCCGCGTACTCACCGATCACGCCGTAGCCTGCAGGCGTATTCGGTGTCTGGCCGGTTTCGCCGAGGAAGTAGACCAGCAAGTTGTCCAGGACGGCACCGTCGGAGCCGTTGTTGGGGAGCACGAACAGGACCCGAGCCTTGCCGGCCTCGCCCGCGACGCCGCCCGTCTCAGCGGAGCCGCCGTCACCGCCGGAGCCGAACACATAGCTGCCGTTGCCGCCGGCGCCACCGTTTCCGCCGGCCCCACCGCTGCCACCGCCGTGGCCGCCCTTACCCAGCACCGACAGCAAACCGGCGTGGCCGCCGGCGCCGCCGCTGCCAGCACTACCGCCGGAGATGACCGCGGCTCCACCGACGCCGCCGTTGCCGCCGTTACCCACGAACAATCCGCCGTTGCCGCCGGCTCCACCATCCCCGCCGGGGATCCCGGCGCCGCCGTTGCCGCCGTCACCGAACCATCCAGCCGTCCCGCCGCTGCCGCCGTTGTAGCCACTGCCGCCACTGCCCCACAGACCGCCGTTACCGCCGTTGCAGGCGGTGACGCCAGGGCAGGTCCCTTCGTCATAGCTGAAGCCGTTGCCTATCAGGATCCCGCCATCGGGATTCTCGGCGGTGCCGTGGCGGAAGAAGATCTGGAGAATCGAGCCTCCACCCAACGCCGAACCCGCATCGGCCACGGGTGGATCGACTGACTGGGCGCCAAAGGCCTGGTCGGTTGACGGGCCGGCCTCGCTGCCCGCGTCACCGGCGTCGCTACGGTCAACCGCCGCCGCCGCGGTCCCCGCCAGGGGCTCTGCTCCGGGAATATCTGCTTCACCAGAGGCACTCGCCGAGTCGTCGTCGGCAGCCGAATCCGGACCGGTGCCCCCGCCGGGGTTCAAGCCCGCATCGGCGCCCGAAGCTTCGTCGGCTGCCGAGGCCCCGAAGGCTGTCTCACCATCGGCGGCGATCTCGTCTAGGCCCTCGCCGGCGTCCTGGCCAACTTCCTGGCCGGCGTCGGCACGCTCAACGGCGGCGTCGACGTCCGCGTGCTCAACGGAGGTCTCCACGTCGGGTGCGAACTCATCAGCAGTGAGATCGCCGGCGTCGGCGTCAAGGGCCTCGTCAGCGTCGACGTCCTCGTCAGCATAGGAAATTCCGTTGCTGGCGCTTCCCGTCGAAACTTCGTCACCGGCAGGCGCGTTGCTGCCCGAATCCGCCAACGCGGCACTCGTGTCTGCGGAGGAGCGGCCTGACTCCGAACCTGAATCCGCGGCATCCGAATCGGTCGCGCTCGAAACCGTCGCACTAGGACTCGTCGCACTCGGACCTGTGGAATCGGCAAGCGCCACCGCAGGCATCGACGCAATCGCCGCGCCCACACCCAAGGCGACCGCCCACGCACCGACCCGACCTGCGCGACTCCAAACGTGCGCTTTCGATATCGCTCGAGGCTCCCTCGCGCCCCGAAGAGGGGAGCTCGGACTGGTGGTAGGCCCGGGCTGTTCCGCGATACGCGAAGCCTCAGTCCTACCCATTTGGGGGTCTCCTCAGCAATGTCGCAAGGGGTCTTCCAACCAGTATGGAGAAAGGTATCCAGATTTGGTGCGCTTACGTAGCAAGTGCTGAAATCGAGGCGTAGTACCGAGGACTGGTACTGATGCGTTCTGAGGTTGCGCGCGTCGTCGGCGCCCTGGCTACTTGAGTTCGGCAGATGAGAGACCGAGCAGGCGGCGGGCCACCACCAGCTGCTGGATCTGTTGGGTGCCCTCGAAGATATCCAGGATCTTCGAGTCGCGTGCCCACTTCTCCAGCAGGAACTCCTCGGAATAGCCAGCTGTTCCAGCCATTTCGACGGTTTTCAGCGTGATGTCGCTCGCGACGCGGGCGGACTTGGCCTTGCCCATCGACGCTTCTTTGGAGTTGGGGATCTTGTTGTCCGCCTGCCACGCCGACCGCAGCGTCAACAGGTAGCCGGACTCCCAGTCGGCCTCCATGCGGAGGAACTCCGCTGCGGCGGCGCTCTGCGCGTGTGCCGGCTTGTCGTAGGAGATCTCGATGCCCCCAGCGGTCAGGATCTTGCGAAGCTTTTCGAGAGCAGCGCGCGCGATGCCTACGGCCATGGCCGCGACGATCGGACGGGTGTTGTCGAAGGTCTCCATGACCCCGGCAAAACCTTTTTCGGTGTTGATTTCCGGACTGCCCAGTAAGTTTCCCTTTGGGATGCGGGCGTTGTCGAACCGGATCACCGCGGTGTCGGAGGCCTTGATGCCGAGCTTGTGCTCAAGGCGCTCCACCGTGACGCCGGGGTGTTCCCGAGGCACGATGAACGACTTGATCGCCGCTCGCCCTTTCGGCTTGTCCAGGGTTGCCCAGACCACGATGTGGCTCGCCCGGGACCCGGCTGTGACGAAGATCTTCTCGCCGTCGATCACGTACTCGTCGCCGTCGAGTTTCGCCGTCGTCGACACCGCGGCCGAGTCGGAGCCGAATCCCGGCTCGGTGATGGCCATCGCCGCCCAGACCTTGCCGAGTCGCTCGAGTTGCTCGTCGGTTGCCACCCCGGATATCGCCGCGTTGCCCAATCCCTGGAAGGGGACCGACAGCACCAGCGCGACGTCGCCCCAGCTGACTTCGACTGCGTTCACCAGCGCGGACATGTTGGCGCCGTTGATGTTCTCCTTCGGGCCGTCTCCTCCGTTACGGAATGCGTCGGCACCGGCGAATGAGATGGTCTTGGCCTCCGAGATGCCCTCGAACAGCGTGGCCACGGTGTCCAATTCGACCGGATAGGCGTGCTCCTTGAGGTCGTACTTGCGAGAGATCGGCCGCATTATTTCGGCCGCACCCTGGTGCGCCTTCGTGATGACCGCCTGTAGCTTCCGCGGCATTTCCAGATTGATTGCCATGTCGGGTTTTCTCCGTCTTGTCGGCAGTGGGTGAGAGTTACAGGACCACAACACCTTCGGCGACGCCGATGGCCCGCAGGTCGCGGTACCAGCGCTCAACCGGGTGTTCCTTGGTGAAGCCGTGTCCGCCGAGCAGCTGGACACCGTCGAGTCCGATCTGCATGCCCTTGTCGGTACCGAGCTTCTTGGCCAGTGCCGCTTCGCGGGCGAATGACAACCCGCGCTCGGCTCGCGCCGCCCCGCGCCAGGTGATCAGCCGCAGCCCGTCCAGCTCTATCGCGATGTTGGCGCACATGAAGGCCACCGACTGTCTGCGGGCGATCGGTTCGCCGAAGGCCTCGCGTTCCTTGACGTAGGGAATGACGTAGTCCAGTACCGCGTGCGAGGTACCGACGGCCAGCGCCGCCCAGCCGAGCCGAGACAGCGCGATCGCCTGGGAGTAGATCCGCGCTGTGTCGGCCGCTGCGCCATCTTCTTCCCCCAGGCGCGCGCTGAGCGGCACGCTGACCTTGTCGAGCTCGACCCGGCCGAGTGCCGCGGCGCGGATGCCCATGCTCGGGTCGGCTTTGACGGTCAGTCCCTTGGCTGAGCCCTCGACGATGAACAGTGCCGGCTTGCCGTTGAGCTGGGCCGCGACGATGAACAGCTCGGCTGCGGCGGCGGCCGGGACCAGCGACTTGACCCCGTCGAGTCGATAGCCGCTTGGGGTACGGACCGCGGTGGTCTTCAATGCGGTCGGATCGAACAGCGGCTGCGGCTCGGATATCGCCACGCACGCCTGCGGGATGTTTTCGCCGGCGAACTCTTTGAGGTAGGTGGCCTGCTGATCGGCGCTGCCCCAATGGGTGAGCGCAGACGCGACGCCGCCGGGCGCCAGGATCGGCAGGGCCAGTCCCATGTCCCCGTATGCCAGCGCCTCGGCGACGAGTGCACTGGTCACGGTGCTGTGGTGCTCGGCGATACCGTCGAAGTCCTCGGGAATGCTGATCGCTGTGATGCCGAGTTCAGCGGCCTTGGCGATCAGGCTGGGCGGGTAAGTGGCGGCGTCGTCGGCGTCGGAGGCGGCCGGCCGCAGAATCTCCTCGGCGAACTCGCTGACCGTCTCGACGATCATTTTCTGATCATCGTCCGGAGTCAGGTCGAAGTAATCAGAAGTCTTCGCCGAGTCGCTGGCCTTGAGTCGGGTCGCCGGCTTGCCGAGGTCCTTGATGCGCTTGAACTGTCGCGTGGAGGCGCCCGCAGCGGAGAAACCGTGCTTCACGCCCAACTTGATCCCCCGGTTGAGCGGGTCACGCAGGTTGTACTTGTCCAGGAACTCCTGGCCCATGATCGGGGTGAGCAGCGCCATCCCGATATCGATCGCCGTGCGCTTGTGTTTCTGGTGCCCAACGGCGCTCTCGTGGTCGCTCCGCTGGGACGGCAGAGTGTTCGTCATGGCAGCTGCCCTCGATTGGTGGTTCGGGAAGCGCGATTGCGCAACTGACTGAAGAGTAAGGTACGGGAACTGACTTTTGAGTAAGGTTCTGGGATCTGTAATGCATTTCACACGGCGAGGCAGGCCAGAACCGCGTCGTGCAGCAGCCCGTTGGTCGCCAGCGCGCTGCCGCCGTGAGGCCCCGGCTCAGCCGCCAGATTCGTGAACCGGCCGCCGGCCTCGCGCACCAGGATGTCCAGCGGCGCCAGATCCCACAGCTTGGCCTCCGGCTCCACGGCGATGTCGACCGCACCCTCGGCGACCAGGCAGTACGACCAGAAGTCTCCGTAACCGCGCATCCGCCAGACGGCGTCGGCTAGATCGACGAACCGTGAC
Organism: Actinomycetes bacterium; assembly: GCA_022601275.1. Lineage (GTDB taxonomy): Bacteria > Actinomycetota > Actinomycetes > Mycobacteriales > Mycobacteriaceae > Mycobacterium. The sequence goes on from JAHZIT010000128.1 coordinate 13,316, forward strand.
CGCCGCTCTTCCCAACCGGTTTGCAGGTCCGAAAACGACAGGCTCGCCGAGCCCAGATCGTCCACGCCGGACACCGATATCGGCCGCGCTGCACCGCCGAACGAGCTGAACGCGCCCTGGCCCTGACCGGCCCACCAACGCCGGCCCAGCGCGGGCGCACTCACCACACCCACGGCGGGCACGCCATCGACCAACAACGCGATGAGCGTCGCCCACACCGGCACCCCCCGGACGAAGTTCTTGGTGCCGTCGATCGGGTCGACCACCCATTGTCGGCCGCTCAATTCTCGAGTGCCGCCGAACTCCTCGCCGAATACCGAATCCTGCGGCCGCCGCTCGCCGAGCTTGCTTCGCAGCAGTTTCTCGGTGTCGAGGTCGGCGTCAGTCGCCGGCGTCATGTCCGGCTTGGTTTGCACACGCAGGTCGACCGCACCGAAGCGCTTCATCGTCAGCGAGTCCGTCTCGTCGGCCAGCTCAAGCGCCAGAATCAGGTCATTTGCCAGGGGGCTCATAGGTGTGGTCCTACCATGTTGGGGTGGCCGAATTCGCGATCATTCTTCTGCTCGTCGGTGCGCTGGTGCTTCTTGCGGGGCCATGGATCATGCGAAGGCGGGGGGCGGGCAAAGATTGGGTGCCCGGCACGATGCTCGTTACTGGGGTGAGCCCGCGACCTGATGCGGACGGCGAACAGTTCGTCACGATCACCGGAGTGATCAACGGTCCGAACGTCAATGAGTACACGGTGTACACACGGATGGCCATCGACGTGAACGCGTGGCCGACGATGGGCCAGCTGTTCCCGGTGGTGTACTCGCCGGGCAATCCCGAGAAATGGGCGTTCGCGCCGGAGACGCCACCACCGGTGCAGGCCCCCTGACCACCGCTTTGTCGTCAGCGGTGTCTGATGCGCTGACTCCTCACGGGCTCGTGCCTCACCCGCTTTGTCGTCAGCGGTGTCTGATGGGCTGCCTCACCCGTGTCCGATCCGCAGTAGTTCCG
>JAHZIT010000129.1 GCA_022601275.1 Actinomycetes bacterium
AAAAGCGTGCCACGCCTCCGGTCGCTGCTGTCCGATTTCGGGCAATCCTGCACGTGCGATTCGCCTTCAGGCGCGCCGAGGATGCATTCCCGCAGCACAGCCGCCAGAACAGACGTGCCCCAATGCACTTCCAACGGCTTTCGAGGGCTTTCGACAGCGTTCGCCGGCGGTTTCGACGGGACCGCCAGGACCCGAACTGAAAAACTTTCTAGTCTGGACCCCATGAGCGACTCGCTACGGCATCCCCTGCACTCAGGCCACCTCACCGTCGGCGCGCTGAAGCGTCACAAAGATCGGCCGGTGTTGTTCTTGGGCGACACCACCATGACCGGCGGTGAGCTCGCCGATCGGATCAGCCAGTACATTCAGGCCTTCGAAGCGCTGGGGGCCGGGACCGGCGCGGCGGTCGGGCTCCTTTCGTTGAACCGACCGGAAGTGCTGATGATCATCGGCGCGGGCCAGACACAGGGTTTCCGACGTACTGCGCTACACCCGCTCGGATCATTGGACGATCACGCCTATGTGCTGTCCGACGCCGGGGTCAGCACGCTCATCATCGACCCGAATCCGATGTTCGTCGAGCGCGCGCTGGGACTGATGCAGAAGGTGGGGTCACTGCGGCAGATCCTGACGATCGGTCCGGTGCCCGCCGAGCTCAGCGACGCCGGCGTTGCAGCGGTGGACCTCAGCGCCGAGGCGGCGAAGTACCCGCCCACACCGCTGGTGGCAGCCGACCTGCCGCCCGATCACATCGGCGGGCTCACCTACACCGGAGGCACCACGGGAAAACCGAAGGGGGTCATCGGAACCACGCAGTCCATCACAACGATGACCACAGTGCAGTTGGCCGAGTGGGAGTGGCCGCAGAATCCGCGCTTCCTGATGTGTACGCCGCTGTCGCACGCGGGTGCGGCGTTCTTCACCCCGGTGATCGTCAAGGGCGGGGAGTTGATCGTGCTGAAGAAGTTCGACCCGGCCGAGGTGCTGCAAGTCATCGAGGAGCAGAGGATCACCGCGACGATGCTGGTGCCCTCGATGATGTACGCGCTGATGGATCACCCCGATTCGCACACCCGCGACCTGTCTTCGCTGGAGACGGTGTACTACGGGGCTTCGGCGATGAACCCGGTGCGACTGGCGGAGGCGATCCGTCGGTTCGGCCCGATCTTCGCGCAGTACTACGGGCAGTCGGAGGCACCGATGGTGATCACCTACCTGTCGAAGGCCGAGCACGACGAGAAGCGTCTGACGTCGTGTGGACGCCCGACGCTGTTCGCCCGCACCGCGCTGCTGGGCGAGGACGGAAAGCCGGTGCCGCAGGGCCAAGTCGGCGAGATCTGCGTATCCGGCCCGCTGTTGTCGGGCGGATACTGGAACCTGCCGGAGGAGACGTCGAGAACATTTCACGACGGGTGGATGCACACCGGCGATCTGGCGCGCGAGGACTCCGACGGGTTCTGGTACATCGTCGATCGCACCAAGGACATGATCGTCACCGGCGGTTTCAATGTCTTCCCGCGTGAGGTGGAAGACGTTGTGGCCGAGCATCCTTCGATCGCTCAGGTGTGCGTGATCGGCACCCCCGACGAGAAGTGGGGTGAAGCGGTGACGGCCGTGGTGGTGCTGAGGCCCGAGACCGCGTCCGATGACGCCGCCATTGCCGCCATGACCGCCGAGATCCAAGCTTCGGTGAAGGAACTCAAAGGTTCGGTGCAATCGCCCAAACAGGTGATCGTGGTGGACTCGCTGCCGGTGACTGCCCTGGGTAAGCCGGACAAGAAGGCGGTGCGGGCCCTGTTCTGGAAGGGCGCCGAGCGAACCGTCGGGTGAGGATGCGGGGTTCCGGGGCGGGTTCTCGCCCTCGTGCACCCACGGCGATCTCGTTCGGCGCCGGGCCGCGCTGACGCCGCGCTCGCACCGTGGCGATAACGTTTGAGCGGTGGGCGCCTCTGTGAGCAATCCGTTCGATGCCAGCCTGTGGGAGCCGGTGGTCGGCTTCGAAGGCCTGACCGACATCACCTACCACCGACACGTCGCCGACGGCATCCGCAAGCCCACGGTGCGGGTGGCGTTCGACCGACCCGAAGTGCGCAATGCGTTCCGTCCGCACACCGTCGACGAGTTGTACCGCGTCCTGGACCACGCCCGCATGTCCTCCGACGTCGGCGTCGTGTTGCTGACCGGCAACGGACCTTCACCCAAAGACGGCGGATGGGCGTTCTGCTCGGGCGGCGACCAACGCATCCGTGGCCGCAGCGGATACCAGTACGCCTCGGGTGACACGGCCGAGACCGTGGATCCAGCTCAGTCGGGCCGGCTGCACATCCTCGAGGTGCAGCGACTGATCCGGTTCATGCCCAAGCCCGTCATCTGCGTGGTCAACGGGTGGGCCGCCGGCGGCGGGCACTCGTTGCACGTGGTGTGCGACCTGACGTTGGCCAGCCGTGAGTACGCCCGGTTCAAGCAAACCGATGCCGATGTCGGCAGCTTCGACGGCGGCTACGGCAGCGCCTACCTGGCGCGTCAGGCCGGGCAGAAGTTCGCCCGGGAAATCTTCTTCCTGGGTCGCACCTACACCGCCGAGCAGATGCAGACGATGGGCGCGGTCAACGAAGTCGCCGACCACGCCGAACTGGAGAATGTTGCGCTGCAGTGGGCCGAGGAGATCAACGGCAAGTCGCCGCAGGCGATCCGAATGCTGAAGTACGCCTTCAACCTGCCCGACGACGGCCTGATGGGACAGCAGCTGTTCGCCGGCGAGGCGACGCGACTGGCCTACATGACCGATGAGGCAGTCGAAGGCCGCGATGCGTTCCTCGAGAAGCGCGACCCCGACTGGACCCCGTTCCCACGCTACTTCTGACGCTTCTGCGGTGCACCCTGTCTTCGGCGCACCCGGTCACGGTGAGGGTGGCCAACTGCACCGGAGTCACACAGGAAGGGCGAAATAGACTCGCTATCCATGACGAGCAGGAAGCCATTGCAGGAACTATCCGCCCGGGTCGTACTGGCCAGCATGCGACCGCCTCTCATCCCCAGGCTGCTGCAGTCCCGGCGCACTCAGGCCGGCGTCGAACTCAAGGGCAAACGCATCCTGCTGACCGGCGCCTCTTCGGGCATCGGGGAAGCCGCCGCCGAGAAGCTGGCCGCCAGCGGCGCCACCGTGGTGGTGGTTGCGCGCCGCAAAGACCTTCTCGACGCCCTGGTAGCGCGCATCGCCGAAGCCGGTGGCCCAGGCAGCCCTCCAGCCCGCGCCTACGCATGTGACCTCTCCGACCTCGACGCGGTCGACGAACTCGTCGCAGCGGTCGAGGCCGAGTTCGGCGGGATCGACATCCTGGTGAACAACGCGGGCCGCTCCATCCGTCGGCCGCTGGCAGAGTCGCTGGAGCGCTGGCACGACGTCGAGCGCACGATGGTTCTCAACTACTACTCCCCGCTGCGGCTGATCCGGGGGCTGGCCCCGGGAATGATCGACCGTGGCGACGGCCATGTCATCAACGTCTCCACCTGGGGTGTCAAGACCGAGTCTCCGCCGCTGTTCGGCGTGTACAACGCGTCGAAAGCCGCGCTGTCGTCGGTCAGCCGCATCCTCGAGACCGAGTGGAGCGACAAGGGCGTTCACTCGACGACCCTGTACTACCCGCTGGTGAAAACTCCGATGATCGCCCCGACCCGGGCCTACGACGGTCTGCCCGGGCTGTCCGCGGAGGAGGCTGCGGGCTGGATCGTCACCGCCGCCCGCCATCGCCCGGTGAGCATCGCGCCGCGGATCGCCATGACCGCCCACGCGATCAACAGCATCGCCCCCGGGGCGGTCGACTTGCTCATGAAGCGTCAGCGGATGCAGCCCAAGGACTGACGGCCCGCGCGGGCGACGAGAACGTGTTCCGCATCGTGGCCGGGAACGTCCTGCTGGACCATCCCGGCGTGATAGACACAGAACCATGGAGATCCTGGCCAGCCGCGTGCTGTTCCGGCCCGCCGACTACCGGCGGTCGGTGGCCTTCTATCAGGACGGCATCGGCCTGGCGATCGCGCGAGAGTATCCGGGCGGCACCGTTTTCTATGCCGGCCAGTCACTGATCGAATTGGCCGGCCACGGCGCCCCGGAGCACGCCGCCGGACCGTTTCCCGGCGCGTTGTGGCTTCAGGTCCGAGACCTGCAGGCAACCCAGACAGAGCTACACCTGCGCGGAGTCGAGATCGCCCGCGAGGCCCGCCGAGAACCCTGGGGGCTGCACGAGATGCACGTCGTCGACCCCGACGGCGTAACCCTGATCTTCGTGCAGGTGCCCGAGGATCACCCGCTGCGCCGCGATACCCGCGACTGAGTTCGGCACACGAACACCGCCAACCGGCGAACGGGCATTCGCGCCTACAACCGCCGTCGACCCGCTGTGGTCGGCCCGCCGAGAAGGGGAGGTCAACCAATAGCCATTCTCCGTCCAGTCGCCATCCCGTCAGGGCCCGCAGCGTCATCGGCGCTGGCCGACATTCACGACATCCTCGACGGCCGCACCGCCGCGCTGCCGGTGCCCGCCGATGACCCCGAGCAAACCTCAATGCTGACAACGGCATTGCGCGCCGGCGCAGAGATCGGCGACGACATCGCCGTGGTGCTGTCAACCTCGGGGACGACCGGCCCTCCCAAGGGCGCCTTGCTGACCGCGCGGGCGCTGGTGGCCAGTGCCGAGGCGACACATCGCCGGCTCGGCGGTCAGGGCCGCTGGCTGCTCGCATTGCCGGCCCATCACGTGGCCGGTTTCCAGGTACTGGTCCGCAGCGTCGTCGCAGGCCACGATCCCGTCGCGGTGCCGCCCGGCGTCGACGCGGCCGACTTGGTCGCCGCGGTCGCCGCTTTGGGTTCCGGCCGACGGTACGCATCGCTGGTGGCGGCCCAACTGGACAAGGCGCTGGGGCACCGCCCCGCCATCCGGGCGCTGGCCGAGTTGGACGCCGTCCTTGTCGGCGGCGGCCCGATGCCGGCCCGGATCGCGCAAAAGGCTGCGGCCGAGGGAATTTCAGTTGTCAGAACATACGGAATGAGCGAGACGGCGGGGGGCTGTGTATACGACGGCCGACCCCTGGAAGGTGTCGGTGTGCGCGCCGACCCCAACGGCAGGATCTCCCTCTGTGGGCCCACCATCGCCTCCGGTTATCGCAACGCCGTGACGCCCGACCCATTCGCCGAACCCGGGTGGTTCCGCACCGATGACATCGGCACGATCGATGGTTCAGGAGTCGTCACGGTGCTGGGTCGCCTGGACGAAGCGATCAGCACCGGCGGGCTCACCGTATTGCCGCAACTGGTCGAGGCCGCGGTGGCAACCCATCCCGCTGTCGTCGAGTGCGCGGTGTTCGGCAGCGACGACGACCGGCTCGGCCAGCAGGTGGTTGTCGCCGTAGTCGTCGAGCCTGGCTCGACGGTCACGTTGCCCGAGCTGCGCGCTCATGTCACGGCCTCACTGCCCTCGACCGCGGCGCCGCGTCGGCTGCACATCGTCGACAGGCTTCCGAAACGAGGTATCGGCAAGGTGGATCGCCGGGAGCTCGCGCGGGTGTTCGGCTCAGCGCAGCGGTAGCGCTCTCCGTGCGCACAGCCACAACCGTGGGCGCAGGAACCGGGAGGTGATACCCATTCGGTCGCCGGTACCGTAGCGGCCACCAGCGCGCGCAAATGTACGCCTTGGTCCAGTGCGTCGCGTACAAACACGCGCGCTGGCGGAGAGAGGGCCCCGGGAAGGACAGTGGATGCCCATCGGTCGCAAGGAGGCCGTCGCGGTCGGCGCCGCGGTGATTCTCGTCGTCGCAGCGTTCGTCATCCCGCACCTCGACCTGAGTGTCACCCCGCTGATCAACGCCAGCCCTGAACGCTTCCGCACCTTCGCCGGGACCGCGCCGATCTTCGGCTGGTGGAACGCTCACGTCGGCCCCGGCACCGTCCCGGCGATCATGATCGCCGTTGCAGCAGTGCTCTGGGGGCCGTCGCTCGCGCAGCGCGTGGGCTGGCGCTGGCTACCCTGGGCATCGTGGGCGGTGTCCTGCGCGTGGGCATTCAGCCTGGCCATGGTCGACGGCTGGCAGCGCGGGTTCGCGGGCAGGCTGACCGCGCGCCACGAGTACCTGCGGCAGGTCCCGAGTGTCACCGACATCCCCGAGGCAGTACGCACGTTCGCCAGCAGAATTCTTGACTTCCAGCCCGACTCCTGGATAACCCATGTGTCTGGGCACCCGCCGGGCGCCCTTCTGACGTTCGTGTGGCTGGACCGCATCGGGTTGAGCGGCGGGGCATGGGCAGGTCTGCTGTGCCTGCTGGCCGGTTCCAGCATCGCGGCCGCGATCGTCGTCGCGGTGCGCGCATTGGCGGACGAGGACACCGCCCGACTGGCAGCACCATTCGCCGCGGTGGCACCCACCGCCATCTGGATCGCGGTGTCCGCCGACGGCTACTTCGCCGGAGTCGCAGCCTGGGGCATCGCTCTGCTGGCCCTGGCGGTCACCGGAAACACCCGCCGGCCGATGCTGGCCGCCGTCGGCTCCGGACTCCTGCTGGGCTGGGGCATCTTCCTCAACTACGGGCTGGTGCTGATGGCCCTGCCCGCGCTCGCGGTTCTGCTCAGCGCACCGGGCTGGCGCAACGCGCTGGCCGCCCTAGTACCCGCGCTGGTGGCCGCGCTGGGGGTGGCACTCGTCTTCCTGGCCGCTGGATTCTGGTGGTTCGACGGATACCTGCTGGTGCAGGAGCGCTATTGGCAGGGCATCGCCAACGACCG
>JAHZIT010000014.1 GCA_022601275.1 Actinomycetes bacterium
GAATCCGGGCGATCGAAGCACCCGGCGGCCCGGCGGACGAAGCCTTCCCGCCAATGGCGGTGTCGGTCAGCTTGGACGACGACATAGACATCTCGCGTGGTGACCTGATCGCCCGCCCCAATAATCAACCCCGGGTCACACAGGAATTCGATGCCACGGTGTGCTGGATGTCTGACGACGCAGCGCTCGAGCCCGGCCGCGACTACCTGATCAAGCAGACCACCCGTACCACGCGGACCAAAGTGATGGGTTTGGATTACCGGCTCGATGTCAACACGTTGCATCGGGACAAGTCGGCGACCGCGCTCAAACTCAATGAGCTAGGACGAATTTCGCTGCGCACGCAGGTGCCGCTTCTGCTCGACGAGTACAGCCGAAACGCCGCGACCGGCTCCTTCATCCTGATCGACCCCAACACCAACGGAACCGTTGCCGCCGGCATGGTCTTGCGAGACGTTGCCGCGCGCGCAGCGAGCCCGAACACGGTGAGGCACGAGTCGCTATGCACAGCCGAGGATCGACTGACCAAAGGTCGAGCGGTGTGGTTCACCGGGTTATCGGGTTCCGGCAAGTCGTCGGTGGCCATGCTCGTCGAGCAGAAGCTGCTCGAAAAGGGTATTCCCGCCTACGTTCTCGACGGTGATAACCTGCGGCACGGACTCAACTCCGACCTCGGCTTCTCGATGGCGGACCGGTCGGAGAACCTGCGCAGGCTTGCGCATGTGGCCGCGATACTCGCCGATTCCGGTCAGGTTGTGCTGGTACCGGCGATCAGCCCGCTGGCCGAACATCGAAAGCTGGCGCGCAAGGTAGCCAGCGATGCCGGAGTCGAGTTCTTCGAGGTGTTCTGCGACACCCCGCTGGCAGACTGCGAGCGACGTGATCCAAAGGGGTTGTACGCCAAAGCCCGTGCCGGTGAGATCACACACTTCACTGGTATAGACAGTCCGTATGAGCGCCCGAAGAACCCGGATCTGCGCCTGACGTCCGACCTGACACCCGATGAGATGGCCGCCGCTGTCATCGAGCTGATCCAGGGGCAGGCGATGAGCGCTTGTGAGCAGAGCAGCGGGCAGTCGTGACCGACCACGAACTCGCAGCGCGACTGGCTACCGAGGCCGGCGCACTCCTGCTCGGCATCCGTACCGAACTCGCCAGTGCGACAGCACAGGAAAGGAAAGCCGCGGGGGACAAGCGGTCCCACGATTTTCTGATGGCGGCGCTGGCTGCCGAGCGGCCGGGGGATGCGGTCCTTTCGGAGGAGGGACCGGAGGAAGAAGACGATCCGGCGCGGCTCACTGCTGGTCGAGTATGGATCGTAGATCCGCTCGACGGTACCCGGGAGTTCTCGGAGCTCGGTCGCACCGATTGGGCTGTGCACGTGGCTCTTTGGCAGCGCAATGGCGGTTCCGGGGAACTGGTCGCCGGCGCTGTCGCGTTGCCGGCTCAGGGCGTTACGCTCGCCACGCCGAAGGTAGCTGCTCCGCCTGCCGCTCCCGAGGTGCCGCGGATCGTGGTCTCGCGTACTCGTCCGCCGGCCGTCGCGCTCCAGGTGCGAGAAGCGTTGAACGGCGTTCTCGTGGAGATGGGCTCCGCGGGCGCGAAAGTCGCCTCAGTGATCCAGGGACTGTCGGATGTGTACGTACATGCGGGCGGTCAGTATGAGTGGGACTCCGCGGCTCCGGTGGCCGTTGCGCGGGCAGTCGGGTTGCACACCTCGCGCATCGATGGAACTCCGCTGGTGTACAACCAGCGGGACTCCAAGCTGCCCGACCTGATCGTGTGCCGCCCCGAGTACGCCGACGCCGTGCTGGCGGTCACTTCGGGCTGACCCTCGATCGCCTGTACGGGCCTGACGCGCCACGGGTTACGGCTACCGATGCCGCCTCCTTCGGTGTGTGCAGACTAACCTTCCCCTATGCGGATGTCGGCCAAGGCGGAGTATGCCGTCCGGGCCATGGTTGAGCTGGCCATGGTTCAGATGGCGACGGTCGACGGTGGCGCGCTGGTCAAAACCGAAGACCTGGCCAAGGCCCAGGGCATCCCGCCACAATTTCTCGTCGACATCCTGTCGGACCTACGCAATGATCGGCTGGTACGTAGTCACCGCGGTCGCGAAGGTGGATACGCACTCGCCAGGCCGGCCGCGGACATCGGCATCGCCGATGTCTTGCGCTGCATCGACGGGCCGCTGGCCAGCGTGCGCGACATAGGGCTGGGGGACCTGCCCTACTCAGGTCCCACGGCGTCGCTGACCGACGTGTGGCGAGCCTTGCGCGCCAGCATGCGTTCGGTGCTCGAGCAGACCACGCTCGCCGATGTCGCCACCGGTGCACTTCCCGACCACGTACGGGCCCTCGCCGACGATTACCGCGGCCAGGAGGAGGAGCGCGGTCACTCGGCCCTGCGCTGATACCCCGGCGCTGATACCCCGGCGCTGATACCCCTGAGCTGATAACCCGGCGCTGATACCCCTGCCGTGCTACCAAGAGCGGATGGTGTTTGACCTTCGTGATCTCGCCATCCCAATCCTCGTCGCGCCCATGGCAGGCGGGCCGTCCACCCCAGAGTTGGCTGCGGCCGCAACCAATGCGGGCGGACTGGGGTTTGTGCCCGCCGGCTATCTGACGGCCCAGGTGTTCGCCGAGCGTCTGGAAGCCGCGCAGCGGCTGACCGCCGGACCCGTCGGTGCCAATCTCTTCGCACCGCAGCCCAGTGCGGCTACGCCCGCAGCCATCGCCGCCTACGCCAACACATTGGCGGCTGAGGCGAAACGGTTCGGCGTCACCCTCGGGGAGCCTCGCTTCGATGATGACGGCTGGGAAGCCAAGCTCGATGTCCTGTTGGAGCTACGGCCGGCGGTGGCATCGTTCACCTTCGGCCTGCCCAGCGTCGACGAGCGGCGACGACTCACCGAGGCCGGCGTCACCACCGTGGGCACGGTGACCACGCTTGCCGAGGCCCGACTCGCGGCGGAGTGCGGCGTCGACGCCATCGTCGCGCAGGGCCCATCGGCGGGTGGGCATCGCGGCACCTTCGATGCGACTGCGCAGCCGTCGACAGAGTCGCTGGATGAGCTGCTCGCATCGATCGTGGCGGACCTGGACATCCCGGTGGTCGCCGCAGGCGGGTTGATGGACGGTCGCGATGTGCGACGGATACTGCGGTCCGGGGCGGTGGCTGCCCAGCTGGGAACTGCGTTTCTGCTCGCCGACGAAGCCGGAACCAGCGCGGTGCACCGATCAGCGCTGCGGGACCGGCAGTTCTCCGAAACCATTGTCACACAGGCATTCTCGGGCCGCTACGCGCGTGGTCTGCGCAACCGTTTCGTCGACGACCACGGGGGCGAAGCGCCGCTGGGTTATCCCGAGGTTCACTATCTGACCAGCCCGTTGCGGGGCGCATCGGTGCGTGCGGGTGATCCCCAGGCCGCCGGCCTGTGGGCGGGCACGGGATATCGAAGGACCCGGGCCGACCCAGTGGCCACGATCATCGAGTCGCTGGCGCCCTGATGCCTCGCCCGAACAGTTCTCCGCGAGCGCGCGCGTCTGTGCGTCGACTCGCCGCAGATAACGGCATTTCACGCACGCTCGCTTCGGCCATACTGTCCTGATGACGGCCGATACCTCTACCGACAAACCCACTCTCGTGAGCTATCTCGGGCCGAATTGGTTCGCTTCGGTGATGGGCACGGGCATCGTTGCCATGGCGGGCGCGACACTGCCTGTGCATGTCCCGGGGCTGCGGACATTTGCGCTGGTGGTGTGGGTGGCCTCGGCTGTGTGGCTGGTTCTGCTGACGATGGCGATGGCTGCCCATTGGGTGCGCAATCCCACAGTGGCGCGCAGTCATGTCCGCAATCCGCAGATGGCGCACTTCTACGGGGCCGCCCCGATGGCGTTGCTTACCATCGGCGCTGGCGCGTTGCTGGTCGGCAGAGACCTCATCGGCGAACGCGCGGCGGTCGATCTCGCTTGGGTGTTGTGGACCGCGGGCACGGTCGGCGGCCTGTTCACCGCGACCAGCATCCCGTTCCTGATGTTCACCCAGCACCGGGTCGAGGCCGACGCCGCGTTCGGGGGCTGGCTGATGCCGGTGGTGCCGCCGATGGTGTCCGCCGCCACCGGCGCGCTGCTGATTCCACACATGGCTCCCGGAAACGGCCGCACGACGATGCTGTACGCCTGCTACGCGATGTTCGGCATGTCGCTGGTCGCGTCGCTGATCATCATCAGCATGGTGTGGAGCCGACTGGCGCTCTACGGCACCTCCGGAACCGCGCGGGTGCCCACCCTGTGGATCGTCCTGGGACCGCTCGGACAATCGATCACCGCGGTAGGTCTGCTCGCCACCGACGCGGCCCTGGCAGTCGACGAGAAGGTGGCCGACGGCATGAGGGCGTTCGCCATCCTCTACGGGGTTCCGGTGTGGGGCTTTGCCGTTCTGTGGATCGCGCTGGCCACCGCGTTGACGACGCGGACGCTGCGGCGGGGGATGCCGTTTGCGCTCACCTGGTGGAGTCTGACGTTCCCGGTCGGCACCTTCGTCCTCGGGACGACCCAACTCGCCCTGCACACCGGACTACCGGTGTTTCGGATCGCCGCCGCGATCGCCTATGTCGCTCTGCTGTGTACCTGGGTGCTGGTGGCGGTGCGCACATTCCGCGATGGCCGACAAGGCATCCTGTTCGCCACGCCGGCTTCCGGCCCGATCCGAGCTCACAAGGACCCGCCAGCTGCCGACCCGGCGCGCTGAGCACCCCACAGCGTTACCGCGCGCTCGATGCGCCGGACATGCCACAATCGCGAGCGTGCGTATCGGGATGACCCTGCCGGTGATGGAGGCCGAACTCGACGCCGCGACGTTGAAGGACTGGGCGCTGCTCGTGGACAGCGGCCCTTTTTCGTCGCTTTGCTGGGGCGAGCGAATGGCCTTCGACAATCCCGAGAGCCTTACGCTGCTCGGGGCGATGGCCGCCTGGACGGAGCGGGTTCAGCTGGTGACGACAGTGCTGATTCCGCAGCTGCACCACCCGGTGATGCTGGCCAAGGCGCTGGCCACCGGCGACATGCTCTGCGGAGGCCGGCTCACGGTCGGTTTCGGGGTAGGAGGGCGACACGAGGACTATCGTGCCGCCGGTGCGGACCCGGCCACCCAGACCATGCGCGACATGGCCGACCGCGTGGCGGTGATGAAACGGGTGTGGTCCGGCGAGAAGGTGACCGATTCGACGTTGCCGGTCGGCCCGTCGCCACTTCAGGTCGGCGGCCCGAAGCTGTTGGTGGGCACGATGGGGCCGAAGACCACGCGCCATGCGGCCGGCTGGGCCGACGGGCTCGCGGGGGTCACCCTCGACCTGGATCTCGCCAGCCAGGGCGAGCTGTTCGACGTGGCACGCCACGCGTGGCAGCAGGCGGCCCGACCGGCCCCGCACCTGGCGACATCGTTCTGGTTCGCGATCGGCGATGGCGACCAACCACGGGCGCAGGTGCATCGACATCTGCGTCGCTATATGAACTGGATACCGTCCGAGATCGTCGACGCCATGGCGCCGACCACCGGCTGGGCAGGCACCGACGACGAGTTGCGCTCGGTCCTGCAGCGGTTCTCCGAAATCGGCACCGACGAGCTACACCTGATCCCGACCAGCTCGGACCTCGATCAGCTGCGGCGGGTTGCCGACGTCGCCCAGGAGTTCGAGTAGTGACACGGTGAATAGCTGGAGCGCCCGCGCCCAACGCTTTTGGGGATCGGTGAGCAAACAGTCGCCGTCGCCGCTGGCGGAGCCAGACACCTACTCCGCCAGTGCAGTTGCGCAGATGCTGCGCGAGATCGGCATCGCACAGCTGGAGGGTCAGGCACCGAGCGGAGTCGTCGAGGCACGGCTGCTGAGCATTGCCCGGCGATACACCACCGAGCCCGTCCAGGTCGTCGCGCTGCCGACGGCATTGATCATCCAGGTGGGCAGCACCGGGCACGAGGTAGCGGGGTCGACGCGCGGGACCACCCGGCTCGACCGGGCCGGCAAGGTCGACGCCATCACCCGGCTCGCTGAGGCCGGGGCCATCACGCCGGCCGACGCCGTTGAGGACATCGTCGCCGCGCGTACGGCAAGTCCCCGCTTCGGCCCACTCACCGCACTCGGGGGCTATGTGCTGACGACGCTGGGGTTCGGCATCGTGATGAATCCCGCGTGGACTGCCCTGTGGGCCTATGTATTCCTGGGCGCGTTGGTCGGCGTGATCGTCGTGGTGGCCGGACGCCTGCCCGCGCTCGCCGCCATCGTCCCCTCGCTTTCTGCGGCATTGGTGACGATGTTGGCCATCTGGTTCGTCGCTGACGCGGCCGGCGATGACCTACTGAGGATCGTCGCGCCGGCATTGATAGCCACATTGCCCGGGCTGTCGCTGACCATTGGTGCGATGGAACTGGCCGGCGGAGCAGTGATAGCAGGGTCGAGTCGTCTGGTGTACGGCGTCGTGCAACTGATGCTGTTGGCCTTCGGTGTGGTGATCGGCCTCGCGGTCGCAGGCCAGGTGGCCCCGCACGAGACGGCGACCAGGATGGGCCCACTGTCGTTCTACGTGGCCATCGTGGTCATCGCTATGGGGCTCTACATCTACCTCTCGGCGCCCCGCGGATCCCTGCTCTGGCTCATGGCGGCCATTGCTGTGGCATTGATCGGCCAGAAGGTGGGCGGCCTGTTCCTATCGTCGGCGCACTCAGGCGCACTAGGCGCTCTGCTCGTTGTTCCGTTCGCGATAGTCGCGGCGCAGATAAAGACCGCACCGCCCATGTACGTGATGCTCCTGGCGGCGTTTTGGTCGCTGGTCCCCGGAGCGCTGGGCTTCGAGACGCTCAGCGCTGCAGCAGCGACTCGATCGCTGAACGCCGACACCCTGGGCAGCACATTCGCCGCGGTCTTCTCGATTGCGCTCGGCACACTGTTCGCCTGGAGCATCTACGACACCGTGCGCTCGCGCCGGAAAGCGACCACCTGAGGGATCCGCCCACGGTCGGCGTCAGACGGTGACGACCCCGTAATCGCCCAGTTGGCCCATCAGCACGTGCAGATGGTCCTGCGACGAACCAAGGGTGTGTTCGATTGCGGTGAGCCGTGCGGCGTAGTGCCCGACCGGGTACTCGTCAGTTACCCCGATACCACCGTGCAGCTGGATTGCCTCCTGGCTGATGTGGCGCCCCGAGCGGCCGATCTGCAGCTTCGCCCGCGAGGCGATGGCCGGATCGAGATTGCCATCGGCGATCGACATCGCTGCGTACAGGGCCATACTTCGGGCGAGTTCGAGTGAGACGTACATGTCGGCGGCTCGCTGGGTGAGCGTCTGGAATTTGCTCAATGTGACGCCGAACTGCTTGCGCTGGGTGAGGTACTCCGCCGTCAGTCGCAGGGCTTCCTCCATCGCGCCCAGCGCCTCGGCGCTCAGCCCCGCCGTCACCCGCACCTGAGCGGCGTCGATCGCGGTCGAGGCGTCGACGGGTTCGCCGAGAGGCTCGGCGGCCGCCCTCTCCAAGTCGATCTGGGCGCCCCGCAGACCGTCGAAGGTTCGGTACGGCTGCCGGTGCGCCGCCGCGGCATCGACGAGGAACAACCCGGTGCCGCCATCCGGCAACGCCGCGCTGACCACCAGCGTGTCGGCGCAGTCGCCCGCCAGGACCGGATTCTTGCGCCCACTGAGCACCCACGAATCACCCTCGCGCGCTGCCTTTGTCGTCACCTCGGTCGTGGACAACCTCATCCCGGGTTCCGAATGCGCGAAGGCCAGCAGCCGCTCACCGGCTGCGACCTCATCGAGCACCACGCGCTGGGCGGCGGTGCCCACTTCGGCGATCAGGGCACCCGGACCCAACGCTGCGTGCACGACCGGCTCAGGTGCGAGGCGCCGTCCAATTTCGGTCAACACCACCTGAATCTCGATCTGGCCGCCGGCGTCCTCGTCGAAACCCAGTCCCAGGATGCCGATCTCGGCCAGCTGGTTCCACACGTCGCGGCTCCAGCCCAGGTCGGTGTTGACGACCCGCAGCCGGCTTTCGGGGTCATAGGCTTGCGACAGCACGTCGCGGGTGGTGTCGCGGAGCAGGACCTGCTCTTCGCTCAGTTGAAAGTCCATGATTCACCTCACAATCCGAGAACAGTCGACGCAATGATGGTGCGCTGCACCTCATTGCTGCCGCCGTAGATGGATGTCTTGCGGTAGTTGAGATATCGCGGAGCGCTGTGTTGCGCCCACTCCGGCGTTGAGATGCCACCGCCGGCTTCGAAGGGCAAGGCGTCGGGCCCGGCTACCTCTACGAGCAGCTCGGTGGCGAGCTGCTGCAGTTGGCTGCCGCGCAGCTTCAGCACCGACGAGGCTGGATTCGGTTTGCCGCCCTCCGAACCCGATGCGACCCGCATTTGCGTCAATTCCAGTGCAAGGATGTCATTTTCGGCCTCGGCCAGCCGCGCGGCGAACAGTGGGTCACCGAGTAGGCCTTTCGCGCTGGCGAGCTCCTTGATCTCGGCGAGGCGGAGCTTGGTGCGGCCGACCTGGGCGATTCCGTTGCGTTCGTTGCCCAGCAAAAATTTCGCGTAGGTCCAGCCCTGATTCTCCTCGCCGACGAGCTGATCGGCGGGCACCCGGACGTCTTCGAAGAAGACTTCGTTCACCTCGTAACTGCCGTCGACCAATCTGATGGGCCGCAGGGTGATGCCCGGGGTGTTCATCTCGATGAGCAGGAAGGA
Organism: Actinomycetes bacterium; assembly: GCA_022601275.1. Taxonomy (GTDB): domain Bacteria; phylum Actinomycetota; class Actinomycetes; order Mycobacteriales; family Mycobacteriaceae; genus Mycobacterium. The sequence goes on from JAHZIT010000014.1 coordinate 8,741, forward strand.
GATGCCTGCCTGCTTCTTCGGGGCGGCCGGGTCAGTGCGCACCAGGCAGAAGATCCAGTCTGCGTACTGCCCAAGCGTTGTCCACGTTTTCTGGCCGTTGACCAGGTAGGTGTCGCCGTCTCGCACCGCTGTCATCCGCAGCGACGCCAGATCCGAGCCGGCTTCGGGTTCGGAGAAGCCCTGACACCACCAGATGTCCAAAGCCGCAGTCGGTGCCAGGAAGCGCTCTTTGAGCGTTTGGGAGCCGAACTCGGCGATCACCGGCCCGACCATGTTGGTGTTGAACGTCAGCGGTTCCGGCACGCTGGCCAGCTGCATCTCATCGAGCCAGATCTGCTGTTGGGTCGGGGTCCAGTCTTTGCCACCCCATTCGACCGGCCAATTGGGCACTGCGAGCCCGTGGTCGTTGAGAATCTTCTGGGTGGCAACGATGTCGTCGCGGTTGGCCTCCGAGGCGGTCCGGGTGCGCTCGCGGATCTCTGCCGGAATCTGGTTGCGGTAAAACGTTCGAAGTTCGTCGCGGAAGTCGGCTTCCTCGGGTGTCAGCGCCAACTGCATGGCGGCCTCCTGGGTCCGTCGATGGATCTCCAAGCAGACTAACCACCGGGTTGGTCGAGCGTGGCCGGGTACCCGGTATCGCGTCGGCCAGCCAGCCAGCCAGCCAGCCGGCCAGGCCGATCAGAAGTTGAGGTGATTGGCGGTGTCCCCGACCTGGTCGACCAACATTATTCGGGTGTCGAACCACCAGGTTCCATTGATGCGGTGGAAAGTGTCGCGGTATCGGTCGGTGACAATGACCTGAAGTGGCAGCCCCGGGGTCGCCTGGGTGACGCAATAGTAGGCGCTGCCCTGCGCGGTTGCGGCTTCCTCGTCGACACGAACTTGCACGTTGGTGGTGAAGTGCTTGGTTCTGGGCGTGCCGTCATCGTGTAGGCGAACGGTCATTTCATACATCTTCCGCACCCGGGCAGCGCCCTCGAACACCGTCTCGGGCGGGCCGTCCTCCATGCCACGAATCCGGCCGTGGGAAAACAGCGCGGCGACACCGTCCAAATCACCCGCATCGATCCGCTCTGCATAGGTGTAGATCAAGTTCTCGATCTCGCGCGCGGCGTCGCTCATCGGCGGTACAAAACCAGCCAGGGTTCGTCATGTCAACGCAATCCGCTGATATGACTACCGTTAGCCTCAAAGCCGTGACATCGCAATGGTCAGCGGCCCGGCTGGGCGATATGAGTGGTCGGCGCGTCATCGTCACCGGCGCCACCAATGGTGTGGGACTGGCGACTGCGACGGCGCTCGCGCGGGCGGACGCCC
>JAHZIT010000130.1 GCA_022601275.1 Actinomycetes bacterium
AGGCGGCGTTGAAGGTGATGAGGTCGATGCTGAGTTGGCCTTCGATGATGCTGATGGTTTGTCGGAGGGGTGGTCCGGGTAGTGGTGGTGCGCTGGATTGGTAGGTCGCGGTGGTGGGTGTGGTGAACTCGGCGAGGTGCTGGCCGTGGTGTTCGGTGGTGGTGGTTGTCCAGCCGGGGGCTTCTTTGGTGTAGTTGCAGGCTTGGCAGAGGCCTAGTGCGTTGAGTGTGCTGGTGGGTCCGCCTTGGCGGTGGGGCACGGCGTGGTCGCGGTGGCGGATCGGGGCGTCGCAGTAGGGCGTGCGGCAGGTTTGGTCGCGTAGTCCGATGAAGTGGGCCAATCCTTTCGGGAAGGTCCGCGATCGGGATTCCATGGCTACCAGTTGTCCGCTGCGGGGGTGGCGATAGAGTCGCCGCAGTGTGGCTGTGGCGTTGGCGTCGGTGGCGGCGTCGCCGGTCAGGGTGCAGGCCAGTCCGGCGGGGATGGGGCCGTAGCCCTCTAGCCAGGCGGGTTCCTGATCGTCGCCGGCCAGGGTGGTGTCGGCCATGACGAGGTTCAGCGCTACCGGCACCGGGGTGGCGGCGGGTCGGCCGGTGACGTGCTCGACGAGGGTGTCGGCCATGATCTGGCCGCGGGAGCGCTCGTCGAAGGTGGTGTCGGCGGCCCGCTTGAGCGCGGCGTAGACCGCGACGCCCTGGGCGACGGGCAGCAGGGCGCTCACATAGGTCATGGTGTCGGGGGCTGGGCGGATCGTCACGCAGCGGTCTGTGGCGGCGTTGGCTGCGCGGTCGACCACCGCGGCGGCATCGAGGCGGGCGGCGATCTTTTTGGCTTCGGCCTCGATCCGGGCATTTCCCCAGCCGTGTAGGCGGGCGGCATCGGCGCACAGGGCGGTGTCCAACTGGCGACGGTGCTGTACTGACAGGCAGGCCGATTCCCGGACGATGAGGGTGGCCCGCCATTCCGAGAGCACCCCGGCCTCGAGCGCGGCCAGTGTGTGTGGCATCTCATGGACCAGGGCCGTGGCCATTCCCAGATGGGTTCCGCCGCGCACCGGGGCGTCGTGGCGGGCCAGGGCGATCTCGCCGGTCAAGCCGCGGCCACGTTTGCCCGCGGGCACCCCGCCCGCGGTTTCGGCGGCCTCGCGTTTGGCGGCCCACAGCGCGGTCGCGCGCGCCTGCCCCGCGGCGGCGGCGGACTTCATCTGTTCGAATTGTTCGACCCGGGCCCGCAACTGCGCCTCGCTCGCCCCAGAATCAAAATCGAACATACTTTCGAACATGATGCCGACAATACGCCCCCAGTCCGACAGTCGGCACGCTTCAGGGCCTCAGGGCCTCAGGGGGTTCAGGGGTTCAGCGCTTCATAGGTTCGGCGGACAAACTTCGGCTGTGCACTTTGCAGTTTTGCCAGTGAGGTGTTCCCGGCCACGGCCGCCGCTGCATCGATGCTCAGGTTGGGCAAATTCTGGATGAGGTACACCAGGATGACGTCTTGGGACGGGTCAGCCTGCCACCACGTCCCATAGGCACCGGGCCAGGAGAAGGTCCCTGGTCCGCCCGGACCGAAGAGTTGGCGCGAGTGCGCCGGATCAGTCACCACCGAAAGGTTCAGACCGAAGCCGCGACCGATCCAGAATGGCGCCCCCAGGAAGTCGTGGCGCTTCTGCTCATCGGTGAGCCGGTCGGTACGCATCGACTTCACCGACTCCTCGGACAGCACCCGGCCGCCGTCGACCCTTCCGCCGGCCAGCAGCATTCGGGCGAAGCGCAGGTAGTCGTCGGCTGTGGACCAGAGTCCGGCGCCACCGGTGCAGAACGGGGGATCGACGACGGGTGCGGGCCCCATCACGTCATCGCGTAACTCGTTGTCGCCGGCCAGTTGGTACATCGTGGCGGCCCGGCGCCGGCCGGCAGTGCCGACACTGAAGCCGGTGTCCGACATGCCCAGAGGCGCGAAGATCCGTTGGTCGAGTATCTCGCTCAGCGGCTTTCCCTCGATGCGCGACATCGCGATGCCCAGGACGTCGGTGGCGTGACTGTAGGTAAGGCGCTGACCCGGCTGATGAACCAGCGGCAGCGCCGCGAGCTCGGCCAGCCACCGATCCTGGTCCTGCCGCGTCGACAGCTTGCGGTAGGCGTCCGAGAGCGGTCCGCGCACCGAGAACATGTAGGCCAACCCGCTGCGGTGTGTCATCAGGTCTTCGACCGTGATCTGCCGCTGGGCCGGCACGGTGCGGTCCAATGGGCCGCGAGGATCGGACAGCACGCACATATTCGCCAGCTCGGGCAGCCACGTCGCGACTCGGTCGGTGAGCGCGAGCTTGCCCTCTTCGATCAGCGACATCGCCGCGGCGACGGTGACCGGTTTGGTCATCGAGGCGATCCGGAATATCGTGTCGCGCTGCATGGGCAGCCGAGCGTCGAGATCCCGATAGCCCAGCTCGTTGACCTGTAGGACCTCACCGGATTGCCATACCAGCGTGACTGCCCCCGCCAGCAGGCGCGCATCGATGGCATCGACGACGGCGGCCTTGTTTTGGTCCAGGTTCATCGCGCTAGATTAGGGCAGCCGAATACCCGGCAAGAAGTTGAGTATTCGCGCGTCGCAAAGTCTGCGGCCATCTCGCTCGCCGGCGCCACAGGTGCTAGGCTGCCCGCAGTTTTCCGACATCCTTTAACGATCCGTCCCGTGAGGCGGAGAAGGAGGTCCAGCTCTCTCGTGGGCTCGCCTGATCGCGCCGGTGCTGACCGGGAGCTGATGTCCTCAGCGGACGTGAGCCGGACCATCGCCCGCATCGCTCACCAGATCATCGAGAAGACCGCGCTCGACAGCCCAGATGCTCCCCGTGTGGTGCTGCTGGGTATTCCGACCCGCGGTGTCACCCTCGCAAGTCGCCTGGCGCGCAACATCGCTGAATTCAGCGGCACCGAGGTTGATCACGGAGCCTTGGACATCACGCTCTATCGCGACGATCTCATGAGCAAGCCGCCGCGCGCTCTGGCCGCCACCTTGATCCCAGAAGGCGGCATCGATGAGGCGCTGGTCATTCTTGTCGATGACGTCCTCTACTCCGGCCGATCGGTCCGGTCTGCCCTCGATGCGCTGCGGGACCTGGGCCGTCCCCGGGGGGTCCAATTGGCGGTACTGGTCGACCGTGGGCATCGGGAGCTGCCCATCCGTGCCGACTACGCCGGAAAGAACGTGCCCACGTCCCGCGCCGAGAACGTCAAGGTCCGATTGACCGAGGACGACGGCTACGACGGCGTCCGGATCGCACCCTACGGAGGGCCTGCGCGGTGATGAGCGATTGCCCGAACAGGGGGCAGCGGTGAAGCATCTACTCGCTGCAGCCGACCTCAGTCGTGATGACGCCACCGCCATTCTGGACAACGCCGACCGGTTTCGGGAGGCGCTGCTGGGCCGGGAGGTCAAGAAGCTGCCCACCCTGCGCGGGCGCACCATCATCACGATGTTCTACGAGAACTCGACCCGCACCCGGGTCTCGTTCGAGGTGGCAGGCAAGTGGATGAGTGCTGACGTGATCAACGTCAGCGTCTCGGGATCCTCTGTGGCCAAGGGAGAGTCGCTTCGCGACACAGCATTGACCCTGCGAGCTGCAGGCGCCGATGCGCTGGTCGTGAGACATCCTGCCTCGGGCGCCGCGCAGCAGCTCGCCACTTGGACGGCACTGGCGGACGATCCGCCGGGGAGCCCGTCGGTCATCAATGCCGGTGATGGCACCCACGAGCACCCCACCCAGGCGCTGCTCGACGCCTTGACGATCCGGCAGCGATTGGGCGGCATCGAGGGCAAGCGCGTGGTTATCGTCGGCGATGTCCTGCATAGCCGGGTGGCGCGTTCCAATGTCGCGCTGCTGCACACCCTCGGCGCGGAGGTGGTGCTCGTAGCCCCGCCCACGTTGTTGCCAGTCGGCGTGGACGGCTGGCCGGTCACGGTCTCGCACGATCTTGACGCTGAGCTTCCACTGGCCGACACGGTGTTGATGCTGCGCGTGCAGGCCGAGCGGATGAACGGTGGTTTCTTCCCGTCTTCGCGAGAGTACTCGGTGCGTTACGGCCTGTCCGAGGAGCGTCAGGCGCTGCTGGCCGAGCACGCCGTAGTGTTGCACCCCGGTCCGATGCTGCGTGGTATGGAGATTGCGCACTCGGTGGCAGATTCGCCGCAATCAGCTGTGCTGCAACAGGTTTCCAACGGAGTCCACGTTCGCATGGCGGTACTGTTCCACTTGCTCGTCGGGACCGACGCCGGGGTACCTCCGGCGCGTGGGGAAGAAGCGATCAGCGCATGACGGTAGTCATCAGGGGGGTGCGACCCTACGGTGAGGGGGACGGCGTCGACGTGTTGGTCGACGACGGCCAGATCAAGGCCATCGGTGCAGACCTCGCGCTGGGCCGGCCGCCGGCAGCCGGGTGGGAGGTGGTCGATGCCGACGGACATATCCTGTTGCCCGGCTTCGTCGACCTGCACACTCACTTGCGGGAGCCCGGCCGAGAGTATGCCGAAGATATCGAAACCGGTTCGGCTGCAGCGGCGCTGGGCGGTTATACCGCCGTGTTCGCGATGGCCAACACTGATCCGGTGGCCGACAGCGCTGTAGTCACCGACCATGTGTGGCACCGCGGACAGCAGATCGGCCTGGTTGACGTGCACCCGGTCGGCGCGGTGACGATCGGCCTGAAGGGTGTACAGCTGACCGAGATGGGCCTGATGGCCGCCGGCGTCGGGCGGGTCAGGATGTTCTCCGACGACGGCGTGTGCGTCGACGACCCACTGGTGATGCGTCGCGCACTCGAGTACGCGACCGGACTTGGGGTGCTGATCGCCCAGCACGCCGAGGAGCCACGCCTCACCGCTGGCGCGGTAGCCCATGAAGGCCCCAATGCCGCTCGGCTGGGTTTGGCAGGCTGGCCGCGCGCTGCCGAGGAATCCATCGTCATCCGCGACGCACTGCTGGCCCGCGACGCCGGCGCCCGGGTACATATCTGCCACGCATCCACTGCCGGAACCGTCCAACTCGTGAGATGGGCTAAACAGCAGGGTATTTCGATCACCGCGGAGGTTACGCCGCATCATCTGTTGCTCGACGACAATCGGCTGGACAGCTATGACGGGCGCAATCGGGTGAACCCGCCGTTGCGCGAGGCCAGCGACGCCGTCGCACTGCGTCAAGCTGTCGCCGAGGGTGTAATCGACTGTGTGGCAACCGATCACGCACCGCACGCAGAGCACGAGAAGATGTGCGAGTTTGCCAATGCCCGGCCGGGGATGCTGGGGTTGCAGACCGCGCTGTCGGTGGTCGTCGAGACGATGGTCAATCCCGGGCTGCTGACCTGGCGCGACGTCGCCCGCGTAATGAGTGAGAGCCCCGCCCGCATCGTCGGTCTATCCGACCAGGGACGGCCGTTGGAGGTTGGGGAGCCGGCGAACCTGACGGTGGTCGATCCCGCGGCCACCTGGACGGTCACCGGCCCGGCGCTGGCCAGCCGGTCGGATAACACGCCCTATCAGGACATGGTGCTACCTGCAGTGGTCACGGCTACGATGCTGCGCGGCAGGTTCACTGCCCGAGACGGCGAGGTGCAGGCGTGAACACCGCAACGCTGGTTGCCTCGCTGATCATGGCCGGGCTGGTGGCACTGACGATCGCCGTGCTGACCAAGGCGATGATTCGCGGGTGGCGGCGCCGCGCCGAGCGGCAGGCAGACATTGTCGGAACCTTGCCCTCGCTGCCCGACACCGTAGGGGCGGCGATCGTCTCGGCCACCGAAGGGCTCTATGTCGGCAGCACGCTGGCTTCGCGCTGGAACGAGCGCGTGGCCGCCAGAGATCTGGGGTTTCGCGCCAAGGCCGTGCTCAGCCGCTATCCGGAGGGAATCATGTTGCAGCGCCAGGGTGCCGGGCCGATATGGATACCTGACGACGCGATCATCGAGATCCGAACTGAAAAGTATCTGGCCGGGAAGGTCATCCTCGGTGGGCAGAGGGGAGACCGCGAGGGTGGGGCGCCGTCCCACGGGGGCATCCTGGCGATCCGCTGGCGGCTGCCGACGGGCGCGGAAATAGACACCGGTTTTCGCGCCGACGACCGTCGCGCATATTCGAAATGGCTTCCGGAGGAGGGCGTATGACCGCACGTAAGGCCTGCCTCGTGCTCGAGGACGGCCGGGTCTTTACCGGCACAGAGTTCGGAGCGGTCGGCCAGACGCTCGGTGAAGCCGTGTTCTCCACCGGCATGTCTGGCTACCAGGAGACCCTGACCGACCCCAGCTACCACCGGCAGATCGTGGTGGCCACCGCACCGCAGATCGGCAACACCGGCTGGAACCTGGAGGACAGCGAGAGTCGCGCCGACAAGATCTGGGTGGCCGGCTACGCGGTGCGTGATCCCTCACCGCGAGCGTCGAACTGGCGCGCCACGGGAACTCTCGAGGGCGAACTTCTACGCCAGGGCGTCGTCGGCATCGCCGGCATCGATACCCGTGCGGTGGTTCGCCACCTGCGGAGTCGCGGTTCGATGAAAGCCGGAATCTTCAGTGGGGCCGCATTGGCCGAGGCTCACGAATTGCTGGCCCGGGTGCGCGGTCAGTCCGCAATGCTTGGAGCGGACCTGGCGGGCGAAGTCAGCACCGACGGTCGCTATGTGGTCGAACCGGAAGGGCTGCAACGCTTCACGGTCGCAGCGCTGGACCTTGGCATCAAGACCAATACCCCACGGAACTTCGCAAGGCGCGGTATCCGCACTCAGGTGCTGCCGTCCTCGGCCGGCTTCAGCGAGATCGCCGACCTTCGTCCGGACGGGGTGTTCCTGTCCAATGGCCCCGGCGACCCGGCTACCGCTGATCATGTCGTGGCAGTGACCCAGGAGGTGCTGGGCGCCGGGATCCCGCTGTTCGGCATTTGCTTCGGCAATCAGATTCTGGGCCGCGCGCTGGGACGCGGCACCTACAAGATGACCTTCGGACACCGCGGAATCAACATCCCCGTGGTGGACCACGCCACCGGTCGCGTCGCGATCACCGCACAGAACCATGGCTTTGCCCTCGAGGGCGAGGCGGGCGAGGAATTCGACACTGCGTTCGGGCCCGCCATAGTCAGCCACACCTGCGCGAACGACGGTGTCGTGGAGGGGATCAAACTCATGAGCGGGCGGGCGTTCTCGGTGCAATACCATCCGGAAGCAGCCGCGGGTCCACGCGATGCCGAGTATTTGTTCGATCAGTTCGTCGACCTGATGTCAGGGGAGGGCCACTAGTGCCGCGTCGCACCGACCTCAACCACGTCCTGGTGATCGGCTCCGGCCCGATCATCATCGGACAGGCCTGTGAGTTCGACTACTCGGGCACCCAGGCCTGCCGGGTGTTGCGGGCCGAGGGGCTGCAGGTCAGCCTCGTCAACTCCAACCCGGCGACGATCATGACCGACCCGGAGTTCGCCGATCACACCTATGTCGAACCGATCACTGCCGACTTCGTCGAGCGGGTCATTGTGCAGCAGGCAGAGCGGGGCAACAAGATCGATGCGCTGCTGGCCACCCTCGGCGGGCAGACCGCACTCAACACGGCGGTCAAACTCTACGAGAACGGCGCCCTCGACAAGTACGGCGTGGAACTGATCGGTGCCGATTTCGACGCCATCCAGCGTGGCGAGGACCGGCAGAAGTTCAAGGACATCGTGGGCAAGGTCGGTGGCGAATCAGCGCGTAGCCGAGTCTGTTTCACGATGGACGAAGTGCGTGAGACGGTTGCCGACCTCGGCCTGCCGGTCGTGGTGAGGCCGAGCTTCACGATGGGCGGTCTCGGCTCGGGGATGGCCTATTCCGCGGAGGATGTCGACCGAATGGCCGGCGAAGGCCTCGCCGCCTCGCCCTCGGCGAACATCCTGATCGAAGAGTCCATCTACGGCTGGAAAGAGTACGAACTCGAGCTGATGCGTGATGGCCGCGACAACGTGGTCGTCGTGTGTTCGATCGAGAACGTCGACCCGATGGGCGTTCACACCGGTGACTCGGTGACCGTCGCCCCGGCGATGACGCTGACGGACCGCGAATACCAGACCATGCGCACTCTGGGCATCGATATCTTGCGCGAGGTCGGCGTGGACACCGGTGGGTGCAATATCCAGTTCGCGGTCAACCCCGTTGACGGCCGGTTGATCGTGATCGAGATGAACCCCCGGGTCTCGCGCTCCAGCGCGCTGGCGTCCAAGGCCACGGGGTTCCCGATCGCCAAGATCGCCGCCAAGCTGGCCATCGGCTACACGCTGGACGAAATCGTCAACGACATCACCAAGGAGACGCCGGCCTGCTTCGAGCCGACGATGGACTACGTCGTTGTCAAGGCACCACGGTTCGCGTTCGAGAAGTTTCCGGGAGCTGATACCACGCTGACCACCACGATGAAATCGGTCGGTGAAGCGATGTCGTTGGGGCGCAACTTCGTCGAGGCACTGGGCAAGGTGATGCGCTCGCTGGAGACGAATCGGGCGGGATTCTGGACCGCGCCTGATCCCCACATCGATGATGTCGACCTCGAAAGGGGCCGGGTGCTGGAGCGGCTGCGTACGCCCACCGCCGGTCGGTTGTACGACATCGAGTACGCGCTTCGGTTGGGTGCCGGCGTCGAAGAGGTTGCGCTGGCCTCGGGTGTCGACCCATGGTTCGTCGAGCAGATCGCCGGGCTGGTCGAGCTGCGGGCCGAGGTGATCGACGCACCGGTGCTCGGCGCCGAGTTGCTGCGCCGCAGCAAGTACCACGGCCTGTCGGATGGTCAGATCGCTGCGCTGAGGCCGGAATTGGCGGGCGAGATGGGTGTGCGGTCGTTGCGCCGGCGGTTGGGAATTCATCCGGTGTTCAAGACCGTGGATACCTGCGCGGCTGAGTTCGAGGCCAAGACCCCCTACCACTACAGCAGTTACGAGCTTGATCCCGCCGCGGAAACCGAGGTCGCGCCGCAGACCGAGAGGCCCAAGGTGCTGATCCTCGGATCGGGGCCCAATCGCATCGGGCAGGGCATCGAGTTCGACTACAGCTGCGTCCATGCCGCGATGACGTTGAGTCAGGTCGGCTTCGAGACGGTGATGATCAACTGCAATCCCGAAACGGTGTCCACCGATTATGACACTGCTGACCGGCTCTACTTCGAACCGCTGACCTTCGAGGATGTCCTGGAGGTCTACCTGGCCGAGCAGAGATCCGGGCTGGGCGAGGACGGACGGGGTCCCGGCGTGGTGGGCGTCATCGTGCAACTCGGCGGTCAAACACCGCTGGGCTTGGCCGAGCGCCTGGAGGAGGCCGGGGTCCCGATCGTCGGTACCCCGCCGGAGGCCATCGACCTGGCCGAGGACCGTGGTCGCTTCGGCGAGGTGTTGATGGCAGCCGGCCTGCCTGCCCCCCGCTTCGGCATGGCGACGAGCTTTGAGCAGGCCAGTCGGATCGCGGCCGACATCGGCTACCCGGTGCTCGTGCGACCTTCCTACGTGCTGGGCGGACGCGGCATGGAGATCGTGTACGACGCAGAGACCCTGCGTGGATACATCGCCCGCGCCACCGAGCTGTCTCCCGAGCACCCCGTGCTGGTCGACCGATTCCTCGAGGATGCGATCGAGATCGACGTGGACGCACTCTGCGACGGCACCGAGGTATACCTCGGAGGCGTCATGGAACACATCGAGGAGGCCGGCATCCACTCCGGGGACTCGGCATGCGCATTGCCGCCGGTGACGTTGGGCCGCAGTGACATCGAGGCGGTACGACGGGCTACCGAGGCGATCGCCTTCGGCGTCGGGGTGGTCGGTCTGCTCAATGTGCAGTACGCGCTCAAGGACGACGTTCTCTATGTGCTGGAGGCCAACCCGCGCGCGAGTCGCACGGTGCCGTTTGTATCGAAGGCCACCGCTGTGCCCCTGGCCAAGGCCTGCGCACGGGTTATGTTGGGCGCCAACATCGCAACGCTTCGGGAGGAAGGGCTGCTGGCGCGTAGCGGCGACGGCGGAACCACCGCGCGCGATGCGCCGGTCGCTGTCAAGGAAGCCGTGCTGCCCTTCCACCGGTTCCGTAAGGCCGACGGTAGCCAGATCGACTCGCTGCTCGGCCCCGAGATGAAGTCCACCGGCGAGGTCATGGGTATCGACCGTGACTTCGGCAGTGCGTTCGCGAAGAGCCAGACCGCTGCGTACGGGTCATTGCCGACCCAGGGCACCGTGTTCGTATCGGTGGCCAACCGGGACAAGCGCTCGCTGGTCTTCCCCGTCAAACGCCTTGCAGATCTCGGGTTCCGCGTGCTGGCTACCGGAGGTACTGCGGAAATGTTGCGGCGCAACGGAATTCCGTGTGACGAAGTGCGCAAACACTTCGAGGAGCAAAGTGCAGCCCGGCCTCATGCGTCTGCAGTCGATGCGATTCGCGCGGGGGAGATCGACATGGTCATCAACACCCCGTACGGCAACTCCGGACCGCGTATCGACGGATATGAGATCCGATCGGCGGCGGTGTCGATGAACATCCCCTGCGTGACGACTGTGCAGGGTGCGTCGGCGGCGGTGCAGGGAATCGAGGCCGGCATCCGCGACGATATCGGGGTGATGTCATTGCAGGAGTTGCACAGCGTGCTGGGATCCTGAGGATGGGCGGGTTCGGTGACCGCCTGTCCCGGGCGATGACGCAGCGGGGGCCGCTGTGCCTGGGCATCGACCCGCACCCCGGATTGCTGAGCTCTTGGGGGCTGGAAAACGGCCCCGAGGGTCTGGCCCGGTTCAGCGACATCTGCGTGGCCGCCTTCGAGGGCTTCGCCATCGTCAAACCACAGGTGGCATTCTTCGAGGCCTTCGGTTCGGAAGGATTTGGCGTGCTCGAGCGCACGATCGCCGCATTGCGTGAGGGCGGTGTGCTCGTGCTCGCCGACGCCAAGCGCGGCGACATCGGCTCGACCATGGCCGCCTACGCAGACGCCTGGGCAGGTGACTCGCCGTTGGCTGCCGACGCCGTGACCGCCTCGCCGTACCTGGGCTTCGGGTCGCTACAGCCGCTGCTGGACAAAGCGCGTGAGCGAGACCGCGGCGTGTTCGTGCTGGCCGCCACCTCCAACCCTGAAGGTGCGTCGGTGCAGCGCGCTGTGGGTATGGGACAAGCCCCGGGCTACACCGTGGCCCAATCCATCGTTGATGCTGCGGCGGCCGCCAACGAAGAAGGTCAGTCAGGCGTGAACGGCATGGTCGGCGTGGTTGTCGGAGCGACCCTGACCGACCCGCCCGATGTCAGTGCGCTCCACGGAAAGGTTCTGGTCCCCGGCGTGGGGGCTCAGGGTGGCCGCCCCGAGGCGTTGGCGGGTCTCGGCGGGGCGCTGCCGGGGCAGCTTCTGCCGGCCGTGTCGCGGGCAGTGCTGCAGGCCGGGCCCGACATCGCCTCGCTGCGCGGGGCCGCCGAACGGATGCGGGATGCCGTCACCTACTTGAACGACGAGCGTTCCTGAACTTGAACGACGAGCGTTCCAGGACTTGAACGACGAGCGCTCCCGAAACTTGAACGCCCTGAACTTGAACGACGGATCCGGAACGACGCTTGAACGGCCGCCGATCCGGAACGATGCGGCACTCCGACACGCCCGACGCGCGCTGACCAGCAAGAATTTCTCCACTTGTCGGGTTCCGGCGGGTGCCGCGCCGGCCCTGCCGGCCGGCTAGGGCGGCAGTTGTCGTCCCAGGTTCGGCAGTACCCTCGATATGCAGGGCGTTTAGTGCGGCGCGCAGTCTTCGCATGGGTGCAGAGGTGCTCGGGTGTGAGGCAGCTAACCCCCCCGCTAGCGTGCTGCACGCTGGGCTTTTGAGTCGGTAACCGGGGGGTGGGGTTAGCTTTAGTCAGCCCGCGTGGGTACGGTCGTGCACGCTGGCTGGTTCTCGACCAGCCGATATAAAACATATGAATGAGACGGAGGAACCCGTGGCCCTTCCCCAGTTGACGGACGAACAGCGCGCGGCAGCGTTGGAGAAGGCTGCTGCCGCACGTCGAGTGCGCGCCGAACTCAAGGATCGGCTCAAGCGCGGCGGCACCAACCTTCAGCAGGTCCTCAAGGACGCCGAGGCCGACGAGATTTTGGGCAAGATGAAAGTCTCCGCCTTGCTGGAGGCACTGCCCAAGGTCGGCAAGGTCAAGGCCCAGGAGATCATGACCGAGCTTGAGATCGCCCCGACCCGCCGGTTGCGCGGCCTGGGTGATCGTCAGCGCAAGGCCCTGCTGGAAAAGTTCGACTTCACTTCCTAGAGGATTAGTGAACACCGGCCGAGGGGCCGGGCAGCAGAAATCAGCGATGAGCGCTTGCGCGAAGAGCATCGAGCGATGACGCGTGTCATCGTGCTGTCCGGCCCCTCTGCTGTCGGGAAATCCACCGTGGTGCGCTGTCTGCGCGAGCGGCTTCCCGATCTTTACTTCAGCATCTCGGTGACGACGAGAACGCCCCGTCCCGGCGAAATCGACGGTGTCGATTACTCGTTCGTGACCGAAGAACAGTTTCAGCGCCTTATCGACGAGGGCGCGCTGCTGGAATGGGCTGAGATTCACCGTGGTTTACACCGCTCCGGAACGCCCGCGGCGCCGGTGCGGGCGGCTGAGGCCGCCGGTCGGCCAGTTCTGATCGAGGTCGACCTGGCTGGGGCGCGGGCCGTCAAACAGGCGATGCCGGAGGCCATTACGGTGTTCCTGGCTCCGCCCAGTTGGGAGGTGCTGGAGGCGCGGCTGACCGGCCGTGGCACCGAGTCGCCCGAGGTGATGGCCCGCAGGTTGCAGACCGCGAGGGCTGAACTTGCCGCCCAGGGGGACTTCGACAGAGTCGTCGTCAATGGTCAATTGGATTCTGCCTGCTCGGAATTGGTATCCTTGCTGGTGGCCCACACGCCGGTGCCGCGCGACAAACGCTGATCGCCGCCCGGGACGTGTCAGAAACGTATCAACCGAAACCGCAGGAGACCTTCTACGTGAGTACCCCGCACGCCGACCGGCTGGCAGCCGCGGATCTCGATCCGTCGGCCCCCGGCGCCTATGACACGCCCCTGGGCATCACGAATCCGCCTATCGACGAGTTGTTGGACCGTGCATCGAGCAAGTACGCGCTGGTGATCTACGCCGCCAAACGCGC
>JAHZIT010000131.1 GCA_022601275.1 Actinomycetes bacterium
CGTCTCACGTGAGTGCCCGGCGTCCAACCGAACCGCGACCGCGCAGCCGGCCCGCACGCCTTCGACCCGGCTTGCCGCGCGTTCGATGTCGGTCGGATAGATGTTGCGGCCGGCCATGATGATGACATCCTTGACGCGCCCGCAAACAACGACATGGCCCGCTTCGGTCAGGTAACCGAGATCCCCGGTGTCGTACCAGCCCTGTTCGTCTTGGGCCGGGATGAAGCCGCCCATAGTCAGATAGCCGGGCGTCAGGCATTCGCCGCGCAATTCGATGACACCGACACCGCGGGCGGGCATGAGGTTTCCGTGGTCGTCGATGATGCGAGCCTCGAGGTCGGTGAGCAGCGGGCCGAGGGTGGCCAGCCGCTTGGTATTGCCCTTGGCCGAGGGCACCGCACGGCGCAGTGCCGCCAACAGGTCGGCGTCGACCTCGTCGACAACCAGGCCAGAGCCACACGGAGAGAACGACACCGCCAGCGTGGTCTCGGCCATACCGTATGCCGGCAGAATCGCCTCCGGTTGCAGGCCGAAGGGCTTGCCGGCATCGATCAGGTCGTCAACGTCGCCCGGGTCCACAGGTTCGGCACCCGAGAGCGCGAACCGCAGGGTAGACAGATCGAACTCGCCCGGCTGAGCCTGCCTGCGCAATCGCTTGGCGAACAGCGCATAGGCAAAGTTCGGAGCGGCGGTCATGGTGCCCTGGTATTTGTCGATCAGCCGGGCCCACAGCAGAGTGTCGCGTAGGAAATCCAACGGCGTGACTTTGACCAGCTCGGCTCCGAAGTACATCGGAATGGTCAGGAAGCCGACCATGCCCATGTCGTGGAAGCAGGGCAGCCAGCTCACCATGACGTCTTTCTTGACGTCGTACTCGGCGCCGATGAACATCGCCTCGGCATTGGAGTGAATATTGCGGTGGGTGATCTGCACAGCTTTGGGTGACCCGGTCGATCCGCTCGTCAACTGCATGAGCGCGAGATCGTCCTCACCGACGTCGATGGGATCGATCGGCTCGGCCGCCAGGAGATCCTCGACGGTCAGCACCGTGATGCCTTTTTCCTCGAGAACCGGGATCGCGACGAGGAACGGCTCCGCGATGACGACGGCCTTGGCCTCGATCATCCCGATGACGGTCATTGTGTCTTCAGCCCATGTGGGCAGGTCGGTCCGGGGGGTCGGCTGGTGCAGCATCGTCAGGCTCGCACCGCGCATCCACAGGCCCTGCGCAGTGGGGGCGATTTCCACCGGGTATCCGGCCAGCACGCCAACGGCGTCACCGAGTCCGATACCTGCCGCCGCGAGTCCACCGGCGATACGCCTCGCCCGCTCGTGTACCTCACCCCAGGTATGTCTGACCGGCTCGTGCGGCTCGCCAGTGACCATTCCTTTGTCGGTGGTGCGGGCATTGCGGTACATCTTCTCGGTGAATCTGCTCACCACGACCTCCTCGCCGACATGTGCCCCGGTGTCCACGCGCATTTGCCATGCTCCGCCTGATGGGGGGCGTTTTCACGGAGGCGCGCGCACGATTGAGGAGCAGTTGTGTCTCGAAACGGTGATGTCCCATGAGCGCGATCGGATCCAGTCCATCGCCCACCGCTCCTAACGGTGGCGGAACTGATTGCGTTCATTGCTTGACCGCGCGTTCTCACCGCCGTTTACCTTAGACAACTCTTAAGGAACTGCCAAACGGACGCGATTATTGAGGCGTGATTCACACCAGTTCGAAATAATCGCATCGCGTCATCCCACGAGGGTTCGGATCGCGCCAACCGCAGACTCAGCCGGACCGGGACGGGCTCGGCACTACTCGAGCGCCTTGGACCGGACCGCTGGCCGCCCGCACCGTGCGACACACCCCCGCCCCGGCGAGTTCGGTGCCCACATCAACGGCGGCGCCCGCCGATCCGCACAGGAACGCGCACGTAGGGCCCGACCCGGACACGACGCCGGCCAGGGCACCTGCTTCGACGCCCGCACGCAAAGTGCGGCGCAGCGACGCGTCGAGGCTCAGCGCCGCGGGCTGCAGATCGTTGCCCAGTAGCGGCGCCAGCTGTGTCGGATCCCCCGAAGCCAATGCCGCCAGGACCGGCTCCGGGGATTCCAACCGGGGCGGCAGGTCACGGTCACCCGCGGCGCGCAAACGGTCGATCTCGGCGAACACCTTTTGGGTTGACAGTCCGTCTGCGGAGAACGCCAACACCCAGTGGAACGTGTTGCGCGCAAGAACTGTGGCCAGTTGCTCGCCGCGACCGGTGCCTAGGGCCGTTCCGCCGTGCAGGGCGAAGGGCACGTCGCTACCGAGCTGAGCGCCCATCGCGTGCAGGTCGCGTTTCGGCACGCCGAGCTCCCACAATGAGTTCATCGCCACCAAGACCGCAGCCGCGTCCGCGCTGCCCCCGGCCATACCTCCGGCGACGGGAATCGTCTTCTCGATCGAAATCGCGACGTCGGGGGCCCGACCAACGTGCTCGGCAAGCATTTCGGCCGCCTGCCACGCGAGGTTGCGGTGGTCCATCGGAAGAGAATCTGCGCCCTCGCCCGATACCTCCAACGTCAATACATCCGCAGTGGTGACCGTCACCTCGTCGAGTAGCGACACCGCATGAAAGACCGTGCTCAACTCGTGGTAGCCGTCGTCGCGCCGATCCCCCACCTCCAGGTAAAGGTTGACCTTGCCGGGAACCCGGACACTGACCGCCCCGGTGGGAACCCACTCTGATGCGATATTTCCGTCTCGCGTGGACACCGCACGACACTAACGCCGCATCCATCGACGGGGGTGCCATACCGAGGAGAGGAGCGCCGCCCGACCGGACCACACCGCGCTGGTCTGCGAACTTCGGACCGGGTTCAGCTACCGAGTCCCCAGATTCAGGCCCTCAGACCTGAGTCCCCAGATTCAAGCCCTCAGGAGGCTTAAGTCCTTAGGAGGTTGTCGGCCTCTGCCGCTTCACCACGACCAGCTTCGACATAGGCATCAGCGTCTGCATCAGCCGCTTCCCCAGGACCAGCCTCGACAGCAGCATCGGCATCGGGCACAAGATGCCAGTCTTCAGAGCGTTGAAGTAATC
>JAHZIT010000132.1 GCA_022601275.1 Actinomycetes bacterium
AAGTCCAGCACCAACTGACCCGCGCCGTCGATGGTGGTCACCCGCAGGGCGGCGAGCCCGGTGCGAGCACGGCCGGGTTTGTCGGAGTTCTGCTTGAGCCCGACCACCTCGGTGCGGGTGGACAGCCGGTCGCCGAGGACAGGGAATCGGTGGAACCTCAACCCGCGATAGAACAAGTTGGCCTTCACCCGCTGCGTCACCAATGTGGACTGCCCGATCGCCACATCGCACACCAGCCCGGGGTGGGCCAAAGGTGCTGAAGCTCCCGTCACGGCGGCCGTCAGCTCAGCGTCCAGAGGCAATCGTAACCGGTCCCCGATGATGGACTGGTGGGCGGCGGCCACGCCTGCGGTCAACGTCATCGACGGCGCACTGTCGAAGACCTGGCCCACGTGCAAGTCATCGAAGTAGGGCCCGCCAGAAATTTGGCCGTACAAAGTCACGGCTGGTTATGCTGGCATTAAGCTCGATGTTGTGTCAACATCTGACGATTTGTGTGCAAATGGCCGGATATTTCGCAGGCTGGGAGAGACGCGGGGAGAGACGCTGGGAGAGACACTGTGAACGCCGGGTTGAGCGAGGAAGAAACCCTGCTGGTCGAGACCGTCCGAGCGTTCATCGACCGCGACGTGAAGCCCACCGTGCGCGACGTCGAGCACGCCAACACCTACCCCGAGGCGTGGATCGACCAGATGAAGCGCATCGGCATCTACGGCCTGGCCATCCCCGAAGACTACGGCGGCACTCCGGTGTCGACCCGGTGCTACGTCGAGGTCACCCAAGAGCTGTCCCGGGGCTGGATGAGCCTGGCCGGGGCGATGGGTGGACACACCGTGGTGGCCAAGCTGTTGGGGCTGTTCGGCACCGACGAACAGAAGCAGCGCTACCTGCCGGCGATGGCGACCGGGGCGACCCGCGCGACGATGGCACTGACCGAACCAGGTGGCGGCTCCGATCTGCAGGCGATGACCACGACAGCGCGCGCGGACGGCGAGGAGCTGGTCATCAACGGCGCCAAGACCTGGATCACCAACGCGCGCCGGTCAGGCCTGATCGCGTTGCTGTGTAAGACCGACCCTGCCGCAAGTCCACCTCATCGGGGAATCTCGGTGGTACTCGTCGAACACGGCCCTGGTATCACCGTCTCCCGCGACCTACCCAAGCTGGGCTACAAGGGCGTCGAGTCGTGCGAGCTGACCTTCGATGACTACCGAGTGCCCGCCACGGCGATCCTCGGTCAGCAACCCGGCAAGGGCTTCGGCCAGATGATGAAAGGCCTTGAAACCGGGCGCATTCAGGTGGCATCGCGGGCGTTGGGGGTGGCTGCGGCCGCCCTCGAGGACGCGCTGGCCTACGCCCAGCAGCGCGAGAGCTTCGGTCAGCCGATCTGGAGGCACCAGGCCGTCGGCCACTATCTGGCCGACATGGCGACCAAGCTGACTGCGGCACGACAGCTGACCCTGCACGCGGCCGACCGCTATGACAGTGGGGAGCGCGCCGACATGGAGGCCGGCATGGCCAAACTGTTCGCCTCCGAAGTCGCGATGGAGATCGCGCTGAGCGCGGTCCGAATACACGGCGGGTACGGCTATTCGACGGAATACGATGTTGAGCGCTACTTCCGGGACGCGCCGCTGATGATCGTCGGCGAAGGCACCAACGAGATCCAGCGCAATGTCATCGCCGCGCAACTGGTGGCGCGGGGCGGGGTCTGAGTATGACGGGGCAGGTCAGACCGGAACCCGCGTATCAGGCTCTGCGCGAACAGCTGCGCGGCGAGATCGCCGCAGGCAGGTATCGCAACGGGACTCGATTGCCCACCGAGTCCGAACTGGTCGCCCGCCATGGGCTATCACGGCAGACGGTTCGTCGGGCATTTCAGGACCTGGTCGCCGCCGGGATCGTCGTGCGGATACCGGGGCGGGGTAGCTACGCCAGCGAAACAGGACCGCGTTACCTGCGCCAACTCGGATCGGTCCAGGACCTGATGAGCCTGTCCGAAGACACCACGATGGAGGTGCTCGACGGACTGCGTCGCCGTGTCGATGTCGAGGCCGCGAGCCGACTTCAGCTGGACGGAGATGCTGTCTACACGGTGAGTTTCCGTCGGCGCCACAGCGGGATCGCTTTTGGCCACACCACGGTTCACCTACCGCCGACGGTGCCCGGCACCGTGCTGGCGTCACCGGATCTCGCGACGGGCGCGGTGAGCACTCACACCGTCATCGGGCTGCTCGAACCGCACCTCGAGCAGCCGATCGCCGAGGCAGCACAATCGATTACGGTCAGCGGGGCAGCCGGTGTGGTGGCCGACGCGTTGGGCTGCCCCCCGGGCCATCCCATGCTGCGGGTGGACCGGCTCTACGCAGACGACGACGGTACCCCCGTCGAGCTGTCGGTGAGTCATTTTCTGCCCGAGCAGTACACCTACCGGGTAAAACTTCGGCGGTCGGGTTAGCGCGAGTACTTGGATATCAGCTCCTGCTTGTACAGCTTGCCGGTGTCGGTACGGGGCAGCTGCGCCTCGAACGAGATCGACTTCGGGCATTTATAGTGCGCCAGACGATCGCGCAGCCAATCAAGGAGCTCGCGCCCAAACTCCGGGGTGGCATCGGCGGCCTTGACGGACTGAACCACAGCCTTGACCTGCTGGCCCATCTCATCATCGGGAATGCCGAAGACCGCCGCGTCCATCACCTTGGGATGTGAGACCAGAAGATTCTCGGCCTCCTGCGGATAGATGTTCACGCCCCCGGAGATGATCACGTGATGTCTGCGATCGGTCAGGAAGAGGTACCCGTCCTCATCGAGGTAGCCGATGTCGCCCACGGTTTTCCAGCCGCGCGAGTCACGCGACGACGCAGTCTTGGCCGGATCGTTGAGATACTCGAAGTCGGCGCCACCCTCGAAGTAGATCTCCCCGGACTCGCCCGCCGGTAGCTCGTTACCCTCCTGGTCGAGGATATGGACAGCACCGGCCATCGCCCGCCCGACCGACCCGGGGTGGGCCAGCCACTCCTCGGCGGTGATCAGCGTCGATCCGTGCGCTTCTGAGGAGGCGTAATACTCGTCGATGATCGGGCCCCACCAGTCCATCATCTGCTTCTTGATCTCCACCGGGCATGGGGCCGCCGCGTGCATCACCCGCTCGAGGCTGGACACGTCGTAGGAATTGCGCACTGCCGGTGGCAGTTTGAGCATTCGGGTGAACATCACCGGGACGAATTGGCCGTGTGTGACGCGGTGTCGAGCAATCGCATCCAGCGCCCCCTCGGCGTCGAACTTCTCCATCACCACGGTGGTGATGCCGCCGGCCTGCGTCTGCATCGACCACACCGACGGAGCGGTGTGATACAGCGGGGCAGGACTGAGATACACCGCTCCGGGGCGCATCCAGAAAGCCACCAGAGCGGCCATCAGGCCCGGGGCCTCCGATGGCGGTACGTGCGGCAGCGCGCGTTTGATGCCCTTCGGCCGGCCGGTGGTTCCCGACGAGTACTGCAGCAGGTCACCCTCGATCTCATCGGAGATCGGCGTATCAGGTTGGCCAACAACGCATTCGGGGTAGCTCTGCCATCCGTCGAGTTGGCTGGAGGCCCGTATCGGCGACAATTCGACGCTGTCGGCAATGATTCGGACCGCGGGCAGGCCCCTGGGCAGCTCGGTGGCCAATCCCGCCAGGGTCGCCGAAAGCTTCGCCGAGCCGACGATCGCCTTGGCGCTGCTGTTGTCGATGACGTAAGCGGCCTCGGCTGCGGTCAGGTGCGTGTTGATGGGCACGTAGTACAGCCCGGCGCGCCGCGCGGCCCACATCACCGCATGCATGTGCTCGTTGTTCTCCATCAGGATCGCAACCGCATCGCCCTCGACCAGACCGGCCGACCGGAACATGTGCGCCAAACGATTCGCCCTGGACTCCAATTCGCCGAACGTGACCACCGTTCCGGACGGATACATGATGATGGCCGGCTTGTCGGGCGTGGCAACGGCAGTGTCGCGGATCTGCATGCGCCGACTCTACGACGCGCCACACTCCGCGAGCGCACGGAAATGCACGCCCTCAGCGGCGCGCCGGTGCACAAACACGCGCGCTGGCGGGAAAAGGCTTAGTTCGCTTCGGCCAGGCGGGTCTTCAACGCGTCGAACTCATCTTTGATGCCGGTCGGCAGCTTCTCGCCGACGAACTCGAACCACTCCTCGATGAGCGGAAGTTCCTTGCGCCACTCCTCGGCGCTCACGGTGAGCGCCTCATCGACATCGGCCGCCGCGACATCCAAACCGGACAGGTCCAGGTCGGCGGCGGTCGGCACGGTCCCGATGGGGGTGCTCTTCCCGTCCGCCCGGTGCTCGATGCGCTCGATGGCCCACTTCAGCACCCGGCTGTTCTCGCCGAATCCGGGCCACAGGAATCGTCCGTCGCCACCGCGGCGGAACCAGTTCACAAAGAACACGGCCGGCATCTTGGATTCGTCGGAGTTCTTGCCGACGTCGATCCAGTGCTGCATGTAGTCGCCGACGTTGTAGCCGATGAACGGCAACATCGCCATCGGATCGCGGCGTACCGTGCCGACCTTGCCCTCAGCAGCAGCGGTCTGCTCAGAACCCAGGGTGGCGCCGATGAATACGCCGTGCTGCCAGTCGCGGGCCTGCGTGATCAGCGGGACGGTGGTCTTCCGGCGACCGCCGAACAGGATCGCCGAGATCGGCACCCCCTGCGGGTCATCCCACTCGGGGGCCAACGTCGGGCACTGCGAGATCGGGGTGCAGTACCGCGAGTTCGGATGGGCAGCCTTGACTTCCGACTCCAGGGTCCAGTCGTTGCCCTTCCAATCGGTCAGATGGTCGGGGTCGCCTTCCAGGCCCTCCCACCACACGTCGTCGTCGTCTGTCTTGGCCACGTTGGTGAACACGGTATTGCCGGCGGCGATGGTCTTCATCGCATTCGGATTCGAGTCCCAGTTGGTGCCGGGGGCGACGCCGAAGAAGCCGAACTCGGGGTTGGTCGCGTAGAGCCTGCCGTCCTTACCGAAGCGCATCCAGGCGATGTCGTCGCCGACGGTCTCGGCGCGCCAACCCGGAATTGTGGGCTGCAGCATCGCGAGGTTCGTCTTGCCGCACGCGGATGGGAAAGCCGCGGCAATGTAGTAAGCCTTGTTCTCCGGTGAGATCAGCTTGAGGATCAGCATGTGCTCGGCCAGCCAGCCCTCGTCGTGGGCCATCGCCGACGCGATCCGCAGCGAGTAGCACTTCTTACCCAACAAGGCGTTGCCGCCATAGCCGGAGCCGTAGCTCCAGATCTCCCGGGTCTCGGGGAAGTGGGTGATGTACTTGGTGTCGTTGCACGGCCACGGGACGTCTTCTTTACGGACGCCCGACTCATCCACCAGCGGAGCACCAATCGAGTGCAGCGCCTTGACGAAGAAACCGTCCGTGCCGATCTTGTCCAGGGCTGCCTGCCCCATTCGGGTCATGACGCGCATCGAGACGACGACGTACTCCGAGTCGGTGATCTCCACGCCCAACTTGGGGTCTTCGGCGCCGAGCGGGCCCATGCAGAACGGAACCACCCACATGGTGCGACCGCGCATAGAGCCGCGGTACAGACCGGTCATGATGTCGCGCATCTCGGCCGGATCCATCCAGTTGTTGGTCGGTCCGGAGTCGATCTCACGCTCGGAGCAGATGAAGGTGCGCGACTCTACGCGCGCAACATCAGAAGGATCTGACAGTGCGAGGTACGAATTGGGCTGCTTTTTAGGGTTGAGCCTGGTGAACGTACCCGCCTCGACGAGCTGGTCGCACAGCGCCGTGTACTCCTCCTCGGACCCGTCGGCGAACGCGACCCGGTCGGGTTGGGTCAGCTCGGCAACCTCGCGCACCCAGGCCAGCAGCTTCTCGTGTTTGGTGGGTGCGGAATCCAATCCCGGAATAGTTGCTGCAGTCATGCTGTGTTGTCTCCTGCATCTTCGTGCGAGCTGTCTGTCAGGAGCCAGGCGCGCGAATCGAAACCAACGGCCCGAAAAGCAGCCACGGCCACCCCCTGACTATTGAGGTTAACGCGGGCGTAGTTCCCGCGGTATGTCAGGAGTATGTCCGATCACTCACAGGAACTGTTCAGATCGGTGCAACCGGGGACCTACCGGTCGGTAACCACAGGTGCGGTCAAATCGCCCTGCGCCCTGCCCTGTGCCGGAGCCTCCCGGACGGCTTGCAGCGTCCGCAGCAGAAGCGGCATCTCGCGGTCCCGGACGGACACGGCGCGGGCAGTCTTACTGGCGTGTTCCCCAAGTTCGGCCTCGATCGCCGCGATGCGTTGCCCGACCGCGCGCCGCTGCGCAGCAATGTCGGCGGCATGCGCAGACGACAGCGCGGCCTCGGCGGCCAGCAGGCGCATGGCCACCCGCTCCTCGGCTGCGGCGCGGACCGCGCCGGTCACGTCGTTGACCCAGCGTTCCAGCACCGCCCGATCATGAAGCAACCCCCGAACCCTGACCACCCACACCGTGACAGCCAACCCCGCCAACCCGCCGGCCACCAGAGCGACGGCGGTGGCCTGGGGTGCCAGCCCGGCGAACAGCTTGCTCACCAGCAGTGCGACTCCGAGACCGAATCCTGCGCCGAACACCGTCGTGAGCTGGGTTTCCAGACGCCGGGGAGTCACCGGCGGATCTGTGATCGCCAGAGGTTCCGACAATCCGAGGGGTTCCGACAAGCCGAGGGGTTCCGACAAGCCGGGGGGTTCCGACAAGCCGAGGTGGGCCGCCACCCTCCGGGTCCGTGCGTTGACCTCGTCATCGACTTCGGCGACAAGGTCGCGACACCGTCGCCGCACGCCCTGTGCGAACTCGCCCTGCGCCACCCCGCCGAAGTGCCGCCGACTCGTGCCGGCGACTGTCTCCAGCAGCGCCGTCCGTGCGTTGGCGCAATGGTTGCGCGCGGAATACGTCAGCGCAACGCGGGCCTGCTGAATCTCGCTCCGCAGGGCGATGGTGGCCTCCGGCGCGATCATCGACCGGCGCCGCAACAGCTCCTCGCGACTTTCTCGAAGTTCCTCGACCCGCGCCTTCCGGTCCGCGCCTGCGGCCTCGTCGTCCAAGCGCGCCAGTTCGGCACGCAGTCGGAATTCGTAGGCCCGCAAACTGTTTCGGCGGACGACCTGGGGGTCATCGAGCTGGCTCTCCAGGAGTTGCACCAGGTCGTCCAAGAGCGGCGCCCCCACCCGCGGTGCGGCGGCCGCGCCCACCCACCGAACATGCTGGAAGCGCGCGGCGTATTCGGCAAGCCGCTCGCGGTTGACCGCGAGTACGCCCCGCCAGTCACGATGGTCGTCAACCTTGGACACCACCGCGACGACGACGTCGGTCTGCGTGGTGGCGAGCTCAGCCAGAGCACAGTCTGACTCTGTCACCGGAGCCACGGCCGATACTACGAATACCGCGGCAGCCGGAGAGTCACCCGGGGCCAGGCCCTGGGCCTCAGCGAAGAATCGGCCAGGGGTCCGGCGTCGCAATGCCTCGACCATGCTGGTGACACCGGCCGACCGGGGCCCGGTCACCAATACGACCCCAGTCCCCGCACCCGGACCCGCACCCGCACCGTCAGTCACCGCATCTGTCCGAGGAGGCGCAGCGAACCGCGGGAAATATCTTTCGCACACCGTTGGTGAAGCGAGCCCACCGGGCCGCGCGCGTAGGCCTCCCACTGCGCGGCCCGGCGCAGATGCGCATCCCCCGCATCGCCCCGATCCACCGCCAGACCCGCTGCCTCAACCACGTCGACCGCCGCCGCCATCACCGCGATGACGGTCTCGTCGGCGACCAGGAACTCCTCGATCCCAGCACCCCCGCGTTGCGCAGCAAGGCTGCGCAATTCGCTCAGCACGGCGCACACCTTCCGGTAACGGGCTGGAGCAGACACCGCGATCAGCTGATCAAGAACCCGGTCCACCTGGCTGACTTCCCGCAGTCGCCTTTGCACAGTTGCTCTCGTGGCTCCGCCGCATAGGGCCAGCACGGCATGGGCAAGCCCGAATCGGTCCAACTTGTCCAGCAGCCGCCGACGCAGCTCTGCGGGCAGCCGATGAGCCGAACCGACGAACGCATCCGTCGATGTCATGTCCACGGGGATGTCGATCAGAGCACGCAACGCGGCGATCTCCCCGTCGTCCACACCGACGGTGGCCAGCGGGGCGATCATCGGAACGACAGGAACACCCAACGTCGCGGCGAACTCCGCCGCCCGCCGCTCGGCGCACGCCAGCGGGCCCGCCGGATCCACACCCGTCAGGTCCGCCTTGTTCAGCACAACCATGGTGGCCCCTGCAACCCCTGTTTCACCGGCAGCCGCTGGAACCCTGGCGGCGGCCCGCAACTGCGCCCGGTCCTCGGGCTTGAGCACCTCGGCGACGACGAAGACGTTGACGTCGGCGCCGGCGGCATCGGCGGCGACCGTCACCCCCGAGTCGGCGAGTGCAGAGGTGACAGCGCCACGCCCCACCCCCCGCCGACCGCGCACAACCACCTTCAGCGGCGCACGGAAACGTTCCTCGATCTCCAACACCCCAATGTCGCGCACCCGTGCGGCGAATTCAGCCAACAGCTCACCGAAAGCATCGAAATGACCATCAATAACGATGTGCTGACCCCCGGTCCCCGGGCCGTGTCGGCGACCGGCACCCCAGGGATAATCGTGACACCTGTCCGGAGCTCCTACTTACACATCT
>JAHZIT010000133.1 GCA_022601275.1 Actinomycetes bacterium
CAGCCAAGCAAAAAGGGGCGGCCGGCCAAAAAGACACAACCCGCCAAAAAGACACAACCCAGCCAAAAAACCAAGCCGGCCAAGAAAGCACAGCCGAGCAAAAAGACACAGCAGGCCAAAAAGACACAACCCGCCAAAAAAACCCAGCCGGCCAAGAAGGCGCAACCCGCCAAGAAAGCCCAACCGGCCAAGAAGACGCAACCGGTGAGAAAGGCGCAGAAGAAGACCCCGCGCAATGGCTAAACCCCGCCCGTTGCTGCGCGCGCTTGCCGAATTGGCCAACGCTGCCAACGGTGCGCGCCCGCTGGCCCGCGAAGGCTATCCCACGCTCCCGGTCTTCGCTTTCGGGTGGCCCACCTCCGAGATGTCGCCGCTGTACATGGTGGGCTCGATGCTGGATGCGGTTCGCCGCGGCATCCGCGGCGATTTCAGGGGGCCGCGCGGGAGGATCGCGCTGCTGATCACCGCGCTCGCCTGGGGCATCCTGTGGCTGATCCACCGCCGCAATGTGGCCGCGCAGCCGCATTTCGAGGATCCGCTCCGGGAAGCGCTCGGCGACGACTACCAAGAGATGGCGGAAAAGGCCAGGGCCACCCGGCGCCGCCGAGTCGGCGTGCCACCTAACGGGCTGGTCCGGCGCCGCTACGTCGAGAGAGCTGACACCGTTCAGTACGGCCCGCACCCCCGCGTCAACCGGGCCGACATCTGGCGCAGGGCTGACCTGCCAAGGGACGGCAAAGCGCCTGTCCTCTTACAGGTTCCGGGTGGCGCGTGGGCGATCGGGATGCGTCGGCCACAGGCCTATCCGCTGCTCAGCCATCTCGCCGACCACGGATGGGTGTGCGTGTCGATCGACTATCGCGTCAGCCCGCGCCACAGCTGGCCGGACCACATGGTGGATGTCAAGCGCGCACTGGCCTGGATCAAGGAGCACATCGACGAGTACGGCGGTGACCCCGACTTCGTGGCCGTGACCGGTGGCTCGGCTGGCGGTCACCTGTCCTCACTGGCCGCGCTGACCGCCGATGATCCGCAGTTCCAGCCCGGCTTCGAGAACGCCGACACCTCCGTGGTGGCCGCTGTGCCGATTTACGGGCGCTACGACTGGGTCTCCACCCAAGGTCGCGGACGCAGGGAATTCCTCGCTCTGCTGCAGAAGTTCGTCGTCAAGAAGTCGATCCTGAAGAACCGGCAGGTGTACATCGACGCGTCGCCGGTGCGTCGGGTCCGAGCCGACGCGCCGCCGTTCTTCATTCTGCACGGAGCAGACGATTCCCTTATCCCGGTCCGCGAGGGCAGGAGCTTCAGTGCGGCACTGCGGGAGATTTCGACATCGCCGGTGGTGTATGCCGAGATCCCGCACGCGCAGCATTCATTCGATTTCTACTACGGATCACCGCGGGCTCACTACACCGCTCAAGCCGTCGAGGAGTTCCTGTATTGGGTGCAGGCCAAGCGGAAGTCCGCGCCCAACGGATTGGCGGAGCCTCCCGGGCGCGACACACTTTAGGACGAGATAGGCGCATTGGCCCTGCGCCAGCCCGCCGTCCATTCTACGGGTCCATAGCGGTTTCGACGACCGTTAATTCTTCGGAAATTCCTGCTGCGCTTCGGATTTCGATGAAGTCCTCGATCATCGCGTCGGTCAGTTCGTGCGGATCCTCGAGCGTTCTGCCGTCCGATAACACCGAGATATTGAGTTGGTCGACGTAGCTCCAGACGGTGATGTTGAGCCCGCTGCCCGTCGTCAAGGGACCGACCGAATAGATCTCGGTCACCAAGGCTCCACCGACCCGCGCGCGTTCCCGCGGTCCGGGCACATTGGAGATCGGAATGTTCATCACCTTGTTCTGACCGTCCTTGTGAGACAACCAGCGGAACATCGCCTCGGCGGGCGCCGGCGGGAAGTAGGCCGACCACCGACTCACCAGTTCCGGCCCAATCAGCTGATTGCTCTCCTTGCCGGCTGCCGCGGCATCATGGGCGGCGTGCACACGGTCAAGTGGAGCCTCGAGGTCCACCGGCAGGCTGACCAGCACACCGGTGAAGTAGTTGCCGGATATACGGTCCGCCGAAAAGTCGAAGCTGACGGGAACCGATGCCAGCAGGGGATGCTCGGCTCTGCCGTCGTATCGCAGCAGCAGTTGTCGTAGCGCCCCGGCCGATATGGCCAGGACCATGTCATTGATCGTGACACCGAGAAGCTTGCCGGTCGTCTTCACGTCGTCCAACGACATGGTGGCGGTGGCGAACCGACGAGTCGCATCGACCATGTGGTTCATGAACGACGGTGGCGGAGTGAACGGGCGGGTCAGTTCCGGAGACATCTTGTGCGGGCTCTTCCGCACCCGGCGCACGCCCTGCACCGTGTACCGCACGACGGATGGGAGTCTGGCGATTTGCCGTAAGTGATCAGTGAATGCCGAGCGCACGAGTTCACCCTTGGACGGCGCGGGATCCGTGGCATAGGAATCCCGTTGGTCCTCGGTGCCGTCGTGCGGATCCATTCCGCGGGCCAGCAGGTTCGCCGAGGCAACACCGTCGGCCAAGGCGTGATGAATCTTGCCGAGCACCGCGATCCGGTCGTTGGCCAGACCCTCGATGAGGTACATCTCCCACAGCGGACGGCCGCGATCCAGCGGCGTGCTGGCGATTCGGCCGACGGCCTCGTCCAGTTGGCGGCGGCCGCCGGGTGAGTCCACCCGGTAGGGCCGAACGTGGTATTCGAGGTCGACCTCGGAGTTCTCCCGCCACATCGGATGATGGAACTTGAAAGGGATGTCGATCAATTCGAAGCGGAACGGCTCCAGTTTGTATAGCCGGCTCTGGATCACGTCCCGCAACTGCTCGACCCCGAACTTCGCGCCGCCTTCCTGCCTGAGCTGGTCGTCGAGTTGGATCACCGCCAGCTTCAGGGTATGCATGTGCACGGTGGGAGTCTCGCTGTACAGCAGTACAGAATCCCACCCGCTGAGCCTCTTCACCGCAACACCACCTACCGGAGAGGTTCTATATAACCTCTTTGGCCCCAGCGAGGCTTCTGTTTCGATGAACGTGGTTGAGGAACAAGCCAATTGCTGTTGCCGCGGAACCTGTTCGGGCCCCGTCCATCAGATCGAAACCATGGCCGGCCCCTGGTAGTTCGACGTAACCCACCGCCGAGCGGGACACGCTGCCGAGGCGTTCGACGAAGCTGCGTGCCTGAGCCACCGGGATGACGCTGTCCCCGGTGCCATGCACAACCAGGAAAGGCGGCGCGTCGGGGTGTATCCGCGCGATCGGGGAGGCCTGCCGGAACACGTGGGGGTGCCTGGCGATCTTGCGCCGGACGACGACGCCCTCCAGGAAGTCGACGAACCTCGCCCGCTCTGCGGTCGACTTGTCCTCCCAGTCGTAGCGTCCGTAGATCCCGACAACAGCGTCTACCGAGGTGTCGGAGCCTTCGGGGAGTTCTTCCTGCAAATCGGGATCGTTGGACGTCAGACCGGCGAGCGCGGCCAGGTGGCCGCCGGCAGAACACCCCGAGATGGTCACGAAGTTTCGATCTCCGCCGAACTTGTCGACGTTAGCTCGGGCCCACGCGATAGCCGTCTTGACGTCCATGATGTGCGCGGGCCAGCGGTGGTGCGGGGCGACCCGGTAGTCGATGGACAGGCACACCCAACCCTTCTCGGCGAGATGCGACATCAACGCGTATCCCTGCAGGGTGCGGCTACCGTGCACCCAGGCTCCGCCCGGAACGAACAGCATGACGGGCGCGTGATGGTCGGCAAGGTCGTCCCTGCGCCACACGTCGAGCAGCTGCGTCGGTTGCGGTCCGTACCGAACCGACGTGCGGTGCACACTGCGGCGCTGCTCCCGCATTTTCCAGAGCGGCGGGGTGCGCTCGGGTTGCGGCCACTCGATTTCGAGATCCTTGGCCGAGACCAGGCCGCGCAAAGCCGCCTCGCTGACCGCATTGGCGCTCTCGCGTTCCTGCCGTTTGAGCTCGGTGTCCGCGGGAGCGAGCAACGACCGCGCGGTCGTGCCGAGGAAGTCCGGCGCATGGCGTGACCCCCAGATCGCCGCGGCAGTCAACGCACCCAGCGGCTTGAGATGCTTGCCGATCACCGGTAGCGACGCAGATGCCACGCTCAACGCCAGCATGTGGTCGGCTGGACTGGCATTCAGCAGCCATTTCAGGCGGGCGCTCAGGCTGGGTCCGGAAGACTGGGTATCCGGCCGATCCGTCATTTCGCGAGAGTACCCCGCTCCCGCGGGGATCGAAGGACAATCTCGGCGAAGTTGTCTACTGGGGCCGCCGCGCGATCCGCTGTGGCGCTGATCCCCAATACTGGGGGGATGCCCAATACTGGTCGGGTGCCCGATACCGAGTTCCATCCGGAGTTGCGACGTAGTGCTCGTCTGCTGCCGAAGCAGCTGATCACGCCCCGCACGGTGCCGTTCATACGCTTGGCCAGCCGACTGCTGAGGCGGCACGACCCCGACGACCCCCGGGCCCCCGAGGTACTCACCCTCCCCTCGGGGGTCGGGGTTCGGTTGCACCGCCCCGCGGGCTCAGCTGCGCCTGGACCGGCACTGCTGTGGTTCCACGGCGGCGGTTACGTTGTCGGCGATGCCGCCCAGGACGACGAGTTGTGCCGCAGATTCGCCAGCGAGTTGGGCGCCACGATCGCGTCGGTGAACTATCG
>JAHZIT010000134.1 GCA_022601275.1 Actinomycetes bacterium
AGGGTGACCAAGTACCCGTCATCCTCAGCGGAACTCGGGAGCCCCGGAGCCGCCCCGGCGGCGACATGTGAACCCGGAGCCGCCCCGGCGGCGACATGTGAGCGGGCCGCCCCGGCGGCGACATGTGAACCCGGAGCCGCCCCGGCGGCGACCTGTGAGCGGGGCGCCATGGCTGTTTCACTGCCGAATACCCCATCTCCAAAGGAGATGCGCTGTTCTAGGCCGGTCTTCAAGTCATGGCGGACCAGGCCGTCGAACAAGAACCAGCCGGGCTTGCCGGTTGCCGCGTATGTGTAGCGGTAGTCACGTCCGGCGTAGGCGGAGTTGATCATGCCGAATTCGGTGAAGCTGTCCGACAATTGCTGCTCGCGGACCTCACCGGTGACGAGGTTGAAGCGCCAGCGGTGTAGTCGGGTCTGCATACGGTCGATTGCCAGGAATCGGAATCGCCGTCGCCACTTGTCGCCCAGTCCGTCGTCGGCGGGTTCGGGATTGCCCTGGAAGAACCCGTCCAGCACAATCTCGTCGCCATCCTCATAGGCATTGGGGAAGTGCAGCACATAGGTGGGGTCGGCCTCGAACCACTTGATCTGCGAAGTGTCGCCACGCCTCGGTATGACCGCGAACCGGGATGGCATGTCGCGGTGGAAGCCCGGGAGGTGGATGTTCTTCTCGAGTAGCTTCGGATCCCAGAACATCGGAAAGTCGTTGAGTATTACGTAGTTTTCGGTGAATGCCATATCGTGCGGCAGCCGCGGTCCAGGCAGCGGGACGTCGACGGTGTGCACGAGCTCGCCGCCGTCGCTTACGACGCCGTAGCGAAGGTAGGGGTCCTGCTTGCTGTAGCTGAAGTGCAACAGCTCACCGGTGCGCTCGTCGACCTTTGGATGAGCAGACACACCCCAGTCGGACGGGAAGTCGCCGCGCCAGTCCTCCTTGCCGAGGGCCTCGCCGGTGTACGGATCGGTGCGGTACAGGTCGCCGCACTGATAGTGGCTGGTCAGGGCGACGCCGCGGTGTACCACGACGTCGGTGGATGAAGCGTCCTTCATCAGAGTCCTTGCGCCCCAGCCGTAGTCGCGACGTGCCAGCTCTACGGGCTCGCCGATGCCCGGCCATAGCGGTCCACCTGCTGCGTTCTCTTCGAAGAATGCATCGGTACGGACAAACCTGTTGCGGTAGAAGGCTTTGCCATCGCGGAACCCGACGATATGGAGCATCCCGTCACCGTCGAACGGATGGTAGCTCTTCAGCGCCGGATGCAACGGGTTCTCGGTGTTGCGCAGGTAGACGCCGTCGAGATCGTGGGGGATCTCGCCGTGAACGGCGGTGAGGTCGTCGGCGTCCCACTCGGAAGTCTGCGGTCGCCATGGTCCGGTGCGGTAGGGATGATCGTCCTGCTCGGGAAGGGTGGACAGGAACTTGCCGACGACCTCTGGATGGGTGGTAAGGCTCACTGGGGTCTCCCGATGACGAAGCTGACGGTGGTGGCGGTGCTGCCGCCGAAGTTGAGCGTTGCGAACGTTTTTGCGCCTTCGACCTGATAGTTACCCGCGGAGTCGCTGACCTGCCGCGCGGCATCCAGCAACATCCGCACCCCGGAGGCGCCGACGGGATGTCCACCGCCGATCAAGCCGCCGCTGGGGTTGATCGGCAGGCGGCCGCCGATCTCGATCTCCCCATTCTCGATGGCCTTCCACGATTCGCCCGGGCCGGTCAGCCCGATGTGGTCGATGGCCAGATATTCGCTGGGGGTGAAGCAATCGTGTACCTCGAACCCATCGACGTCATCGAGGACGACCCCAGCCTGGTCGAGAGCATCCTGGACTGCGGTGCGCACGTGGGGGAGGACGTACTGCTCGTCGGGGTCGTCTCGTGAGCGGTCGAGCTTCTGGCGCAGACCCAGGCCGACGGTGCGATGTCCCCAGCCGTCGATCCTGCCCAGCGGCCGGGCCTTTGGGTGATCC
Source organism: Actinomycetes bacterium (assembly GCA_022601275.1). Classification (GTDB taxonomy): domain Bacteria; phylum Actinomycetota; class Actinomycetes; order Mycobacteriales; family Mycobacteriaceae; genus Mycobacterium. Next base: position 1,968 of record JAHZIT010000134.1, read on the forward strand.
CGCAGCCAGTCGTCGCTGACCAATATGAGGCCGGCGCCGCCGTCGGTGATCTGGCTGCAGTCGAACCGGCGCAACCGGCCCTCAATGACGGGGTTGGATGCTTCGTCTTCGGGCAAGGTTTCGGGGATGGCCCAGTCGCGGGTCTGGGCGTTGGGGTTTGCGCGAGCATTGGCGAAGTTGAGCGCCGCGATTGCGCGCAGGTGCGTCTCGTCGAGGCCGTATCGCAGGTCGTACTCGGCGGCGACGGACTCGAACATGTTCGGCCACATAAACTTCGCGTCCTGGCCTTCCTGGCCGGTCCACGCGGCAGCGCCCATAATCGTTGCCGCGGTATCGCCATCCACGGTCTTCTCCAGCTCGATCCCGGCGACCAGCGCGGTCCGATAATTGCCGGCGCGAAGGTCCGAGGCCGCCGCGAGCACCGCGACGCTGCCCGACGCGCACGCCGCTTCGTGGCGGGTGGCGGGGGTGCCCCAGAGCGCGTCGTTCACGGTGGCCGGCATGGCGCCCAGATGGCCCTGGTGGGCGAACAACTCGCCGAACGCGTTGGCGACGTGAACAACGTCGATGTCCGCGCCATCCAACTCGGCAGCCTCGAGGGTGGCGTCGGTAACCTCCCCGGCCAGCTCTGCGAAGCCGAGCCCCTCCCGATCGAAGTTCCGCGCGAAATCACTCTGATACCCGCCAAGAATCCACACCTGCGGAGAGCCCATGCCCGGCACGTTACTACAACTAACGGAGTGACTGTAGACCTGCACCTCGGTGAGCGGATAGTGCGACTATGGCCAGATGGCTGAGCGTGATCGCGATCAATCGGGACGGGCCAGCAACAGCCGAGAACGGGACGCGTTGGGACGACCGCTGCCCCGCGGAGTGGAGGGCGTGCCCCGGATTCCCGATGATCTCGACCTGTCGCCTGAGGGATATCTGCGCTACGCGCAGCGCCTCCTCGACTCCGGACGGGCCTTCCATGCACACGAGGTGCTGGAAGCAGCCTGGAAGAGTGCGCCAGAAGACGAGCGGTTGCTCTGGCAGGGGCTGGCGCAGCTCGCCGTGGGCATCACCCACATTCAGCGGGGCAACATCCGGGGCGCGGTAACGGTTCTGAAGCGTGCCGCAGGGCGGATCGGCGAATCCGGGCGGGCGCCTCACCGGATCGATGCCGGTGGTCTTGTCCGCTGCGCCGACGCGCTCGCCAAGGACCTGGAGGTGGGTGCTGAGATCCCGCCCAGCCGACTGTCGCCGCGACTCCTTCGCGTCACGTAACTGCGGTAGCTGCACCGGTTGGGCGCCGGTATCCCATGTTCGTCAGCCGCGTAGGTCTCGACGGCAGAAGAGGACCGCGGCTGCCACCATCAGGATGACCGTCATCACCGTCAGAATGACAAGGTGGCCGGGGTCGGCGCCGGTGACCAGCGGGTTGGAAGCGTTGTAGTAGTACCAGGGGCTGATCTTGGCGCCGCCGGCGAGACTGTCCGAGAGTGGCAGGAAAGTGCTGATCGCGAAGGCGAGGGCAGCCAGTCCGCCGGTTGCTGCGTTGGTGCGCCGTCGGCTACCGGTTGCGGCCGCAATGAGGATGGCGATCATCCCGAAAAAGAGCCCGATCAGCACCGTATGTGTGGTGGCCCCGGCGACGCCGTGGGCAGTGATGCCCAGACCTCCGATCAGATCGGCGAGCACGATCCCGACGGCGAGCAGTGCGCCGACGATGAGAACGTGGATCATCATCGCGACCGTCTTGGTGAACAGAAACGTCAGCCGCCCGACTGGTGCGGCGAGCAGCACGCCGAGGGTCTTGTCTTCCTCTTCTCCGGCGATCGCGCGCGCAGCGGAGATCACCGCGACCGTGATTACCCCTGCGGGGGCGACGATCGACATCAGTTCGGCGTTGGCGAAGCCGATCCCCGAGGTGAGATCCCCGCCGGGAAGCGCTTTGCCGATAGCATCGGCGAAATCCGATGGCAGGCCGGCAAACGTCTCACGCAGCGGTGGGTACAGCGCGCCCACGAATGCGCCCATGGCGATCATCAGGAGCCCGACGACCCCGGCCAGGGTGAGTCGGTCGGCGACGGACTTGGTTAGCAGTGCGCCGATCATCCTGCCCCGATCCGCCAGCGGGGGTGTGGGGCGGCGGTGCCGGTGCGGGGCCTTCTCGAGAGTGGTCATCCCTTCAGGTCCCGACGCTCGAAAGTTGCGATAGCGACCGCGAGAGCGGCCACGATGAGTCCGGCCAGCACCAGAAAATGCGCAAGGTCGAAGCCGTTGATCAGCGGATCGGATCCGGCGAAGTAATGCCAGGGACTGAGCCGGGTCCAGCCGTCGAGACCCGCGATGGGCAGCATGGCGTTGGTGACGTAGCTGATCGCGGCGACAACGCCGGCGATGCCGGCGGCCAGGCTGGGCCGGCCGGTAGCTGCTCCGATGGCGAGGGCCAATGAACCGAGCGTCGCCGCGAGCATGAATAGATGCACGCAGGTCGCAATGATGCCGGTCGCTGCAACCCCGATCCCGAGGGCGGCCGAGGCGGCCACTGCGGCAGCGCCGAAGAGCACCATGGTCGCCGCGAGCGCGATCCCCAGACCGCCGGCCTTCTCGGCGAGGATGGTGTGGCGGGTGACCGGTTGTGCGGCAAGCAGATCCATGGTGCCGGCTTCCTCCTCGCCGGCGACGGCGGAGGCTCCGGTCAATACCGCATATGTCACCAGTGTCAGCGGGGCGATCAGGTTGAACACCTCGGCGACGACATAGCCGCCGGGGACGTCGGCGCCGATGAACGCATTCAGCACGTCTGGGAAGCCCTCGCTGATGTCGTCTATCGTCTCCTGGAGGCTCGCACTGATCGCCAGTGCCGCGACGGTGAAGACAGCCAACACCGCGCCCAGGGTAAGGACCGCCATGCGGCGTTCGGCCAGATCCTTGGTCAACACCGCGTTAGACATAGTTTGTTTGGTCAGACATGGTGGGCTTGGTCAGACATGGTGGGCGTGCTTCTCCGGCGCCGCGTCCCCGTCGACCCCGGTCCGGTAATAGGCGAGGAACACCTCTTCGAGGTCGGATTCCCGACTGTTGAGGTTGACGACCTCACAGGTCATCGCGGCCTTGAGGATGTCATGGACCGATCCATCGAACGATACTTGTGCGTGGCAATGGTCCACCACTGCGCCGCGAACACCTGGCACACCGTCGAACAAGTTGGACGGAATCTCGTTGGCGAACTCGAAATCGATGCGCCGGATGGCTTTTCGCTTGAGTTCATCGACGCGCTCGACCACGACTAGCTCGCCCTCGCGGATTATGCCGACCCGGTCGGCGACGCGTTCGACTTCGGACAGGGTGTGTGAGGAGAGAAACACGGTGCGTCCGTCCTCGCGCACCTCGTCGACCATCGTGTGGAATTCCCGTTGTATCAATGGATCCAGTCCGGCGTTGGGTTCGTCGAGGATCAGCAGCTCCGGTCGATGCATGAATGCCTGTATCAGGCCGATCTTCTGTCGGTTGCCGGTGGAGTAGTCGCCGACCTTGCGGGTCAAATCGGCGCCGAGTCTTTCGGCGAGTTCGTCGATGTATCGTTCGTCGACTCCGCCGCGCAGCCGGGCAAAGTATTGAAGTGTTTGTGCACCCGTAAGTTTCGGATACAACGCCAGATCGCCCGGGACATAGCCGATGGAGCGACGAATCTGTAGCGAGTCGGCATGGCAGCGCATCCCCAGGATCTCCGCCTGCCCGCTGGTGGGCCGAATCTGGTCGAGCAGGGTTCGGATGGTGGTGGACTTGCCGGCTCCATTGGGTCCGAGAAAGCCGAACACCTCGCCGCGGATCACTTCGAGATTCAGGTTCTTGATCGCGGTGACGTCGCCGAAAGTCTTTGTCAGCCTGTCGGTCCAGATCGCCGACATCCTCACGTATTGTCTCCGGTTGTCTGGCTGTGGAATTTTGCCAACCCGTCGGTCAGCAGGGCTTCCATATAGGCAGTGAGTTCTCGCATCTCTTGGATGCGCCGGCTGCGTTGAGGTGGGGCGTCGCGCAGCGCATGCAATCCGACGTCGGCGAGAGTCTGCAGATCGGCCATGGTGCGGAGACGCTGTCGCTCTCCGGCGGCGAAAGCGTTGGGCCGCAGCCTGAAATAGGTGCGGCGATCACCGGCGATGCCGAGTCGCTCGATGAAACCGAACTGGATCAGCATGCGGGCATTGGTGCTGATTCCGCCGCTGCTGGCGTTGAGTGCCACTGCGAGTTCCTCGGAGGACTGCCGTTCGGGATCGCAGACCAGTAGCCATCCGAGCAGTCGGCCGGCCAGGCGGGTTAGGCCGTTGGACTCGAAGTACCCGCCGAGTTGCTCGACGAAGTCCATGATTTCGGCATCTATCTTGGCGTCGATCTCGGTAGCTATTTCGGCATCTGAAGCAGCATCGTTGGCATCACTGCTAGTCACACTCACAACTTTCACTGTACTCTGAAAACACATCCTGAGGCGATAGCCGCGCGCTGTGGATTTAACCATCTCGGCGGGGCCGGGGATTGAACGCGCTGCCCCGCAGGTGTCATGAAACTCGCAACTTTCTCTGTACTGTGAGACCGCATCGTCCGTACTGTCAGATCGCATCGGCTGCAGGTGTCTCTCCCCTTCCGAGGTCCGGCGCTGACTGTGATGAGCGCAAGGAGTCAACGCAAGGAGTCAGCGATGAGCACGCCCGAGGATGCGTCGAAGAGCGCTTCGATCGCGTTGGACAGCCCGGAATTCGTGGCTGATCCATTCCCGACCTACGAGCGGTTGCGGCGAGATGCGCCGGTGCTCCGAACTCAGCTCGCGTACATGGGAGGCCAGGACGTCTACCTGCTGTCCCGCTACAAGGACTGCGTAGACCTCACCACCGACCAGCGGTTCCGCCGTGTCGTGGAGAATTCTGAACCGCTGCCCATTCCCAAGGCGCTGCAGTTTATCGCCACAGACAGCATGATCCTGATGGACGACCCGGAGCACATGCGGCTGCGCAAGCTGGTCAGCCGGGCGTTCACGCCCAAGGCGACAGCCCGGCTGGCCGATCGCACCGAGCAGATCAGCCGCGAATTGCTCGAGGGGTTCAGCCCTGGGAAGCAGATCGACGTGCTGGAGGATTACGCACTGCCCATCCCGTTCACCGTGATCAGTGAAATGGTCGGCGTCCCCGAAGCTGACCGGGGCCGTTTCCACGACGGGATGAACCTTGTCATGAACGGGATGGTCGAGTTCGGGATGGAGCAGATGGCGGCCAAGATGGAGCCAGTCATCGACTTCGTCCGCGAACTCATCGAGCGACGTCGCAATGATCCGGCGGAGGACATCATGACCGGGCTCATCCATGCGAGTGAGGATGGCGACAGCCTGTCCGAGGACGAGGTTGTCGCGATGGTGTTCACGCTCGTGGTCGCCGGCTACGAGACCACCTACCACTTGATCGCCAACGGTGTCGCAGCCCTGCTGGCCCATCCCGGTCAACTGGAGCTACTCACAAGACAACCCGAACTCATCAACTCTGCTGTCGAGGAGATCCTGCGCTACACGGGAACCATCGGCGGCACCAAGCCCAATTACGCCTCCGAGGACGTCGAGCTGGGCGGCGTCCGCATCCCGCGCGGCGCCATGGTGATCCCGCTGCTGGCCTCGGCCAACCGGGATCCCGACGCGTTCGAGAATCCGGACGTCTTCGATATCACCCGCTCGCCGAATTACCACATCGCTTTCAGCAAGGGACCCCATTTCTGCCTGGGCGCCAACCTGGCCCGGATGGAGACGCGCGTCGCGATCGGCAACCTCGTCAACCGATTCCCCGAGCTGTACCTGGCCGTGGACCCTTCCGATTTGAAGGTCCAGCCGATGCCGTTCTGGCGGCGTCTTCAACAACTCCCGGTCGTCCTCGGCTGAGCGTGAATCGACATATCCTCGGGGTTGGACCCGCCATACCCAGCGGTCGTTACCGTGGAGGAGTTTTCGTTGAACAGACCTGAGGCCGTCTCGATCGCCTTTCACTTCGATGTGATGTGTCCCTGGGCCTACCAGACGTCGAAGTGGATACGAACGGTCCGAGAGAGCGTGCCGCTGGAGATCGATTGGCGATTCTTCTCCCTCGAAGAGATCAACCGCGAAGAGGGAAAGAAGCACCCGTGGGAACGCGACTGGTCCTATGGCTGGGGCATGATGCGTGTCGCGGCGATGCTGCGCCGTTCGTCGATGAGCGATTGCGACCGCTTCTACGAAGCAGCCGGTCGGGCGCTGCATGAGGAATCACGTAAGCCCCATCGTCCAGAAGTGGCCGCCCAAATCTGCGCCGACCTTGGTCTTGACCCGTCCGTCGTGCAGGCCGCAATCGACGACCCGACGACCCACGACGAGGTTAAGGCCGATCACGACGCCGTCGTCGCCCACGGGGGCTTCGGGGTGCCCACACTCATTTTCGACGGTGACCGCCACGTCTACGGCCCCGTCGTCGCGCCGGCGCCGACGGGAACCGAAGCGCTGGATCTGTGGGACATGACCGTGGCCTACAGCCGGGTGCCCTTCCTCTACGAGTTGAAAACACCGAAGACCGACGCCGACATGCTCCACATCGCCGGTGTCTTTCGTCCCTACCTAGAAGCCCGCGACTGGGAGAGCAAGGAGAAGCCGGCACGATGAGCAGCCCGAACCTGACCGACTACATCGCGATTCATGCAGACCTGTTCAACCACTACAACCGGTTGTGCGAGCGACTGAGCGAAGATCAGCTCGGTCTGCAATCGCTGTGTCCCGACTGGGATGTGCGGGGCGTCATCGCGCACGTGATCGGTGTGGAGAGCGTGCTCGACGGATGGGCGCCATCCACGGAGAACCCGCCCCCGTTCGGCAAGATGGTCGCCTTCCAGGCAGAGGCGGCCGGGCTCAGTCCTGCCGAGCTCGCCGCGCGCGTCGCCGACGTCACAGCGTCGCGCCTCCGTCATCTGCGGTCCCTGGACCCGTCGGTCGTGGATGCGCCGTCGCTCACCCCGGTCGGTGTCAGGACGTACGGCGCGTTTCTTCAGATCCGCATCTTCGACATGTGGGTGCACGCACGTGATATCGCAATTCCGATGGGTGAGCAGCTCGACAACGCGGGGCCGGCCGCCGAGATCGCACTGAGCGAGGTCGCCGGTTCGATTGGCTATATCGTCGGGAAGAAAATCGGACTGCCCGACGGTATGTCGATTGTGTTCCACGTCGATGGTGGCGTGCAGGGCGGAGCAAAACGCGACCTTGCAGTGCAGGTCGACGGTCGCGCGCGGGTAGTGGGCGCGTTGGAGGCGCAGTTAGGCGAATCCGAATCAACGCGACTGGTGTGGAAGGCGAATATGCTGACCGAATTGGATGTGGAAGGTGCGCAAAAGCTGATGCGATTGAGAGAGACCCTGGAAGAGGATGATGATGTGCAATCCG
>JAHZIT010000135.1 GCA_022601275.1 Actinomycetes bacterium
CCATCGCCAGGCTCAGCGGTCACAGTCGCCGACCTGATCGCCAAGATCAACGGTGATGGCCCGCTGCCGCAACCGCGGCGCCATCGCGCGGAACCAGAACCCTATCCAGAAACGGACGACGTCGACACGACGATCCTCCCGGTGATAGCGGCGCCCACCCCGGACCTGCCGAACTTGGCGGGGCCGCCGCCGCCCCACCACAGCCGGCCCAAACGTGCCGGTCACCGTCGGGGCGTGCTCTTGGGCCGCTCGGCGGCGGCGCTGATCGCCGTGCTCGCGCTCACCCTCACAGGCAGCGCCTGGCAGTGGCAATCCACGAAGAACAACCTCCTCAACCGGGTCTCGGCGCTCGACCCGGATTCCCGCGACATCGTTGACCCGAACGCACAGTTCGGCGACGAGAACTTCCTCATCGTCGGTGTCGATAGCCGGTTTGGTGAAAACCTCGAGATGGGCGCCGGGGACACCGACGAGGTGGCCGGGTCGCGGTCGGACACGATAATGCTGGTCAACATTCCGGCCAACCGTGAACGTGTGGTCGCGGTGTCTTTCCCGCGGGATCTGGAAATCACTCCGATGTTCTGCAAAGTGTGGAACCCCGAGACCCGTGAGTACGCCCCCATCTACGACAAGGAGACCGGTACCTACGGCCCCGACGAGGCCTACACCGAGTACAAGCTCAATTCGGCATTCGCCGTGGGTGGGCCCAAGTGTCTGGTCAAGGCGATCCAGAAGTTGTCAGGTCTGCACGTGAACCGTTTCATGGCAGTCGATTTCGCTGGATTCTCCAAAATGGTCGACGCGCTGGGCGGGGTGGAGGTGTGCAGCACCGTACCGATCGAGGATTATGAGCTCGGAACGGTACTGCCGGTAGCCGGGCGTCAGATCGTCGACGGCCACACCGCCCTGAACTACGTTCGCGCCCGCTCGGTGACCACCGAGGTCAACGGCGACTACGGCCGGATCAAGCGACAGCAACTGTTCCTGTCGTCGCTCTTGCGATCGATGATCTCCAAGGAGACGTTCTTCTCCCTGTCCAAGCTCAACAATGTGGTGGACATGTTCATCGGTGACAGCTATGTCGACAACCTCGACACCAAGGACCTCGTCGATCTAGGCCAGTCCGTGCAGGGTGTCTCGGCGGGTCGCATCACCTTCATAACTGTGCCCACGGTCGGATACGCCGACGAGTACGGCAACGAGGTGCCCCACACCGACGACATGCGCGCACTGTTCAAAGCGATCATCAACGACGATCCGCTACCCGAGGAGCGCGACTCCGACAACACGGCCCTCGGCGATGCTTCGGAGTCGATAACCGATGAGGCCACCTCGCTTGCGGGTGATCCGACATCCAACGGCGGCGAAGTCGTCGAATTGGTGGCCACCGACCCGCGGTCCGTCACGGTTCAGGTGTCGAACTCGACGGCCAAGAACGGGCTCGGCGCATCGACGGCAAAAAAGTTGCAGGCGTACGGCTTCGACGTAGCCACCCCCGACGACTATCCGAGTGCGCTGTCACAGACGACCGTGTTCTTCTCGGCGGGCAACGAGGAGGCCGCCGCGACCGTAGCCTCCTCGTTCATCGATCCGACCATCCAGCGCGTCACCGGGATGGGCGACGCAGTTCAGGTTGTGCTCGGCAGTGACTACACCTCGGTGACCGCTCCCACCCCCGCCGGATCCCTCATCCGGGCGAACCTCATCCGGGGCACCACCAGCACGCCCACCCAGCTGCCCGAAGATCTGACGGTGACCAACGCCGCCGACACCACCTGCGACTGATCAGCGGCGATTTCGTCTGGGCAAGATTCCGTCTAGGCAAGTGGCATTCACCTTTCGTTCACCGGCCGGCTCATGACGATTTGGAAGATCAGCCCGTAGGCTGGAAGGTATGCGAACCGCTTACCATGAGCAGTTGGACGCACTGAACAGTCAGCTTGGTGACATGTGCGGGTTGGCCGGGGACGCGATGGAGCGCTCCACCCAGGCACTGCTGCAGGCTGATTTGGCGCTTGCCGAGCAGGTCATCACTGACCACGAACAGATCGCGTTGATGAGTGTGCGGGCTGAGGAGAGCGCCTTCGTTCTGCTCGCGCTGCAGGCCCCGGTGGCCGGCGACCTGCGGGCCATCGTCGGCTCGATCCAGATCGTCGCCGATGTCGACCGGATGGGAGCTTTGGCCCTGCACGTCGCCAAGATCGCTCGCCGCCGCCATCCCCAGCATGCGCTGCCCGAAGAGGTCAACGGCTACTTCGCCGAGATGGGCCGGGTCGCAGTCGAACTCGGCCAGAGCGCCCAAGAGGTGCTGCTCACCCGGGACCCGGAAAAGGCCGCCCGCATCCGCGAAGAAGACGATGCGATGGACGATCTACACCGTCACCTGTTCACGGTGTTGATGGACCGTGAGTGGAAGCACGGCGTCGCCGCAGCGGTCGATGTGACACTGCTGGGCCGCTTCTACGAACGCTTCGCCGATCATGCTGTGGAGGTGGCTCGCCGGGTCATCTTCCAGGTCACCGGCAATAGTCCTGAGGAAATTGAACTGCCGTTGTCGCTCTGAACCCTGGAGTCCCCGCACCCGATAAACCGGCGGTGCTCCCGAGGTTCGCGCCAGACAGGTTCGTGCCGGGCAGTTGCTGCTCGACCTATCCGAACCGGCCGGAGATATAGTCCTCGGTCGCCTTCTGGCTCGGGTTGGAGAAAATTGTCTCGGTGTTGTCGACCTCGACCAACTTGCCGGGCTTGCCCGTGGCCTCGAGGTTGAAGAAAGCCGTCTGATCGCTGACCCGGGCGGCCTGCTGCATGTTGTGGGTGACGATGACGATGGTGAAGTCCTGCTTGAGTTCGGCGATCAAGTCCTCAATCGCCAAGGTAGAGATCGGGTCCAACGCCGAGCAGGGCTCATCCATCAACAGCACCGCGGGCTGAACGGCGATAGCTCGGGCGATGCACAACCGCTGCTGCTGACCACCCGAGAGACCACCGCCGGGCTTGTCCAGGCGATCCTTGACCTCGTTCCACAAATTGGCACCCTTGAGCGAGCGTTCGGCGACCTCGTCGAGGGTGTCCTTGCCACGCACGCCCTGCAGCTTCAAACCGGCGACGACATTATCCTTGATGGACATCGTGGGGAACGGATTCGGGCGCTGGAAGACCATGCCGATCGTCTTGCGCACGCTGACCGGATCAATGCCCGCGCCGTAGATGTCCTCGCCGTCAAGGAGGACCGCGCCATCCACCCGGGCGCCGGGAAGAACCTCATGCATCCGGTTCAGCGTTCGCAGCACCGTGGACTTGCCGCAGCCTGACGGGCCGATGAAGGATGTGACGCTCCGCGGCAACACGGACAACCCCACGTCGGCAACAGCGTGGAAGGAGCCGTAGTAGATGTTCAGATCCTTGAGATCCAGTCGCTTGGCCATCAGCCACACCTCATATTCATGTCGTCAGGATCGATTTCGGTTCAGGAACCGGATGACAAATGCCGCCGCCAGGTACAGAAAGGCGACCAGCAGGATCAGCGTCAACGCGGCACCCCACACCCGCATCCGGCCGGCTGCCTCCGGGTTGATCAACTCGGTATAGATCAGCAGCGGCAGCGAGGCCATGTTGCCCTCGAACGCGTCGAAGTTGATCGCCCGGCTGTAGCCGACCAGAATCAGCACCGGCGCGGTCTCGCCCATCACCCTTGCCAGAGCGAGCAGGATTCCACTGATCATTCCGGGCAGTGCCGTGGGAATGACGATGCGCAGAATGGTCTTCCACTGCGGAACCCCAAGTGCGAACGACGCCTCGCGAAGCTCGTCGGGAACGAGTTTGAGCATCTCCTCGGTATTGCGAACCACCACCGGCAACATCAGCAGCACCAGCGCCAGCGATACCGCGAACGCGCTCTGCTGGAAGCCCATGGTGGCGATCCACAGAGCGAAGATGAACAACGCAGCCACGATCGATGGGACACCGGCGAGTATGTCGACCATGAACGTGGTGACCTTTGCCAATCGCCCGCGCCCGTACTCCACGAGGTACACCGCGGCCATGACACCCAGCGGAACGGCGATGGCCGCGGCGATCGCCGCCTGGATGATCGTGCCGTAGATCGCGTGATAGACGCCGCCGGCGAAATCCTCCGGCAGCACCCCGTAGAGCGAATTCGTCCACCATTCCGACGACAGGATCGCCGTGAATCCGCGCGCCAGCACTGTGTAGAGCACCCACACCAGGGGCACCAGGGCGATCAGAAAGGCACCGAGGAACAGCGCCGACGCGACGTGGTTCTTGACCTTGCGGCCCGCGCTGATCGGGTGAAACGTCGGCCCCTTGACCGAGGCGTCAAGCGTGCTGGACGTCATCCTCCACTAACCCTTCCGCCGGCTGCCAACCGGGCGAGCGCGTTGACGACGAAGGTCAGGCCGAAGAGCACGAAACCTGCGGCGATGTAGGCCCCGGTCGGCAGAGGTGCGCTGAATTCCGCTGCAGCAGAGGCGATTTTGGAAGCAAACGTGTAGCCGCCGTCAAACAGCGACCAGTGACCGGCCTGCGCCGCGGTGCGCAGGATGATCAGCACGGCCACCGTCTCACCGAGAGCACGTCCAAGTCCGAGCATCGAGCCGGCGATCATTCCGCTGCGCCCGTAGGGGAAGACGGTCATTCGGACCACCTCCCACTTGGTCGCTCCCAGCGCCTGGGCCGCCTCGATATGCCCCTTTGGGGTCAAGCTGAAAACTTCCCTGGTGACCGAGGTGATGATCGGCAGGATCATCACCGCCAACACGATTCCGGCGGTGAAGATGGTCCCGCCACCGGAGAGTGAGACGTTGCCGTCGCCAAACAGGAAGAACCAGCTGAGGTTGTCGTTGAGGAACCTCGCGACCGGTTCAAGCTGGGGTGCCAGCACGAAGATTCCCCAGAGTCCGAAGACAATCGAGGGCACGGCAGCGAGCAGGTCGACCAGGATGGCGAACGGCCTGGCCAGTTTGCGTGGCGCGTAGTTGGTCAGGAAGGCGGCGATACCGACCGCGATGGGCACCGCGATCACCAGTGCGAACACCGAACTCAGCACGGTGACCTGGAAAAGCTCGGCAATTCCGAACCGCAGATTGTCCGAGTCGGTGGTGTTGAATTCGGTGCTGGTGAAGAAGTTGACGTTGTTCGCCGACAGCGAGGGCATGGCGCGGATGAACAGAAACAGCCCCATCAACGCGATCGCTGCGATGATGACGCCGCCCGAGCCGATCGCGATCGACCTGAAGATCCGGTCTCCCCAACGGCCGCCGCCGTCCGTCAGCGCCGACGTCTGCGGTGTTTTGGCAGGCATCTTCGGAGTATCTCTGTCCCGAGGCGGGCCCGCCAACTGCGGCGAGCCCACCGCAGTCGGCTCAGGTCTCAGTGTCATTGCTTCGTGTCATTGCTTCCTGTGTTGAGGCGCTCAGGAGATCGCGTCGACGGCGGTGCTCAAACGTTCCTTGAACTTCTCCGGCACCGGGATGTACCCGGCTTCCTCGAGCCCCTCCTGGCCGGCGCCCAGCGCGACGGTCAGGAACTTCCGGAGCGCCGGGGCGACGTCGCTTTCCGGGTAGCTCGAGCAGACCAGCTGGTAGGTGGCCAGCATTATCGGGTACGAGCCCGCCTCGGTAGGCATGTAGAACGACGAGGTGTCCAGCACCAGGTCGTTACCCACGCCGGAGACCTTGACGCTGTCGATCGCCTTGCCCGCCGATTCGACGGTCAACTCGACGGGGTCCGGCCCCGCCGATGTGACGATCTGGGCCACGGACAGGCCCTGCTTGGTCGCATACGACCATTCGTTGTAGGTGACGGAACCGGCGGTGTTCTTGATCGCCGCCGATGTGCCCTCGTTGCCCTTGGCGCCCTCACCGACACCGCCGGCGAAAGACTTGCCCGCACCCTTGCCCCACGTCCCATCGGACGCGGCCTCCAGGTACCTCTGGAAGTTGTCTGTGGTGCCCGACTCGTCGCTGCGGAAGATGACGTTGATCGGCTCGGCAGGCAGCGACTTGCCTTCGTTCAGCGCCGCGATTTCCGGTGCGTCCCACGTCGTGACTGCCCCGTTGAATATCTTGCCCAGCGTCGGACCGTCGAGTACCAGCCCATCCACACCGTCGAGGTTGTAGGTCACCGCGATGGGCCCGAACACGGTCGGCAAGTTCCACGCATCCGAACCTCCGCAACGTTCCCTGGCTTTCGCGTACTCCCCTTTCTCCTCGCTCAGCGGGGAGTCGGAGCCGCCGAAGTCGGTTTGGCCGCCGGTGAACTCGGAGACGCCGGCGCCCGAACCGCTGGAGGTGTAGTTCACGGTGAAGCCCGGACAGACCTTCTGGTAGGCATTCACAAACCTGGTCATGGCGTTGGCCTGGGCGGAGGAGCCACTGGCTTTCAGCGACTCCTTGCCTTCACAGTCCTCAGCAGGCGCCGAGCCGGCGCCCCCCGATCCGGCATTGTTGTCACTGCCGCACGCCGACATCAGCAGAGTTCCGGCGGCCAGCAGGCTCACCGCGGCACCAGTTCGTTTGGCCTTCACGAAGCTCCTTCAGGACAGAGGGGGGCAGAACGTGTGTTCTCGGCAGAGCAGACACATCGCCGCTCGGCTGTGAACCTAAGGGCTTCCTGTGAATCCGCGCCCTACAAACAGTGAACGGAAGATGAACCGGCAAAGGGGTTGAGAAGACGACTTTGGGGCAACGGTTGGCGCGAGGGTTGACGCGAGCAAAGAACCTCAGTAGACATTGAGTCAATGGCCATTGATCAGGATTCAGGCCTTGCCAGGCGAACCGCAGTTTTTGCCGCGCTCGCCGACCCCGCACGACTGGCGATCGTTGATCATCTACTACCCGCCGACGCCTCCCCCTCGGAATTGCGCCAGGTGCTGGACTTACCGTCCAATCTGCTCTCCCACCACCTCGGGGTGCTCAAGAAAGCCGGCGTGATCAGCCACACCCGCTCCGAGGCCGACGGACGGCGAACCTATCTGAGGCTCAATCACCATGCTTTTGAAGCGCTGGTTCCTACCGCGGAGCCCCAGGCCGACCGCGTGGTGTTCGTCTGCACGCAGAACTCTGCACGCAGCCAACTCGCCGCTGCCATCTGGAATCATCGCAGCGAGCTGCCCGCCACCTCGGCCGGCACCCACCCTGCTGCCCGCATCCACCCGGGGGCGGTGACCGCTGCCCGCCGGCACAACCTGCACCTGCAGCCACACAGGCCGCGCAACCTTCGAGACGTGCTGGCGCCCGGGGATCTCATCATCGCGGTCTGCGACAAAGCCCATGAGGAACTACCCGCCGACCCGGCCCGGCTGCACTGGTCGGTAGCCGACCCGGCTCGCGCCGAGCGGGCGGCCGCCTTCGATGCCGCGGTCAGCGACCTCACCGATCGAATTCACCACCTCGCCCCCACCCTGAAAACTGCTTGACGAGGAGCCCGGTATGCCCGACCCGCTGACCCCAGAAGCCCATCCACATCTGCGCTACGACCTATCCATCGATCAGCGACTCGCCCTGAAGTCCGCCGCCACCCAGCTGGAGAAGGAATTCGACGGCATCTTCGGGGTCGAGACCATCGAGCGCTTCCTGCATTCGTCGTACGGCCAGTTCGCCGGACGAGCCAGCATCCCGAACTTCCTCCCGCTGCTTGCCGAACGCTTCGCCCGGCAACGCCTGCGGGCGTTGGCCCGGGTAGAGGGCAAACACCACGACGGGACGCCGGCGGTGCTGTTTCTGTGCACCCACAACGCAGGCCGCTCACAGATGGCCATGGGCTTCTTCACCCAGCTGGCCGGCGACGCGGCCGTCGCCTGGTCGGGTGGCTCCGAACCGGGCGACACGGTGAACCCCGCAGCGGTGGCGGTGATGGCTGAGCGGGGTATCGACATTTCGCACGAGTACCCCAAACCCTGGACCGACGAGATCGTTCAGGCTGTCGACGTGGTGATCTCGATGGGCTGCGGCGATGCTTGCCCGGTGTTCCCCGGGCGCCGCTATGAGGAGTGGAAGCTGGACGACCCGGCCGGGCAGAGCGTCGGCGACGTCAGACCAATTCGCGACGAGATCGAGCGCCGGGTGCGCGAGCTACTCACCGACCTCAACATCGAAATCGACAGCGACAGCGACAGCGA
>JAHZIT010000136.1 GCA_022601275.1 Actinomycetes bacterium
CCCAGACCGTCCGACAGACCGGCTGAACCGTCGTTTCCGGCTGTGCCGCCGTTGCCGCCGGCCGCGCCCCCTGTTCCGGCTACCCCACCTGCACCGATGTCGCCACCGGCACCGCCGTTGCCGCCATCACCGCCAGGCGTCGCGTTGTCCGCGCCGTCGGCTCCGTCGCCGCCCTGTGCGCCGCTATCGCCGCCGTCACCGCCGTCACCGCCAGTGCCGCCGGTGCCCGTGGCGTCTGCGCCGGTACCGCCGTCTCCGCCAGCTCCGCCGGCTCCGCCGACTCCACCGTCGCCGCTGTCGCCACCGTCGCCGCCGGCATCTCCGCTGCCGGGAGCGGGCACCACACCCGAGCCGCCGTCACCGCCAAACCCACCGGTTCCGCCGAGACCACCGTCGCCGCCGTCACCGCCGACACCGATATCAGTTCCGCCCGCGCCACCGGCGCCGCCAACACCACCGGCTCCGCCGGTCCCGCCGGTACCGCCGTCAGCGCCGGTCCCGTCGACGCCGTCGTCGCCGATCGTGCCCTCACCGCCCATGCCGCCGGTGCCGCCGTCGCCACCGTCACCGGTCGAGAGGCCGTCGAGGCCGTCGAAGCCGTCCGCACCGCCGTTGCCTCCGGTGCCCGCTGCACCTCCGTTACCGGCCGCCCCGCCAGCTCCGATGTCGCCACCGGCTCCACCGTCCCCGCCGACGCCGCCGGCCAGGATCGCGTCCCCGCCGTTGCCGCCGAAGCCGGCGACTGTGCCGCTGTCGCCGCCGAAGCCACCGTCCCCGCCGTCGCCATTGTTTCCGGCACCGTCGGCACCGGCCCCGGCGTTACCGCCGGCACCACCGTCACCGCCGGCACCGCCGTCCCCGCTGTCGCCACCGTCCTGGCCGTCCCCGACCAGTGCATCGCCGCCGTCAGCACCGTTGCCTCCGACGCCGCCGTCAGCGCCGTTGCCGCCGAGGCCGCCGTCGCCACCGACACCGACGTCGGTGCCGCCCGCTCCGCCGTTGCCGCCTGCGCCGCCGGCACCACCGTCCTCGCCGGTCTCACCCGAGTCACCCGGATTCGCACCGTCGGCGCCGTTACCGCCGACGACACCGGCACCGCCGGCACCGCCGTTACCGCCGGCACCAGTGGACTCGCCAGCCGTACCGTCGTTGCCGGCCGCGCCACCGGAACCTCCGGTGCCGATCGCGCCTCCGGCGCCGGCCGCGCCGCCGGCTCCGATCGAACCGCCAGCCCCGCCGGCACCACCGTTGTTGCCCGCCAAGAGCGCCGAAGCGCCGGCCCCACCGGCGCCTGCAACGGTGCCGCTGTCGCCACCGTTACCGCCGTCGCCACCGGTGCCGTTGAAGCCTGGGCCGCTAGCGCCGCTCCCGGCGTTGCCGCCGGCCCCACCGGCCCCGCCAGCAGCGCCTGCACCGCTGTTCCCGCCGGCCTGGCCGTCCGCACCCGGAAGGACAGCATCGTCGCCGTCGGCGCCGTTGCCACCGTTACCTCCGGCGGCACCGTTGCCGCCGGTACCGCCGTTACCGCCGAAGCCGTTGAATTCGCCGCTCGCACCGCCAGCGCCGCCGGCGCCGCCGGCACCGCCGACCTGGCCGTCTCCGCCGTCATCGCCCGGGTTCGCTCCGTCGGTGCCGTTGTCGCCGGCGGAGCCGTTACCGCCGTTACCGCCGTTGCCGCCGTCACCCTGGGACTCTCCCCCGCCGCCGCTGTTGCCCGCGGTGCCGCCGGTTCCACCGGTACCAGCCGCGCCGCCAGCGCCGCCGGTACCCGCATCACCGATCGAACCGCCGTTGCCGCCGGCTCCGCCGTCGTTACCGGCCAGGATGGCGTCCGCGCCGTTACCGCCGTTGCCGGCCACTGCGCCCATGTTGCCGCCGCTGCCGCCGTCTCCGCCGTCCCCGTTTACGCCGTCGAGGGCGATCAAGAACAGGATCCGGCCCGAGCCAGCGTCGCCGCCGACCCCGCCGACGCCACCATTGCCGCCGGACCCGCTGTTGCCGCCGTCCTGGCCGTCACCGCCGGGCAGCGCAGCATCGGCCCCGTCAGTGCCACTACCCCCATTACCGCCGCTACCAGCAGCGCCACCGAGGCCACCGCTGCCGCCGCCACCGAACACGAAGCTACCAGCCCCGCCAGCCCCGCCGGCCCCGCCGTTACCACCGGCAGCGCCGTCACCACCATCAGTGCCGGGCGCCACCGCGTCCGCGCCGTCGGCACCGTCAGATCCGGCACCACCATTGCCGCCGGCACCGCCATCACCGGACACCGACAGCAGTCCGGTGTTGCCCCCGGCGCCGCCGTCGCCACCATCACCGCCGCCGCCCGTGGAATCACCGCCGGCACCACCGGCTCCGGCGGTGCCGAGGAACCACGCACTGTCGCCGCCGTTACCGCCGGCCCCACCGGTCTGCCCGTCACCGCCGGCACCGCCGTCGCCGCCGTCGCTGCTGAACGCCAACAGCCCCGCGCTGCCACCGCTGCCGCCGTTACCGCCCGCGGTGAGCCCATCACCGCCGGCACCGCCGTCTCCACCGCGGCCCGACACCGACCACAAACCGGTATCCCCGCCGTTACCGCCGTTACCGCCGGCGCCGACGACCGACGCACCGCCAGCACCGCCATTACCGCCGTTGCCGATGAACAACCCGCCGGTGCCGCCGTTGCCGCCCGCGCCGCCGGGGATGCCGTCCCCACCATCACCGCCGTTGCCGAACCAGCCCGCCGAACCACCGTTACCGCCGTTGAAGCCGGCCCCACCGTTGCCGAGCAACCCGCCATTGCCGCCATCACAGGCCGTCAAACCCGCGCACGAAACGGCATCAAAGCTGAAGCCGTTACCGATCAAAATGCCGCCATTGGGATCATCGGCGGTGCCATCACCAAACAGCTTTATCCCGAACAGGCTCACGTCGGCGTTGGCGCTGGGGCCCGCCTCACGACGCGCCACCGCCGCCGCGCCCCACATCAACGGCGCAGCCAGCGGATCAAGCGGGTCACCACCGCCGGCGGACCGCCCGTCCAAGCCCAGCCACGAAGACAGCAGCGACCCCAAACGGGCCAACGGGCTCGTCGCTTCCTCAGCCGGCGGCGCCTCCTCGTTCACCGAATCGGCCGCATCCTCATCCGGCGATGTCGACAACACCACAGATGACGCACCCGACGACGACGAACCGTCGCTCACCGACACCGGCGATTCCGCCACCGACGTAGACGGCACATCTTGCTCAGCAACAGCCGGCTCAACGACCGGACCCGACTCGACCTCCGCGACAGAACCCGAAGACCCGGCTGTCGCCTCCTCGACGACCTCAGCCGAATCCGAACCGCCAACGGCGCCCGACCCGGCATCGGCGCCCTCGATCACATCGGCATCAGCGTCCGCGTCGGCGTCAACCACCTCGTCGGCAACCGCCTCATCGGCGGCCTCATCAACGACGTCATCAGAGACCTCGTCAGCAGCCTCGCCAGCAGCCGCAGCCTCATCAGAATCCGCCTCGTCAGCGGCGGCGTCAGCAGCCTCGTCAGCAGCCGCAGCCTCATCAGCATCCGCCTCGTCAGCGGCGGCGTCAGCAGCCTCGTCAGCGGCCGCAGCTTCTTCAGCAGCCGCAGCCTCATCGGCGGCCGCGTCGGCAGCCGCCGCCTCGTCAGCGACCTCGTCGGCGTCTGAGGCCCCGGCGCCCCCAACGCCCGCCGAGGCATCACTATCGGAATCCGCCGACTCGGAACCCGTCGACGAATCGTCCGAACCCGACGAATCCCCCGAACCCGACGACCCTCCCGAACCCGACGAATCCGACCCCGACGAGGACGAGGAACCCGTCGACCCTCCCGAACCGGTGGTATCGGCAAGCGCGACGCCTGGCACCGACGCGATCGCCGCGCCGATACCCAATGCGACCGCCAGTGCGCCCACCCGTCCCACGTAACCGGCATGACCGGATGCCACGGGCCTGGGTAGCACCCGAGCACCGGAGTCGATGCGACGAATCCCTAACCAACCGGTTGTCACCCGGCGATGGCGACCTGACCTGGCCGAATTGCCGTCGTCGTGATTGGCCTGCGAAACATCGCTGTTGGTCATGTCTTCCTTACCCCCGGGTTTCTTTGGCGCGGTTGTGCCCACAAGATCCATCGAATGTTACGGCGAGGTATCGGGGCTCGTGATCATTTCGCGACAAGTGTCTGAGATTTTCTCAGCTTTTTCGGCAGAGTTTGCCGGCGTTGGGCCACCGAATTCTGATTGCCGGGGCGGTGCAGATGCCTAAGTTGCCCGCTTATCAGCGTTTTCAGGACGAAAACCCGCACCGGCACACAAGCATCGGGCTGCGCCCGAGGACCGGTCGATTAGTTGCCGAGCATCGGCGCGCCGCTACCCAACCTGATTCCGCCTATCGAAGCCAGATCGCCGCAGGCGATGTCTATGCTGCGTACCGGGCGGGCGGGCATCACGGTGTCTCCGAGGACGACAGATGCACTCACCGCCTTGAGCAGCACGCACGCCGCCAACCCGTGGTCTGGAGCTGAAGTTGTTGACCAGAATTCCGGATCACTGGATCCGACACCGACAAAAGACCGGGAGCACCCAGGGATGAGCATGCGGGTTCTGGCATTCGCGCCATCACTGAGCGCGGTCTCCCATGCTGGCGGCGGAATCACAGCAGAGGGTTTCCCGATGAAGACTTGCTACGTGCATGGATTCCCCAGCCAAATCACTATCCCCGTGGTGGTGGCCGTCTGCAGTGCGGGCGGCACCAACTACGCCTCGCGGAAAGTCATCGTCGCCACCGCGCCCGATGGTGAACGAGTCGGCACTCTAGAGTTCGCTTGGGAATGGCCCGACAGTCCGCCGTTGAATGTCAAGTTCCGGGCTTTCGCTCAGCATCTGCCAATGACAGTGCGATCGGAAGGCATCTATATCGTGGGCCTGTACGACAGCCTCCACCGGAAAGAGACCGAGCACACGTTTCCGCTGCCGGTCCTCAAACGCAACTGAGGGCTCCGGGCCCGATCAACACCATCGAAGCCGTGTCACCGTGAAGGAGGCAGACCTGAAATGAGCAACGATCCACGCGACGATGTTGTCTCACGCCAGTACGAGAAATGGACCTATCCCGCCCCGATACAGGACCTCGTTCCGTGGCTGAAGAACAACTGGCAGTTGTTCGATCCCAGCCATGCTCACCGGATTCTGTGGCCCGATCGCGACTACCGACCCGATCTCGACATCTTGATCGCCGGTTGCGGCACCAATCAGGCAGCGGTGTTTGCCTACACCAACCCTGCCGCCAAGGTGGTGGCGGTCGATATCAGCCAGGCGTCGCTGGATCATCAGCGATATCTCAAAGCCAAACACAAGTTGTCGAACCTAGAATTACATCTGCTCCCGATCGAAGAGCTACCGACGCTGGAACAGGACTTCGATCTCATCGTCTCCACCGGCGTCCTCCACCACCTGGCCGACCCGGCGGTCGGGATGAACGTCCTCGCCAAGTGCCTGCGCCGCGACGGCGCGCTGGCGGTGATGCTTTACGCCAAGATCGGCCGAATCGGCGTCGAAATGCTGCAAGCAGTCTTTCGTGATCTAGGGCTAGTCCAGGACGAGGCGTCCGTGCGCATTGTCAAGGAGACGATTGCGCGTCTCCCCCAGGCGCACCCCCTCCGTAGCTATCTCAACATCGCGCCGGATCTGAAGTTCGACGCCGGCCTGGTGGATACGTTCCTGCACGGCCGCGACCGCAGTTACACCGTCGAGGACTGCCTGGAGCTGGTCGCCTCGGCCGGCCTCGAATTTCAGGACTGGTTCTACAAGAGCAACTACTATCCCCCTCGCCTCACCTCACCGAGGGACGGGTTCAGCGCAGCCCTGGACGCGCTACCCGACGCCAAAGTGTGGTCGGTCATGGAACGCATAAACACAACCAACAGCTGCCACTTCTTCATCGCGTGCCGACCGGACCGACCCACCGAGAACTACGCGATCGATTTTTCCTCGAAGGCCTGCCTGAGCTACGTGCCGCACATGCGTTTGCGCTGCAGCATCCGGGGCTCCGAGATCGTCAGTCCCGGCGGACGGCGCACCGCCCTGAACCCAACTCAGCTGGCCTTCGTCCAACACATCGACGGACAACGCACCATCCGACAGCTCGCTGAGCGGACAGCTCAAAGCGGAATACTGTCCCAGGACAACCTCGCCAACGTCGAGGGACTGGCCCGCAGTTTGATCCAGGCGCTGTGGCGAAGCGACTATTTGGACATGGCGATCTAAGCCACAGCGATCCAGACATCGAGAACAAAAGCAACCCGTGATCGCAGGACCTCGGGATACGGCTAGGGAGCCCAACGTCCCGCGTTGACGCGGGTCTCACCGAGCCTGACTTTCGCCGGCTGCGCGGCGGTCGCAGCGCGCTCAGCCCGCAGGCACCAGTGCGAAAACCGGATGATCAGCGTCCTCGGGCAGTTCCCGCCAATAGCCTTCGACCACTCTGCCGGCCTTGGGTTTGTATGCGGCCAGGATCGGCGCCCGCTGCTCGACGGGGATCTCGGTGGCGAAATAGGCCACCGAACCGACCGTGACGCGCGGCTCGGCGCGGACGTTCTTGACCCACTGAGACTCGCCGCGGGTGGACACCAGGTATTTCACGCCGGCCACCTCTGGGACGACGACTGGGATTTGCTGCGGTAGGCCGCTGCCGCGCTTCGTCACCGTCAATGTCTCACTATTGCCGATGCCGGTAGCCATCGCGAACTTGTTGAATACTTTCGCCACGAACCAGGGGGGCTTGAGATAGGCCATGCCAGAGAGTGTGATGGCCTACATGCAACTCCCGCAATGGCTAGCCCGGTTCAACCGTCATGTCACCAACCCGATTCAGCGGATGTGGGCTGGCTGGGCCCCCACGATGGGCATCCTCGAGCACGTCGGACGCCGGTCCGGCAAGCCCTACCGGACCCCGCTGACGGTGTTCAGCGCCAGCCTCGACGGTCAGAACGCGGTGGTTGTGCTGCTCACCTATGGCCCCGACCGCGACTGGTTGAAGAACGTCACCGCGGCCGGGGGCGGCACGATGCGCCGCTACGGCAAGTCGTTCCGGGTCACCAACCCCACGGTGATGTCGAAGGCTGAGGCCGCCCAGTCGGTGACGGGGCTGATGCGACCCGTGTTTCCGCTGCTGCCGTTCGAGTCAGCGGTGCTCTTCTTGCGCGGGTAACCGATACTGACGTGCTTGGCCGGTGCGACACAACCTCATGCGATGAAGCCCCGCGCGATAGACGCCCGGTGCGATCTGCTCCACGCTTGTCACGAAGTCGTCAGCACAGTATCCGGGCAACCGCTCGTGACCTGGCGAGACACCTCACGCCGGGACGGCCCGCAGCGCTGCGGGCAGACTGGGCAGGAAGTGCCGGTGCGCGAACGCCCGGATGTCATCGGCGGTTTGCAGCGGCTGCAGGCTGGGCAGCAACAGCACCATGGCGGCATAGCGCAGAATGCAGTCCGCGAGTTCGTTGACGGCCTCGGGGCCGATGCGCTCGGCGAAGCCCGGCGCGAAGATGATGCGCAGCGCTTCGGCGATGCGGTCAATCGCCGCCCGGTGATAGCGGCCGAGGAGCTCGAGCACCAGACCAGGTTCGTCGATGATCATCTGGTGGAGCACCCGGTGCCCGCGGAACTTAAGGATCGACAGCGTGAACGCCTCGACGTAGTAGTTCGACTGCGGCCCGGCCCGGCTGAGCTCAGCGGCGATATCGGCGAAAAGCTTCACGTTCTCGCGCTCGATGACCGCACCGACGAGCTCGTCCTTGTTGGCGAAGCGCCGATAGATGGTAGTCCGGCTGACCCCCGCCCGGCGCGCGACGTCCTCGAGGGCGACGCGACGGAAGCCGTGCCGTTCGAACTCGACGACGGCCGCGACGAGGATGTGCTCGGTAGCCCGCTCAGGACCGGGCATAGCCCTTGACTGCGTATCCGCTGTAACGCACCCGCATCGGCAGATGCTCCCAGATCCAGTTCACCGGCCGCGACCTACACAGGGCGGCGAATCGCTGATAGCGGCGCTCCTGCCTGGCCGTCCACGGCAACTGCAGCAGCTCCCGGGCGCGCGGCGGCAGGCCGCCCGTGGTCAGGAAGGCGGCCAGCGGGTTGAACACTGGTGCGACAAGCCGCCACAGCAGCGGGTGGACCGCCCGGGGCCTGGGGAACCCTTTGGTGACGTAGCCGACGCCGTACTTGGCTGACGGGTGGGCAACGAGGACTTGGTTCATCATCCGGTCCCAGTACTGCTCGAACTCGGCGTAGGTGGCCGGCATCGGCTTCTCGCTCACACCGTAGCGCCGGTACCAGGTCTTGGACTCACGGTAGAGCTGCTCTTTCTCGGCATAGGTGAGCGGCTTCACGAAGGTGTCGGCGAAGTAGAAATTCTGCTCCACGAACGTGGCGTGAGCCCAGAAATAGGTGTCCGGGTCCAGCGCGTGATAGCGACCGCCGGCACCACCGTTGCTGCCGGGCATCTCGCCCTTGACATGGTGGTGGAAGTCGCGAACCTGCAATCCGGCGTTCTCATCCTCGGATCCGTAGACGGTGTTGAAAATCGGCGGGATGGTCCGCCTGAGCCGCTCGGCGGTATCGGCGAAGAACGTCGAGTGGTCATATACGCCCTGACCCAGCGCGGCCAGCATGTTTTGCAGCACTGCGGGCCGCGGGCCGATCAGGTACATCCGGTTGTCGCCGAAGTATCGCCAGACCAGTGAGCTTGGACCGAGCGGCAGCGCGTCATCGAGGTTCTCGGGAAGTTCGGCCAACTCCGTCATGCGTCACAGTGTTACATAATCTGCACTTTGTTCCAAAGGGATACGGCGGCATTCCCTGGCGATGCCGCGGACGTGAAGACAGGGCTGCGAATCAACCTTGGCAGCGACCCGGAACGCTATTCCGGGAGGCGCTGGTGGGCTGCGCGGACAGCAACCCCGCGGCGCAAGCGAGTCACGCCCAGGACGGCGAGCACCCCGGCTGCGGTAGCGAGCAGCAGCGCAAGGGTCAGCAGCGGTGGGTAGTACTCCATCGATGTCGTCGTGGGCTCGCCCTCGAGCACCGGCGCGACGGCCACCTCAGTGCCCGCCGCCCGCCAACTGAGCACACAGGCCACGGCGGCAGCTCCGGCCAGCAGCAGTTCGACAACCGCACGCCAAGACGTCATTGCGTCGACTCCGGCGGGATGCGCTCCTCGACCAGGTTGGTCAGCACGGCTCGCAACTTCCGGGGCTTGCGCGCCCATGCCTGCACGGTGCGCTCACCGGTCAACCCCAGACCGATTCCGGTGTGTCCGCGCGGTACTCCGGTGAGCTCGCCCAGCGCCCGCGCACTCTGCCATTTCGGCACCTCTTGGCCACTGGCCTCCGGATAGATCTTCACAATCTCCTTGGTCAGGATGGTCTCGCGACCCTGACGCAGCGAGTCGACGGTCAATTCGACTGAAGTGTGCATCCGGACCGCCTTTACCTGGATCGCCAGGAACCCCAGGACGAGCACGAAGAAAAGGGCGGGAATAGCCCACTGGATTCCGTAGCCGGCCGACCACTGGATCAGCGCCATCGCGACACCGGCCAGCGGACCTGCCAGCAGCCACAGCCAGCTGGCACCCCTTTCGTGGTAGAGCAGTATCTCCGGCGGCTCCGAGTCTCGCGCACTGCCGGCAGCTGCCTCGCCCTCGGTCACCGTGACCCCTGCGACTCATACCAAGTGCGCACCGCCGGCAAGCTGAGTAGCGCCGCTCCCACCAGAATCGGCAACAGCGCCAGCAAGATGAGCGGCTGCACGAAACCGACGCCGACCGCGAGCAGCCCCAGCACCACGACCGTGGCGAAAGTGAGTCCTAGCAGGGCAAGGCGGAACCGG
Source organism: Actinomycetes bacterium (assembly GCA_022601275.1). Lineage (GTDB taxonomy): Bacteria > Actinomycetota > Actinomycetes > Mycobacteriales > Mycobacteriaceae > Mycobacterium. The sequence goes on from JAHZIT010000136.1 coordinate 9,891, forward strand.
GCGTCACCCCGCCGGGCCCGGCCGGCAAGGAAGGCCAGGGCTCCAGCCGCCAGCACCGAACCTATCCCAACGATTCGATAGAGGTTGAGATAGCTGCGCACCTGCTCGTCGGTCACGGTGGCGTCGATCGCCGCGCGAGCAGCCTCGAAGGTGGCCGAAGACGCCATCAGCCCACCGACGATCATGACCACCGCTCCGCCGATGAAGCACCAGAAGGCGGTGTCGACAAGACGGGGCCGATGCGACGGCTGGGGTAATGGTGCGGTCGGAGATGGGGTGGACATTGTCGGGTCAGCGTAGCGAACCAGCGCGCAGGCGGAACTCGGGTGCGGCGACGCGCAGGACCGGAGGCTCCTCCGGGTCAGGTGCGAAAGTGCAGAACTTCAGCCACCGGCCGCCGGGGCGTGGGTCGTGGGTGTTCACCAGCGACCGGTGTCTGTCCAACGCGGATCAGCACTTGGGGCAGTCCGGGCTGGCCGGTGAGTTCGCCGATGAGCCGCCGGCTCGGTTCGACCTCCGTCAGGTGGGTCAATGCGCATGTCGCCAAGCCGGCGACGGTGCACTCCAGCAACACCGTCGAGAGGGCTTCGCCGCATCGCAATACTGCCGGCCGGGAGTCCACAACATCTGAGGAAGTCGACAGCACAATGATCTTGGAGTGATCGGCGCTGACCTGAGCTCGGCGTTCGCCATACCCGGTGGTCGGGAACTCTCGCGCGATATCGACCCGGTCCGCCTCAGCTGCAGATATCCGGGCGCTGGCCGGGACCCCCTCGTCGATCGTGAAAGGCGATGTCCACCAGCGTAATTCGGACAGGTAGGTAGGGTCCTGGTGGCGGATGCTCTCCGTGAGCCGAGAGGCCTCCGCCAATTGCGGACGGTCACCGTCGGCCACCACCGCTAACGTCACCACCTCATCGTCGACGAAGCCCCGGAGCGTGGATTCCAGTGCCGCCCAACCGCGTGGGGCGGCCAGCGGTAAGCGATCTGTGCGGCGGCGGTGAATCGCGTCTGCCCGCCGACTCAGGGCGGCATCGACGCCCGACGAAGGACTCAGTTCCACTGCGGCGACGCGATCCAGATCCATCCCATCGGGGAAGCGGGCGACGGTGGTGTCCCACCCGATGGCAGCCATCGCGAGGCAGAAATGGTCGAGCACCGCACCACAACTGAGGATCATCTCCCGGCCGGTGCTGTCGATGGCAGGCACCAACCGCTCGCGGTCCGCGAACAGATGGACGACCGAGCCGTCGACGACCCACTTCCACGGTTGGCTGTTGTGCACCGACGGTGCCCGGCATGCCAGTGCCACGACGTCCTTGATCACGACGTCCTCTATTAGATTGGCCTCCGGCATGTTTCCTGTCATACCGCACCGGACCTACTTCATGTCGGAAGATCAGCATGTCAGAAGATCAGCGGTATCCCCTTTTGGCCGGTTGACTAAGCTCAACGAAATGGGGACGGTATGACCGGCGGTGCCGCTGTGATCGTGGCCGCCCTGTTCACCTGGTTCGGCATGGTGCTGGCGATCTCGTTCGTCGAGGCGCCGCTGAAGTTCCGGGCGCCCGGCGTCACTCTCAGGATCGGTCTGGGCATCGGCCGACTGGTCTTCCGCGCGCTCAACACCATGGAAGTATTTCTAGCGCTCGCCATCATCGTGGCGACAGTTGCCGACACGCCACCCCCGGGCGCGACCGCGGCGATAGCCGTCGCAATTGCCGCCCTGGCGGTCCAGATGGTGGCGGTGCGGCCCCGGTTGAGCCGCCGATCCGATGCGGTTTTGGCTGCCCCAACAGCCGCCGAGGGCCCCACCAAGCGGTCCCGCGCCCATTACGTCTATGTCGGGCTGGAACTCGTCAAAGTGGTCGCACTGCTGCTCGGCGGCATTCTCATGCTGCCCACCTGAGGCCGTTCCTCGGCGGAGGAGCATCCCGAACCTGCTGAAAGACGGCTGGATTCACGGCGTTCGGGGCGACGCCGGGATCAGCGCGACGGTTCACCGGCGAAGAAGGCGTTGGATTCGCGGCGATGCAGCAGGAAAACACCACCCACGATCAGCACCGATCCGAATATCGCGCTCACGGCGTAGCCGACGGCAAAGCCGTCGGGGCGCTCGACGGTGAACAGACCGGAAACGGTGAAAGCCACCGCAGCGATCGCACCACCGGTCAAAAGGGCCCGCGCCCAACGGTAGCCGTACCTCATCAGGATCAGGAATGCCACGACGACCGCGGCCAGGATGACCAGGAACACGCCATTGATCGCCAGCGCCAATGACGACGAATGCTCCTGGGTTGCAAACATATCGATGACGTAGCCGCCGACCATCAATGGCAGCGAAACCACCCAGAGCCAGAAGCCGGTATCGACATCGGGTGGCCGGGCGGGCGATGATCCCGGGGGCCGGTTCGGCTGCTCGCCCGTCACGACAGCCAACGGGCAGCGTCGGCAGCCCAGTAGGTGAGCACGATTCCGGCACCGGCACGACGCATGCCGGTAAGCGCTTCGAGCACAACGGTGCGCAAGTCGATCCACCCGTTGGCAGCCGCTGCGGTGATCATCGAGTACTCGCCGGAAACCTGGTAAGCGGCAACCGGAACCGGTGATAGATCGGCCGCGGCTCGCACCACGTCGAGATACGCCATCGCGGGCTTGACCATCACGATGTCGGCGCCCTCGTCGATGTCGAGTTGAACCTCGTGTATCGCCTCGCGCGCGTTGCCGGCCTCCTGCTGGTAAGTTCGCCGGTCACCGTCCAGGCTGGAGTCCACCGCCTCACGAAACGGCCCATAAAAGCCCGACGCGAACTTCGCGGCGTAGGCCAAGATCGCGGTTTCGGCGTGCCCGACGGCGTCGAGGCCCTGGCGGATAGCGCCGACCTGGCCATCCATCATCCCGCTCGGGCCGACCACGTGCGCGCCCGCATCTGCTTGTGCCACAGCAAGCTCAACATAGCGACGGTTGGTTGCGTCGTTGTCTACTCGACCCCGGTCGTCCAGCACACCGCAATGGCCATGGTCGGTGAACTCATCGAGGCAGGTATCGGCCATCAAGACCGTCTGGTCACCGAGGTCCTTGGCCAGATCCCGCAATGCGACGTTGAGGATGCCGTCAGGGTCGGTGCCCACGGTCCCCGAAGAATCCTTGTGCTCTGCCCTGGGCACCCCGAACAACATGAGCCCACCGACGCCCGCCTGAACCGCGTCGGCAGCTGCCCGACGCAGCGAGTCGCGGGTGTGCTGCACGACGCCGGGCATGGAGGAAATCGGCCGCGATTCCGTTATGCCGTCGGCGACGAACATCGGCAGGACCAGATGCCTTGGCTCCAGAGAAGTCTGGGCAACCAGTCGGCGCATGGCCGGGGTAGATCGCAACCTCCTGGGCCGGTGGCTCGGATAAGGCATGTAACGCCGTCCCCTCTCAGCTACCGGCGGCGACTCTTCTTCCGCGGCGGCGGCAATGCGCCCTCGGCCCGCAGGCGGGCGGCGTGTTCGGCCAAAGCTTCGACCAGCGGTCCGACCGCTGCCACCTCGGGCTGCACATCGACGCGAAGGCCGAATTCCGCTGCGGTTTCAGCGGTCTTGGGTCCGATGCAGGCAACGATGGTGCGGGCGTGCGGCTTGCCGGCGATACCCACGAGATTGCGCACCGTCGAGCTCGAAGTGAAGCACACCGCGTCGAAGCCGCCGGTCTTGATCATCTCGCGGGTGTGGGCGGGGGGCGGCGCCGCACGCACCGTGCGGTATGCCGTCACATCCTCGATCTCCCATCCGCGTTCGCGAAGACCCTCGGCCAGTGTCTCGGTGGCGATATCGGCCCGCGGCAACAGCACCCGGTTGACCGGATCGAAAATGTCATCGTAGGGCGGAAAATCGTCCAGCAAGCCCAGCGAGCTCTGCTCGCCGACGGGCACCAGCTCCGGGTTGATACCGAAGGCGCGCACCCGGTCGGCGGTGGCCTGGCCGACGCAGGCGATCTTGACGCCGGAGAATGCGCGGGCATCCAACCCGAACTCGTTGAACTTCTCCCATACCGCGCGGACCGCGTTGGTGGAGGTGAAAACCACCCACTGGAAGCGTCCGTCCACCAGACCTTTGACTGCCCGTTCCATCTGGGCGGGGCTGCGCGGCGGTTCGACCGCAATCGTCGGCACCTCGATGGGCAGGGCACCGTGACCGACCAGGCGCTCGCTCATCTCACCGGCCTGATCCTTGGTGCGCGGTACCAGCACGGTCCACCCGTAGAGGGCGCGGCTCTCCCACCAGTTCAGCTTCGCGCGGTTGGCGACGGTCCGTCCGATGGTCACCACCAGGGCCCCCGCGTCAGCTGGGGCCGGCCCGGCAGCACTGGCGGCGGGTACGCCATCAGAACCGGCAGCGGTGAGGGTGGCCTTGTCGAGCAAGCCGGCCAGCGTCGTCTCGACAGAACGCTGCTGACAAGTGGTGCCGTTGGCGGTCACCACGGTCGGCGTGCTGTCGGCCAGCCCGTACTCGATGAGCGTGCGCGCCGCCTCCGGCAGATGGGATGCCGTCGCGTGCAGAATCAGCGGTCCCGGTGCGGCGGCCAGCGCCGCCCAGTCGACGTCACCGCGCACATCGGCCACAGTGTGGGCAGATCCCAGCGGCAATCCCGCGTAGGTGGGCACGGCAGTGGTGTCGGGTAGTCCGGGAACGATCTCGAAGGTCAGCTGGGTCCGGGCCAGCGCGCTCACCTCGGTGATCACCGCGTCGACCGACAGCGGATCGCCGGCTACCAGCCGAACGACGTCCACGCCGGTTCGGGCCTTGGTGACCAGCGTCTTGGCGACCTCGGCAGGTTCGCCCAGGGCGGGCCGCACATCGGGGCCGCCGGGGATCACCGAGCCCGGCACCTCGGCCGGCCCGCCTTTGCCGGCAGACATCGCGGCCCGGCCGGCGTTGCGGGACGTCTTGTCCGCATCCTTCGCCCCCGGCGCCGCATCCTTGGCCCCCGAGGGCGCCGGATCCTTCGCCCCGGGGGGCGCCGACTCATTCGCCGCGGCAGGCAGCGGCCCCGACGGCGGCGGCAGCTCACACCCCACGAGGTCGAGCACCGCCTGGGGCACGTCAGGGTCGGTGAATACCAGCGCGGCGTTGGCCAAAACGGCGCGAGCACGTGTCGTCAACAGACCCGGATCCCCGGGCCCAGAGCCGACGAATGTGATGCGACCGGGCTTGCCCTTGCGCCCTCGCAGGCTCATCTGGCGAGTCATCTATCTCTCCCGCGTTCGTCCAACAAATCGCGTGCCCCCAGCTCGAACAACTCCGCGGCCACCGAGAGCCCAAGCTCTCGTGCCCGACCGGGTGCCCCGATACCGGACGCACGGATCACTTCGGATCCGTCCAGCATCGCCACGCAGCCGCGCAGCGACAGCTCTTCGAAGACTCGGCCGTCCTCATCGATCGACTCGACCACCTCTGCGATCGCGCCTACCGGTGCGGAGCACCCCGCCTCCAGTTCGGCGAGCAAGGCTCGCTCTGCGGTGACAGACGCTCGGGTGTCGGCGTCGTCCAAATCCGCCAACAGTTCCGCGAGCGCCGTGTCACCGGCGCGGCACTCGACTGCCAAAGCCCCCTGCGCCGGCGCCGGCAAAATCTGTACCGGTTCCAGCGTCTCAGTGACAGCGTCGAGGCGACCGATGCGGGCCAATCCCGCCCGGGCCACGACGACGGCGTCGAGATCACCGCTGCTTACCCTGTTCAACCTGGTATCTAGGTTGCCTCTTAGGGGGCAGATTTCCAAACCGAGACCCAGTGCTCTAAGCTGTGCCGCTCGCCGGGGTGAGGAGGTCCCGATCACCGACCCCACTGGCAACTCCCCGAGCACCAGTCCGTCACGCGCCACGAGGGCGTCACGGGCGTCCGCACGGGCCGGGATGGCCGCAATCACGAAACGCGAGTCGGTTGCGGTGGGCAAATCTTTGTAGGAGTGCACAGCCATGTCGACGGTGTCGTCGGCGATCGCCTCGCGCAGTGCGGCGGTGAACACCCCGACACCGATATCGGCGATCGGGGCGGCGGAGCGATCTCCGGCGGTGGACACGATCACCAACTCGGCCGAATTGCCACGGTCGATCAGAGCGTCCCTGACCACACCAGCCTGGGTTGTCGCCAGCAGGCTACCCCGGGTCCCTATTCGGATCACTAAATGGCTTTCAGGGCGCAGGAGTGTTACCAGGAGTGTTACTCGGCCTTGCCGAGATCGGTTGTCGCTGAACTCAACTCGTCACGACCAGCGCTCGGTGCGATGTCATCTGCACCGGCCGCGAGCGGCAACTCGGCCGCGGCGACGGCGTCAACCGCCTGCTGGTCGAGTTCGAACAGCTCGCGCAGGGCCTCGGCGTAGCTGTCACCGCCAGGAGTGCTGGCCAACTGCTTCACCCGCACCGTCGGTGCGTGCAGCAGCTTGTCCACGACACGGCGCACGGTCTTGGCGACTTCGTCGCGGTGAATGGAGTGCAGTCCCGGCAAGCGGTTGTCCAACCTCAGTAATTCGGACTCGACCACGTTGGCGGCCCGCTGCCGCAGCGCTGTCACCGTCGGCGTCACCTCGGCCATGCGCTGCCCGGCCAGATAGTCGGCCACCTCGGCGGCGACGATGGTGCGAGCCGCCTCGGCGTCGGAGGCAGCTGCGCGCGCTGACGGCTCCCGCTGTATCCGCTCCATGTCGATCAGGCACACGCCGGGCAGCCCGGCGATGGCGGGGTCGGCATCACGCGGCATGCCGAGGTCGCAGATGGTCAGCGGTCGGCCGGGAGCCCGAGCCGTGCCCGGCTGCTCGCGCGAGGACAGCGCCCGGTGCACGTCGGCCAACGAGACGACCGGACGCACCGATCCGGTGCAGGAGACGACAACGTCGGCATCAACCAGAACCGCAGCAATGTCATCGAGGGAATGCGCGACAGCGGCCATCCCCAGTTCGCTGGAGTTGTCGGCCAGGCGGCGTGCACGGGGCAGCGACCTGTTCATCACCGCCACCCGCTCGACGCCCGCCCGCGCCAGCTGCTTGGTCGCCAGTGCTCCCATCGAACCGGCGCCGATCACTACGGCGTTGCACCCGGCCAGCGAGCCCAGCTTCTTCGCGGCCATGTCGAGTGCGACGGACACCACCGAGGCGCCCGCGGCGTCGATCCCGGTCTCGGAGTGCACGCGCTTGCCCACCGACAGGGCGCGTTGCGACAGCTCGTGCAGGGTGCGGCCCACGGTGTGATTGGCCTCCGCACAGGCATATGCCCGCCGGACCTGACCGAGAACCTGCTGTTCACCGATTACCGCGGAGTCCAAGCCGCTGGCGACGGCAAACAGATGCTCCACGGCGGCTTCGGCGTAGCGAACATAGGCGTACTTCGTCAGATCGTTCAGCGGCATACCGCAGTGCTCAGAGAGCACCTGCCCGATCGCCGAGAGTCCCCCGTGGAACGCGTCGACCACTGCGTAGATCTCGACGCGGTTGCAGGTGGAGAGCACAATGGCCTCGGTCACCAGCGGCGATTCGAGCACCTGGTCGACGATCTTGCCCTGATCGGCCTCATCCGTGCTCAGTTGCTCGAGGACGGACACCGGCGCGCTGCGGTGCGAAACCCCGAAAAGCAATACGCTCATGGCTCCCTCACCACGTGGTCCACGGTAGTCGTTGAACTGCTGGGCCACCAAATCTGCGCAACCCCTGATGCGGAACTGTATTCCAGCACGCCTCCAGCCGTGCTCCGTCTGCCGGAATAAATTGCGGCAGACAACCAGGCGGGTTGTTCAGCGGGCGAGGTCGGCCCGCAATCTGGGTTCGTCGACCTCCCAATAGCTGTGCTCAGAGCCGTCCAACAAGACCACGGGCAGCCGATCACCGAACTCGGCGCGCAGCGCATTGTCTCCGCCGGCCGCAGCTGCATCGACGTCGGTTACCACCAGCGCGAAGGCCAGTTCGCCTGCCAACTCGGCAAGTCGTCTCTGGGCAGCCAGACACATCGGGCATCCCTCACGGGTGAGCAACTGCACCTGCCGGTCCACCCACCCATTATCGCCGCGGGGTGACCTAAAGTTGTCAGCATGCCCACTACCGGGGAGAGCGAGGTCACCGAGGGTGACGGCCCAGAGCAGCAACTTGCCGGTGAAGCCAGCGCTGAGGTCGCCGCGGACGGGCTCCTGGAGCCGGACCTGGAACTGGACGAGGAGTCGGACCTGGAACTGGACGAGGCGGTAGATCCTCCCCCGCCACCACCTGACCTGACCGCGGCGGCATTCTTCGACGTCGACAACACGCTGGTGCAAGGTTCCTCGCTGGTGCACTTCGCCCGTGGCCTGGCCGCCCGTGAGTACTTCACCTACAAGGACCTGGCCCGGTTCGCGCTGGCACAGGCCAAATTCCAGCTCACCGGCCGGGAGAGCAGCGAGGACGTCGCCGCGGGCAGACGCAAAGCGCTGGCGTTCATCGAGGGTCGGTCCACCGCCGAGCTTGTCGAACTCGGCGAGGAGATCTACGACGAGATCATCGCCGACAAGATCTGGCCGGGCACCCGGGTGCTGGCAGAGATGCACCTCGACGCCGGCCAGCAGGTCTGGCTGGTCACCGCGACGCCTTACGAACTGGCGGCGACGATCGCGCGGCGGCTGGGGTTCACCGGCGCACTGGGGACCGTCGCTGAATCGGTCGACGGCGTGTTCACCGGCCGGCTGGTGGGCGAGATACTGCACGGCAGCGGCAAAGCGCATGCGGTGCGGTCGCTGGCTATCCGCGAGGGTCTGAACCTGCGCCGCTGCACGGCGTACTCGGACAGCTTCAACGACGTGCCGATGCTATCGCTGGTCGGCACCGCGGTGGCCATCAATCCAGACGCCGACCTGCGCGATGTGGCCCGTCAGCGCGATTGGGAGATCCGCGACTTTCGCACCGCTCGAAAGGCAGCGCGGATCGGAGTTCCCTCGGCGCTGGCGCTGGGCGCGGCCGGCGGCGCTCTGGCAGCGGCGGTGTCACGACGCGACAAACGGTAATGAGCGCGCGGGGCCGCGAATTGCACGCTGATAGGCTCGCGCCGCCCTGAGAAACGGAAATGCTGCCGGCATCAGCACCTAGCGAGGAGCGAAGCGGATCACGCATGAGCATCGCTGAGAACATCATCGGAACCCACTACCGGTACCCGGATTATTTCGAGGTCAACCGGGAGAAGATCCGCGAGTTCGCCCTCGCGGTCAAGGACGACCATGCTGCGCACTTCACCGAGGAGGCGGCGGGCGAGTACGGATACGACGCGCTGGTCGCTTCGCTGACATTCGTTGCGGTAGCGGGTCGGCGCGTGCAGGAGGAGATCTTCAGTCAGTTCGACCTCCCGATCAACTTGCAGCGGGTACTACACCGCGATCAGAAGCTGACCTTCCACCGGCCGATCCTGGCCGGTGACAAGCTGTGGTTCGACTCCTATCTGGATTCGGTCATCGAGTCGCACGGCGCGATCCTCACCGAGGTTCGCGGCGAGGTCACCGATGACGACGGCAACCCGATACTGACCAGCATCATGACCATCCTGGGTGAGGCCGAGCATGAGGGTGAGGCCGACGAGATCACCGCGAAGGTCGCCGCCGGGCGGGACGAGGCCATCGCCAAAATGATTGCCGGTCAAAGCGCCCGAGAAGGTTAGACGTACTCCGCTACCCGAAGAACATATTGCGGCGATTCGCCAGCAGCTGGTAGAGCGTCTGCTGAATGGTCTCGCGCACCTGGTCCGTCAACTCGAAGGTGATCATCGGGTCTTCGGCCGCCGAGTCGTCGTAATCGGTGGTGTCGATGGGCTCGCCGAACTGGATGTGCCATTTCGAGGGCAGCGGGACCATGCCCAACGGACCTGCCAACGGGAACAACGGCGTGATCGGGAAGTACGGCAGGCCCAGAATGCGCGCCAACAGCTTCACGTCGGCGACCATCGGGTAGATCTCCTCGGAACCAACGATGGAGCACGGCACAATCGGCGCCTTTGTCCGCAGCGCCGCCGACACGAATCCGCCGCGGCCGAAACGCTGTAGCTTGTAGCGATCCTTGAAGTGCTTGCCCAGGCCCTTGTACCCCTCGGGAAATACGGCCGTCAGC
>JAHZIT010000137.1 GCA_022601275.1 Actinomycetes bacterium
AAGAAGCACTGGAACCCAGGATCGCCGATGGTCTTTCCCTGCTGGCGCGGATCAGCGGGCTGAGCCGGCTGTGGCGGCGCTCGACTGGGGTCCCCGCACCCGTGCTGGGTGGGGTCGCCGGGCTCACGCAGCGGAGGGGCCGCGCTCCGGTCGTGGTGGCTGCGGGCTAGGTTCTAGGTAGTCCGGTCAATTCGCAAGGAGCCGTCATGCCCGAGGCCGTAATCGTCGCTACTGCCCGCTCACCCATCGGCCGAGCCGGTAAGGGTTCGCTGGCCTCGATGCGCCCCGACGACCTCGCCGCGCAGATGGTCACGGCCGCACTGGCCAAGGTGCCCGAACTGGACCCCCGCGAGATCGACGACCTCATGGTGGGCTGCGGCCAGCCCGCCGGTGAAGCCGGCTACAACATCGCGCGGGCTGTTGCCGTGCAGCTCGGCTACGACTCGATGCCCGGCACCACCGTGAACCGCTACTGTTCCTCGTCACTACAGACCACTCGGATGGCATTCCACGCGATCAAGGCCGGGGAGGGTGACGCTTTCATCTCCGCGGGTGTGGAGACTGTGTCGCGATTCGGCAAGGGTGCCGCCGACGGCGCCCCGGACTCCAAGAACCCAATATTCGACGATGCGCAGGCACGCTCGGAGCAGGCCGCCGCAGGTGCCGACGAATGGCACGACCCCCGCGTCGACGGCAATCTTCCTGACGTCTACATCGCGATGGGGCAGACCGCCGAGAACGTCTCACTGCTCACCGGCATCAGCCGCGAAGACCAGGATCACTGGGGCGTGCGATCGCAGAAACGTGCTGAAGAAGCCATCAACAGCGGGTTTTACGCGCGGGAAATCTCCCCCGTCACGTTGCCCGACGGGACGATCGTTTCCGCTGATGACGGCCCGCGGGCGGGGACCACCTACGAGAAGGTCAGCCAGCTCAAGCCGGTATTCCGGCCGAACGGCACGATCACCGCGGGCAATGCGTGTCCGCTGAACGACGGCGCCGCCGCAGTGGTGATCATGAGCGATGCCAAGGCCAAGGCGCTCGGGCTGACACCGCTGGCGCGCATCGTGTCGACAGCGGTGTCTGGCCTGTCGCCCGAGATCATGGGCCTTGGTCCGATCGAGGCCGTCAAAAAAGCACTGGGCAACGCCGGAATGAGCATCGCGGATATCGATCTATACGAGATCAACGAGGCGTTCGCGGTGCAGGTGCTCGGCTCGGCGCGCGAACTGGGACTCGACGAGGAAAAGCTCAACGTATCCGGCGGCGCGATTGCCCTGGGCCACCCGTTCGGTATGACGGGCGCGCGCATCACAGCCACCCTGCTGAACAACCTGACAACCCACGACAAGACGTTCGGCGTCGAGACGATGTGCGTCGGGGGCGGTCAGGGCATGGCGATGGTCGTGGAGCGGCTGGTTTAGCATCCCGCGCCGCGCTGGTGTGCATCCAGATCGCGATTTCAGCCTTTTCAGCGATCTGAGCGCACACCAGAAGCCCAGGCCCTACCGACGCGGTCGAGGATCGCTGCCGGGCGATGACCCGCGACGACCCTCACCCGTTTCCAGCGCCGCTCAGCGATGAACTCTGCGCGGATGATGTCCTTGCCGAACACCGCACGCTCCCGGTGATGCTCGCCGTCGTATTCGACCGCCACCATCACTTCCTCCCAACCCATGTCGAGGTAGTAACGGGGACGCCTGTAGTTGTCGAAGATCGGGATCTGAGTGCGCGGCTTCGGATAGCCGGCACGGACCAGCAGCAGCCGCAGCCAGGTCTCGCGCGGCGACTCGGCTCCACGGTCGTGGGGCTCGAGCGCTGCGCGCAACCGCGGGATCCCCGGAGATCCGGGGTGTCTGCGCGCGAGATCGAGAACGGCGTCGGTGTCGAATCTCGTGGAATTGCCGAGTGCGTCGAGTCGAGCGACACCTCGATCTCCGCGCGTCAGCCGCCCGGCGTCGAAGGCGGTACGTGCGGCAGTAGTCACAGCAAGACCCCGCAACCACTGGACTTCCCCTCCGGCCAAGCGGTCCCTGCGCGTGATGATGCCCGGCGGGGGACGGGTGTTGGACCAGATCAGCTCCACCGGTTCGTCGTCAGGTATCCATTTCGCGCCATGCATCCCGGCTGCGGCGGCCCCCGCGATCACGGCTTTTCTCCCCGACCACAACCACGCTGCTTTCGTACGTTGCCCCAGCGTCGGCTCCGTGCCGTTCGGCACGTACACATCAGGAAATACTGCGCGGTATTGGGATCGCAGTTGATGCTTCTTCACCAGTCCATCAGCCACAGCCGCGCTCCCTACGAAGGGGCCGTCTAACGAAGTCACCTCTCGAATGTCGCAGAACTGTGCCAAAACAACGGTGGTCAGACCGCGGCCTGTGGATAAGTCCCGTCCTGGTGTGCACTCAGATCTCCTGGTGTGCACTCAGATCGTGGTTTCGGCAAGTGCCGCGATCTCTGTGCACACTGGCCGAAAGCACACTGGCCGAAAGCACACTGGCCGAAAGCACAAAAGAGGGGCGCCCACGATGTGGACGCCCCTCTTTGCGGTCTCCGCTACTCGCTATTGAAGTAGCTCAACAGACGCAGGATCTCGATGTACAGCCACACCAGGGTGACAGTCAGGCCGAGGGCAATGCCCCAGGCGGCCTTCTCGGGGGCGCCGGCTCGGATCATCTGGTCGGCGGCATCGAAATCGATGAGGAAGCTGAACGCTGCCAGACCGATCACGAAGAGCGAGAAGATGATGGCGATCGGCCCGCCGCTGCGCAGGCCCATACCCTCGCCTCCGCCCACGCCGAATATGGCCAGCACGAAGTTGAGCAGCATCAGGGCCAGCACACCGAACAGCGCCGCAACGATCATGCGGGTGAACTTGGGCGTGACCCGGATAGCCCCCGTCTTGTAGACGACCAGCATGCCGAAGAAAACGCCGATCGTGCCCACGATCGCCTGAGCGATCATTCCGGGACCGCCGGCGGAGTAGACGTTGGCGAGGATGAATGAAATCGCACCGAGGAACAGGCCCTCAAGAGCGGCGTAGCTCATCACGATCGCCGGATTATCCTGCTTGCGGCCAAACATCGCGACCATCACCAGGGCTAGGCCGCCAAGCGCGCCTACCAGGGTGAACGGCATCGCTAGTCCGGGGTTGCCAGCCACCATGAAGTACGAGACGACCGCGACCGCGGACAGAACCGCCAGCGTGATGCCGGTCTTGGTGACGACGTCATCGATGGTCAGCGAGCGGGAGACGCCCGTCTGCTGCTGGTCGGGATACTGCGTGACGTACGGATCGGCGTGTACCGCCTGTGCACCGTAGCCGGCGGCTCCGGTACCGAACTGCGCATATCCGCCCTGCCCCTTGGGCAGTGATCGAAATACCGGGTTGCTGCTCTCGCGCACCGTCGGTTCCTTCCTGTACTGAAGTGTCAACCTGTTACGAACACTCTCTCAACGTATGAGGTCCCAAGCCAGTTCCCGCATACCCCGACAGCCCCGATTCAGGCCCTATCACCGGAACCTTACCCGGGCCCCGGGGCCGCGCAACGACGAACTAGATTGCCTTCCGTGCACGACGACGAGGATGTCCTGGTTTCTGTGGGCGGGCCTGCCGGCAGAGGCGTCGGGTTACTCACCCTCAACCGCCCCCAAGCGATCAACTCGTTGACCCACCCGATGGTGGGCCGGATCTCTGCGGCGCTGACCGCTTGGGAGAATGACGACGCGGTCCGCACGGTCGTCATCTCGGGCGCCGGTGACCGAGGCCTATGCGCCGGTGGGGATGTTGTCGCGATCTATCACAGCGCCAAGGCCGGCGGCGCTGAGGCGCGCCAGTTCTGGTTCGACGAGTACCGGCTCAATGCCTACATCGGTCGCTATCCCAAGCCCATCGTGGCGATCATGAACGGCATCACGATGGGCGGCGGTGTCGGTATCAGCGCGCACTGCAGCGTGCGAGTGGTCACCGAGACGACCAAGATGGCGATGCCCGAGGTGGGTATCGGGTTCGTCCCCGACGTCGGCGGAACCCTCATCCTGTCGCGCACGCCCGGCCTGCTCGGCATCCACGCCGCCCTGACGGGTGCACCTTTCACCGGTGCGGACGCGATCGCAATGGGGTTCGCCGACCACTTCGTGCCCCAAGATCGCCTCGGGGCGTTCACCGAGGCGATCGTGACCGATGACATAGATGCGGCACTCACGGCGTACGCCGAGGAGCCCCCACCTAGTCCACTGCTCGCCGATCGGGCGTGGATCGACCACTGCTACGCCGGGCAGACCGTCTCCGACATCGTCGCGGCACTGCGCGGCCACGACGGCGGCCCCGGCCGGGCCGGCGGCAAAACCGCCGAGGAAAACGCAGCCCACCAAGCAGCCGACCTGATCGCCTCACGCTCCCCGGTTTCCGTGTCCGTGGCGTTGGAGGCGGTTCGCCGGGCAGCGTCGCTGAAAACCCTGGAAGATGTGCTTCGGCAGGAATTCCGGACATCGTGCGCGGCTCTGCGTTCGCATGACCTGGTGGAGGGCATCCGCGCATTGCTCATCGACAAGGACCGAAATCCGCAGTGGTCACCGACGTCGCTGCAGTCCGTCACACGCGAGGACGTCGAAGCTTACTTCGTTCCTGCCGATCCCGACCTGACATTCGAACCCTGACTCGGCCAGGGCACCCGACCACACAGGAGTAACCATGACATCCAACGATTACGAGACGATTCTGGTCACCCGCGAGGGCCGAGTCGCCACCATCACGCTGAACCGGCCGAAGGCACTCAACGCGCTCAACAGCAAGGTGATGACGGAAGTCACCACTGCCGCAGCCGAACTCGACAGTGACGCCGGAGTCGGCGCAATCATCGTCACCGGAAGCGAAAAAGCATTCGCGGCCGGGGCAGACATCAAGGAGATGGCGGATCTGTCGTTCGCGGACGTGTTCGCCGCCGACTTTTTCGCTGCGTGGGGAAACTTCGCCGCAATCCGCACGCCGACCATAGCCGCCGTCGCAGGGTACGCGTTGGGGGGCGGCTGCGAACTGGCGATGATGTGCGACATCCTGATCGCAGCGGACACAGCCAAGTTCGGCCAGCCCGAGATCAAGTTGGGGGTGCTGCCCGGCATGGGTGGTTCGCAGCGACTGACCCGCGCGATCGGCAAGGCCAAGGCGATGGACCTGATCCTGACCGGGCGCAACATGGGCGCCGACGAGGCCGAACGCGCCGGTCTAGTCTCGCGTGTGGTCGCCGCGGACACGCTGATCAACGAAGCGAAAACAACCGCTGAGACCATCGCGAGCATGTCACTGTCGGCGTCGCGGATGGCCAAGGAGGCAGTCAACCGCGCCTTCGAATCCACCCTGACCGAGGGTCTGCTCTACGAGCGACGACTGTTCCATTCAGCCTTCGCCACCGAGGACCAGACCGAAGGCATGAACGCGTTCACCCAGAAGCGCGCCGCCAACTTCACCCACCGCTAGGGTTCTTTCGTGACTGACGACGGAGCGCGCGATGTAGCGACCGAGGACGCCCCACGCCAGGACACCCCACGCCAGGACACCCCACGCCAGGAAGAGGCACCCGAGGACGGGGGCGAGGCGCCAGCGGACGAAGAGACGCCACCGGACAAGAAGGCGCTACCGGACAAGACCGCCTGGTGGATTCGGCGCTACACCTTTACCGGCACCGCAGTCGGCCTGGTCTTCCTGTATTTTTCGCTGACTCCATCCCTGCTACCTCGAGGCCCGTTGTTCCAGGGCCTGGTCAGCGGCGGTTCAGGCGCAATCGGTTACGGCATAGGTGTTTTCGCGGTGTGGCTGGTGCGCTACATGCGCTCTAAGGACTCCAGCCCGCCCGCGCCGCGCTGGGCCTGGCTCGCGCTCCTGGCTGTCGGCGCAGTAGGCATCACCGGAATGATCTTCTGGTTCCATCGGTGGCAGGACGACGTCCGTGACCTGATGGATGTGCCACGACTAGGCTTCTGGGATTATCCGCTGGCCGCTCTGCTGTCACTGATCACCCTGTTCACACTGGTCGAAATCGGGCAGCTGGTGGGCAAGCTCGTGCGCTTTCTGACTGGACAGCTCAACCGCGTTGCTCCACAACGTGTTTCGTCCGTGATAGTGGTAGGGCTGTTGATAGCTTTGACCATCGCGCTGCTCAACGGCATCGTGGTGCGATTCGCCATGAGCACCATCAACAAGACCTTCGAAGCTGTCAACGACGAAACCGATCCCGATTTCTCCCCGCCCGACACGAGCCTGCGCTCCGGCGGGCCCGGTTCGCTGGTCAGTTGGGAATCGCTGGGCCACCAGGGACGCCTCTTCATCGACGGTGGCCCTACGGTCGAAGAACTCACCGAGTTCAACGGAAGCCCGGCGGTCGAGCCGATTCGCGCATACGCAGGCCTGAATTCAGCCGACAGCATCGAGGAGTCGGCACGGCTTGCCGCACGCGAGCTCCAGCGCACCGGCGGACTGGACCGCGCCGTGGTGGCAGTGGGCACGACGACCGGTACCGGCTGGATCAACGCCGCTGCGGCCTCGTCCCTGGAGTACATGTACAACGGCGACAGCGCAATCGTGAGCATGCAGTATTCGTTCCTCCCCAGTTGGCTGTCGTTCCTGGTTGACAAACAGAACGCCCTCAAAGCCGGCCAGGCGCTGTTCGAGGCCGTGGACGAGTTGGTCCGCGAGATGCCCGAGGCCCAGCGGCCCAAGCTGGTCGTGTTCGGTGAGAGCTTGGGTTCGTTCGGCGGTGAGGCCCCGTTCCTGGCGCTGAACAACCTCATCGCGCGAACCGATGGGGCCCTCTTCAGCGGACCGACCTTTAACAACATCATCTGGACGAAGCTGACCCGCGATCGCGACCCCGGGTCACCCGAGTGGCTACCGATCTACGACGAGGGTGAGAACGTCCGGTTCGTAGCGGAGCCCCAGAACCTCCAGCGGCCTGATGCCCCGTGGGGTCAGCCGCGGGTGGTCTACCTGCAGCACGCCTCCGATCCGATCGCCTGGTGGACTCCTGATTTGCTGTTCGCCGAACCGGATTGGCTGCGCGAGCCCCGGGGCTACGACGTATCACCGAACACAGAGTGGATTCCGATCGTCACCTTCCTGCAGGTATCCGCAGATATGGCGGTGGCGATCAACGTGCCCGATGGCCACGGACACGTCTACGTCAAAGCCTTCGCCAACGCGTGGGCGTCGATCCTGTCGCCACCGGGCTGGACGCCCGAGAAAACTGAGAAGTTACGTCCATTGCTGCGCAGCGACGAACACTCCTAGGCCAGAACCTGTCTGAGAACGTGGCGGCGGACCCGGGACACCCGGTGGCGCTCTAGGGTTCTTCGACGATGAGCACGGGGGTGTCCTTACGCAGCGTTTCACCGCGGAAGAACGCAGGCTGCCGGGCCCGCATGATCAGCATGAACACCAACCCGATGAGGATCAGCCCTAGGCCAAGGATGAGGACCAGGCCCACGCCGCCGATGCTGGCACCACTGCCATAGTCGGGCGATGCGCTGTCGCGCAGGGTGATAACGAATACGGCTGCCAAGCCGAGCCCACCGAGCAACGGAAACAGCAGCTTGAAGATGACGCTCGAGGCGCTGGCGAACAATTCGTTGCGGAAGAACCAGATACAGCCGAAAGCAGTGAGCCCGTAGTAGAAGCAGATCATGATCCCCAGTGAGTAGATCGTGTCGGTGAGCACTCTCGCACTGACGAACGTGAGCACCGAATAGAACACCGCAGCGCCGACGCCGGCGGCGATGACCGCAAAGGACGGTGTCATGAAGCGGGGATGGATTGTGGTGAACCGCTTCGGAAACGCCTTGTAGGTGCCCATCGCGAGCATCGTGCGCGACGTGGGAAGGAACGTGGTGATGAGACTTGCGGCGCTCGATGCGAGCACCGCAAGGAATAGGAAGAGGTGTAGCGGCCCGCCCAGTATCGGCTCGGCCAGGGCACCGAATACGTTGTCTTCGATGTCCTCGTTACCCAGGCCGAGGCCCTCGCTGCCCACCCCGGCATACATCTGCGTGGCTACGGCCACCAACAAGTAGGTCAGCAGAATCGACACCACGCAAAGAAGCGCAGCACGCCCGGGTGTGCGATCGGAGTCGCGCGACTCTTCGTTAACAGTCAATGCCGTATCCCAGCCCCAGAAAGCGAAGATCGACCCGGACAGGCCGGCGATGAACGCCGAAACCGTCAGCCCGGCCGGGCTGAACCACTCGAAACTGAACGGGATGCCGGTCGCCGATGACCCCGACTTCACGATCGCGACCACCGCGAACGCGAGCAACACCGTCATCTGGAAACCGACCAGAATGAACTGAATGCGTTCGGTGGTGGTGATTCCTCGGTAGGAGATCGCGGTCGCCACCGCCAGGAAGCCCAGACACGTCAGGACATTGACAACCGGGTTCTGCCACATCCCGGCGAGGCTGTCGCTTCCGAATAGATCGCCGATGAACTGATAGAAGAACTGAACCGCGACCCCAGCGAGGTTGGACAAGACGATCACCGTCGCAACGACGGCCGCCCATCCCCCCATCCAGCCGATGTAGGGACCGAAGGCCTTCGTGGTCCAGGTGAATGATGTTCCACAATCGGGCGCCACCTTGTTGAGCTCGCGGTATGCGTACGCGGCGAAGAACATCGGCAGAAAGCCGGCGATAATGACCACGACCATCTTCGACCCGGCTTCGGCGACCAGAATCCCGATAGTGGCGGTCAACGCGTAGGCCGGCGCCACCGACGAGACGCCCAGCACGACACCGCCCAGTAGCCCGACGGCATTGTGCGAGAGTCCCTTGTCCTGAAGGTCGGGCTCGGCACGATGATGTGGTTCGTGTGCCTCGATTTGCATAGGACCTCGCTCCGGCCGACGGTCTCCCAAGACTAGGGTGCCTACCGGCGATTCGCTGTCTGATCGCTCACGACTTGCAGGCACATCGCCCGCAACCCGCAGCCGAGGGTTCCACCGCCACCGGCCAGCCGGGATGGCCACCCGGCAAAGCCTTCTCAGCTGCGAAAACTGGCCCCCGAAAGCCGCAAGCGAAGGTCGGTGCATAGATTGGCCGCATGCGCTGGTACTCACTCCGCACGCTCACGGTCGCTGGAGCGGGTCTGGTGATCCTGTCCGGATGCTCGTCGACCGAGGACCCCCCGTTGACTACTGAGCCGATGCCGACGCCCCCCGCACCTTCCAGCGCGTCGGTCGCACCGACGCCGCTGGCGCCCGGTGAAGTCGGCGTGTCCGGAGGCGGGGTGACCACGGCGGTCGGCGCGCCGGCAGAGTCCACCGAGGACGACTACTTCCAGGCATGCAGAGCTGCGAGAACATGGATGGAACAACAGGGCGGCGAATCGCAGGCGCAGTTCGAGCCGTACCTGGAGACGATCCAGCGCACGGACTCGGCGGGTCCGGGCACGTTCGGCATACCTTGGTCGGAACTCACCCCGGGGCAACAATCGGCGGTCATCGTGGCGGTGGAGGCAGCCGTCGACAGGCTTTGCGGATAGCCGAGGAAACCAGCCCGAACGTCGATCGCGACTGCTCTCGTCGCACATATATGTACTACACATATAAGTCCTAGCTGCGTAACGGCGTGGCGGATGTCGAGCCGCGTAATCGCCATCGCGTTACGCAAACGCCGGGTGCGGGCGCCATTCGACGGCAAGTCCAGCGGCGTCGTACCCGACGTCGGCGCCTGATTCGCCAAATGCGCAGCCGCTTGGCCGCATCGCAAGCATGAGGGACCCGGCGGGCGCAGAATGAGATCTATGCGGGTCGCACTGGCACTGGGCAGTGGCGGGGCGCGTGGCTACGCGCACATCGGCGTCATCAACGAGTTGCACGAGTGGGGTCACGAGATCGTCGGTATCGCCGGATCCTCCATGGGGGCGCTGGTCGGTGGCCTGGAAGCCGCCGGCCGGCTCGACGAATACGCCTCATGGGCATGTTCTTTGACACAGCGCGCGGTGCTGCGACTCCTCGATCCGTCGATCACTTCGGCCGGTGTGCTGCGTGCGGAGAAGATCCTTGAGGCCGTTCGCGAGATCCTCGGCGACGTCACCATCGAGGACTTGCCGGTGCCGTTCACATCGGTGGCCACGGACCTTATCGCCGGCAAATCGGTGTGGATGCAACGCGGGCCGGTGGACGACGCGATAAGGGCTTCGATCGCCATACCCGGTGTCATCACACCCCACCTGCTCGGCGGCCGGTTGCTCGCCGACGGAGGCATTCTCGATCCGCTGCCCATGGCGCCGATCGCCGCGGCCGACGCGGACGCCACCATCGCCGTGACACTCACCGGTGACGATCCGCTTTCCCAAAGAGGCTGGGGCGAGGCCGGTCTCACCGCTGACTTGCTGAACCGAATGTGGCGCAGCACATCGTCTCTTCTCGACACCAAGGCTGCACGGTCACTACTGGACACCCAACCGGGTCGCGCGATGCTGAGCCGACTCACCGCCTCCGAAGAAGACGAGGAGCCCGACAAACCGAGCGGATCTGATGCTCCCAAGCTGGGTGGTTTCGAGGTGATGTACCGCACAATTGATATCGCACAGGGTGCGTTGGCACGCCACACGCTGGCCGCCTATCCGCCGGACCTCCTCATCGAGGTTCCGAGAACTGTATGCCGCAGCCTGGATTTCCACCGCGCCAATGAAGTCATCGGGGTTGGGCAGGAATCCGCCAGCGCCGCACTCGACAAGCTCGAAGGCGGGTCAGAGACCTAGGAACCTGGCAACCCGATGCGCCTCGCGGCGACCCTGGACCCGGCCCGCCTCCGCCGATGGTTCACGACACGCCGGATCCAGTGCGTTGGGCCCGAAGGCCTCAAGTGACTCGGCGTCGGCGAACACCGCTAGCGAGGCACCTGCAAACTCATTGATCTCTTGCGCCGAAGGCGTCCCCCATGGCGACGGCGCGTCCGCGCCAGCGGGCACCAGCGCTACCGCGACTTCGCAGTCAGAAACCGCCGGCATGTTCACAGCGCTGCCCACGCCACCGTCCATGAATTGACGGTCACCGATCCGCACCGGTGGCCAGGCCGCCGGGACCGCGCAACTAGCTGCGACGGCATCGACCAGATCGACGCGAGACTCCTTGTCGAAAACCACGAGTTCACCAGTGGCAATGTCGATCGCAGTAACGCGGAGTATCCGCTGGGGCCAGTCGTGGGAAGGTAACCGGCGGGCGATCACCGATCGACGTACCGATTCCGGGACGGTCTCGGCACGTCTTGAGACCTCCACGGCCACTGCGCCGATCTGCTGCAGCTTCTGCACTTTGGTCGCGCCCGGGGTCAGCATCGCGTTCAGAAACAATTCGGTGATGACCTCGACGGACACGCCGGGGTGGATTTCATGGGTCTCGCCCGCCGCCACCTGCCGCGCGAACAACTCTTCCAGGGAAGCCCCGCTGCCGATCTGGGCCGCGACGGCCGATCCGGCGGACGTTCCCAGCAGAACATCAGAGCCGAGCAGTGCCTGGCCGGCTGCCGGGACTTCATCGGAAATTCCCAGCAGCAGGCCGGTCTCCCATGCGATTCCCGCCAACCCGCCGCCGGCGAGCACCAGCGCCCTTCGGCCGGCCGTCATCGACGGCCCGTCAGGCGCAATTTGGCGTCGTTGGGGATGTTGTTGCCATCCCGGGATTGCCACAGCCGTTGGCCGTTTCTCGGATTCAATAGACCCGTCCTGCCGTGGCCGACGGGCAAGGGGCGGGTGCGGCATTCGGGGAACCCGCTGCCCGTGCCGAATTCCGCGATTGCTTCGGAACCATCTACAACTTCACAGATCAGACTTCGCAGATCAGCTGAGGAGTTCGCCGGAGAGTTGTTCGAGGCCCTGGCGGGCGAACCCGCGCCACAGTGCCGCGAACGCCGGCATCGCCAGACCAGCGGCGGCAGACTTCGGGTAGATAGTCCAGCGCCAGGTCACATTGGTGCCGCTGCCGGTGGGGGCGAACAGCCACGCCCCCTCGATATGGTCGACCACCGGCGCCAGTGGACCTTTGATCCCCGACAGCCTGTATCCGAACGCCTTCGGGGCGTCGACGAGAGTCAGTTCCTCACGCATGCTTCCGCCCCCGGCCTGGACCACCGTGCGGGTTTGACCTACCGTCGCCCAATCCCCGGTTTGGTCTCGCACCGCCTTGACCGGTCCGATCGGGCCGTACCGGCGGCTGAAGATGCTGGGCAGCGACACCGCCAACGTGCGTCTGAAGGCAGTGTCGACGTCAACCGGTATTGCGCGCGACTGCTCCATCACGTGTGCCGTGGCCATGCTGAGCAATCCTAGTCAGTTCACCCGGTAGATAGTTCAGCGGAACCGGGGCGCAGCCTTGCCACTGATCAGCGGCAGGTCCAGGTAGGTCGCGATTCCCGGCGGCGCAGCGCACACTGCGGGCACCGAGTTCACACAATGCGCGGCGGTGCCGACGACACCGTGCTCCGGGCCTTGCCCGCCGACCTCAGACTGAAAACCCTTGACCGACACAGTGAAGTCCGGGTTGCCATGCACCTCTATCTCATAGCGTTGCCCCTCTGGGCCGAACGACCATGCTGGGTCGAGGTCCTCTTCGCCCATCAACCAGTTCACCGTCACTCGCACCACGACTTCGCCGCCGGAGAGCGCCTCCCAGTGAAACTTGCGGCCAGCCACCTGCCCGGGTTCGATCCGGCCCATTGGCGAGTTGATCACCTCAGTGGCTACCGCTACCTCCTGCGAAGCCCGCACTTGCGGATCGGTCGCAAAACCCAACTGGTCCACGCACATTCGGACTGCCTGGATGAATCCCGCGTTCAGCATCTTCTGCATCGGCCCGGTCAGGGCCCTATCCGGGGCTTCGCCGAAACCCATCACGTGACGAAGTACGTCGGGCGCTTCGTAGGTGCGCAGGTCCGAGTACTCCTCGGCGCGGACAAACGTCACCCCCGTCGACATCGCCGAGAGCATCAACGGGAACTTCTCGCTGATCCCACCCGGCGCGATGCCGGTACCGTGCAGCGTCGCGTTGCCCTGAAGCGCGGCGTCCCGCAGCGGCGCGCCGCTGCGTTCACTGGGGTACAGCCAGCCCACCGGGGTCACCACGTTCTTGCCTGACCTCAACAGAGCAGCCACTTCATCGGGTTTGGCCATCAACGGGGTATAGATCACGGCGTCGGCGTTCAGCGCCAGGATCTCGTCGGTGCTGTCGGTCGCGGTGACGCCCAGCGGATCAGTGCCGACTATCTGGCCGACGTCCCGGCCCGCCTTGGCCGGCGAGTGCACCCAGCAGCCGACCAGTTCGAGTTCGGGATGTTCCAACACCGCCTTGACAGCGGCCACGCCGACCCCACCGGTCGCCCACTGCACGACTCGCAGCGCCACTGACCCTCCTTCGACCTGGAAAACTAGAACACGTTCTATCCAGATTTACACCAGATTCACGGTTGAACGGAGGTGAACCCGTCAAACCGACGCCATCGCGCCATTGGCCGGGTG
>JAHZIT010000138.1 GCA_022601275.1 Actinomycetes bacterium
CCTGGCTTGCAGCTGCTCGCGGTCGCGGCGTCGGCGTGCATCAAGGACCGCGATGCTCTCGGTGGCCCGCCGCCGCAGCGGTGCAAACAACCAGATACCCAGCGGAAGCGCGATCACGATGCCGAACAGCAAAGCCACCACCACCGGGAAGTCGCGCACCCCGAGCAGGTGTCCGGCGACGACGATCACAGTGGTCACCACGACGACAAGCCCCAGTCGGGCGGCGACATAGACAAGAACGTCGATCAGCATTCGGGATCCGGGCCGTTCATCAGTCACCGGCCGAGCCTACTCACGACGCGTATATTGGTAGCAAGGAGGTTTCGAGTGGCGTATTTGCTCCTGATTATCGTGTTGGCCCTGCTGGTCTACGTCGGATGGCGCGTTTCGCGGATGACCGCGAACCGACCGCGCACCCGCGTGATCGGGCCAGACGACGATCCGGATTTTCTGCGACGGATCAATCCGCACGACGACCAGCCGCGGTCCTGACAGCGCGGAAGCTGGCCTGCTGAGCCAGCCCGCCGAATCTAGCCGGCTTGCGGGTTGCCGCTACGTCGCGCGCCCGGAAAGCCGTCGGCCACCACTGCGGCGAGCTCGATGAGTGACTCCCTGGTCTGGGGACGCAGCCGGTCCAGACTGATCTCGGCACCTTCTTCCAAATGCGGGTCGAACGGTACCTGGCGCACCGATCGGCAGCGGCGCGCGAAATGGTCGATCACCTTGTCCAGATCAACTTTGGTGCCCCTGCCCGACCGCGGTCGTACGCCGTTGATCACCGCGATCGAGTTGGTCACCATGTCCTCGTGTCCGTGGGCATCCAACCAGTCCAGCGTTGCCGACGCGCTGCGCGCTCCGTCCACCGAACCCGAGCTGATCACCACCAGCACGTCAGCCTTCTCGATCACCGCCGACATCGCCGAATGCAGCATTCCGGTGCCGCAGTCGGTGAGCACCAGACTGTAGAAACGCTCCAGCACTGCCAGGGTGCGGGTGTAGTCGTCGGAGCTGAAGGCCTCGGACACCGCGGGGTCGCTCTCCGACGCGAGCACCTCCAAGCGGCTCGGACCCTGTGACGTGTAATGCCGGACATCGCTGTAGGCCGCGATTCCCTCCGCGTCGCGAAGCAGGTGGCGCACGGTCGCCGGTGTCTCCAACGGCACTTTCTGGCTCAGGGTGCCCCGGTCAGGGTTGGCGTCTACAGCGACTACTCGATCACCGCGCGTCGTCGCGAACGTCGCGCCCAGCGTCGCGGTGATGGTCGTCTTGCCGACACCGCCTTTCTGGGAGAGCAGGGCAATCCGGTAGCACCCGCGCAGCGGACGTTGCACCTGGGCGACCAAACTGTCGTGGCGCATCACCTTAGGGCTCTCGCCGGGGTCGATCAGCCGGGCTGAGGCCCAGTACACCCACTTGCGCCAGCCGGCCGACGGAGCACGTCTGGCCTTGCCGAGCAACGCAACCGTCGAAAGATCGAAGTAGGGCGGCGGATCGGATTCGCTCGGCTCGGGAAGTGCCGGTTCGGGGTTGGGGGCCAGCCCGGTCGACAAAGCGGGCGACGTCCCGTGCGGCGGGGTCGGAGCCGTCCACTCAGCAGGCAGGACAGCTGCCGGGTCGACGAACCGTTGCTCCGCCCGAAAACAACCCGGCAGTTCATACAACGGTTGATCCCCTCTCTTCGCGGCGCCGGCCGATGTGCACGCGTTTCGGCTCAGCCGACGCCGGCGTACGAATGCAGGCCGGCGGTGACCAGGTTGATGAAGAACAGGTTGAATATCATCGCAATCAAGCCGGCGACGTTGATCCACGCGGCTTTTCGGTCCCGCCAGCCCGCTGTCGAGCGGGCGTGCAGGTAGGCCGCATAGATGACCCAGGCGATGAACGCCATCGTCTCCTTGGGGTCCCAGCCCCAGTAGCGTCCCCATGCCTCCTCGGCCCAGATAGCGCCGAAGATCACCCCGAAGCCGAACACCGGGAAAGCGAAAATTGTTGTGCGATAGGCGATCCTGTCCAGAACCTGGGCGTCCGGAAGCTTCTGCACGATGCGCCCCAGCACATCGGAGCGACCCGGGTCGCCCAGACGTGACATCTTGAGCAGGAATAGGACGCTGGCAACCCCGGCGACCAGAAACACCCCTGATCCGACGCTGACCACCGACACGTGGATCGGCAGCCAGTAAGACTGCAGGGCGGGCATCACCGGCGCGGCCTGCGAGTACAGCCAGCGACCCGAGACGGTGAGCAAGATCAACACCGGAAGAAGAACGAACACCCACAGCGACCGGTACTGCGGTCGACGCAGAACCACGGCGGCAGCCACCAGGCCGAAGAAACACGTCAGGTTGATGAACTCGTACATGTTGCCCCACGGCACCCGTGAGGTAGAAAGACCGCGCAGCACGATGCAGCCCAGCAGCAGCGCGATTCCGAGGTAAACCAACGCAAGTCCGGCCGAACCGATGCGTTCGTCAAAAGACCGGCGCGGAACGTCCGCGACGACGCCGGGAGTCCCACTGTTGCCCGTCACCGGGGCGGCTCCGTGGCCCGATGTCGCCGCCACCAACTCGGCCGCCACCAACTCCCGGGTCTCGACCTTGCGGCTGCGGCTGTTGGCCAGCGCAACGGCAAGCAGCAACAGCGCGGACAGGAACACCAGAACCGACGACGTGAACGCCCAGTCCGAGTAGCGAGCGAGCCCGGTGTCGATGTCGGTGGTGTTCATTCCCGATCCGCTTTCTTCTCTTCGCTCTTCTCGTCGCCGCCCGGATCGAGACCCGCCAGCAGCCGCCCGGCCAGCCGCTCGAACTCATCGCCCCACCCCGAATTGTCAGTGCGGGCCAAGCCTCCCAGCTCGACTTTCACCGTACCCGCAGCGCCCTGGGACAACCGCACCCAGAGACGGCGGCGCCGCACGACCAGCGACACCAGCAGACCGGCCATCATCGTCATCGCGAACACCAGCACCCAGATCTGGGCCGGATCGTGGGAGACCTGGAGATTCACGAACTGCTCGGCGCCGTCGAAGCGGACGACGGTGCCGTCGTCGAGGCGGATGTCCTCGCCGGCGCGCAGGTTGACTCGCGCGACTTTCACCTGCCGGCCCTGATCCACCATGCGTGGATCCAGGGAGAACAGTGACTGCGGGCGCCCGGTATCCAGGCCGGTGTCACCCCGGTAGACATCGATCGCCACGGTCGGGTCGTTCAGGGCGGGAAAGCTGGACGAAAGCAGCGTGCCGTCGAGCTGCCCGGTCGGCGCGAACAACCCCTGAATCGCGATCTGGTTCTTGCGCCGCTCCCGCTCGTCGGCGTACGTGCCGCCGGGCGGATCGAAACGCATCGCACCCGAGGACAGGAAAGTGATCTGGTCGTCTGGCCGCCACTGCAAAGTCTGGGTGCGGCTCTGGCCGTCCGGGAATACGACGGTGAACGTGGGGGCATAGCCGTGGCCCTGCAGGTAGATCCGATCGCCACCGACGCGCAGCGGCTCGTTGACTTTCAGCGGATACCGCTGCCACATTCCGGTATCGAGGTCGTCGCCGGCCTGGTACTCGATGTCGGCCCGGAAGGAAACCGCCTGCCCGTTGGGCAGATAAGTGGATTCGAAGTCGTTGACTCGCACGCAGATCGGGTACAACGACGTTCCGTCTACGGTGTTTCCGGCCCGGAAGGAGTCGAACGCGGCTGGTGACGCCGAACAGAATCCTGGCCCGCCATCGGCGACGACGATGACATTGCCCTCATAGCTGAACAGTTTTCCGGCGGCGATCGCGACCAGCAGACCTAGCAACGAGAAGTGGAAAACGATGTTCCCGAACTCGTGGAGATAGCCCTTCTCCGCTGAAATTTCCTTGTTGTCGGCGGCTTCAGTGGCACCGTCGCCGCTCGATCGGACGGTGCGACGCCAGCCACGAAGCCGTGTGTCGACCACCGCCGTGAGTTCGGCCACACCTCCGGTGCCCGCACGCACCTCAGCGAGGTGGTGCTTGGGGAGTCGGCCCAGGTTGCGCGGCGCAGCCACGGGTGCTGCTCGCAGGCTGCGGAAATGCTCGAACAGTCGCGGTGTCAGGCAACCCACCAGCGAGATGAAGAGCAGCACATAGATCGCGGTGAACCAGAAGCTGGAGAAGACGTCGAACGCCTGCATTCGGTCCAGCCACGGACCGATGGTCGGATACGCGGCGATGTACTCGGCGACCTTGGCCTCGTTCAGGTTCCGCTGTGGCAGCAGCGCGCCGGGTATCGCCGCGAGTGCGAGCAGAAACAGCAGCACGAGCGCTGTCCCCATTGAGGTCAGGGTGCGCCACGTGTTGCGTACCAGCGCGAGCCGTGGCCACCTCCAGCGGGCGAGCGGACGCGAACTCGCACGATTGTCCTCATGACTACGCGAACCTTCGTCTGCCCGCGGTTGAGAGGGTTCGGACATCAGATCGGCAGCCTCACGTCGCTGACGAACGCATCGCGAACCCAGGACACGAACTCGTCCCACAGCCCGGTGACCAACGCGGTACCCACCAGGATCAGCATGACGCCGCCGAAGATCTGAATCGTGCGGGTGTGGCGGCGCAGCCAGCTCAGTCCGGCGACGGCCCGCGCCGAACCGAAAGCCAACAGCACGAACGGGATACCCAACCCGAGACAGTAGGCGACCACCAGCACGACCCCACGTGCCACGTTGCTGCCCTCGGTCGCCGACGCGACGGCGATCACGCCGGTGAGCGTCGGCCCCAGACAAGGCGTCCATCCCAGTGCGAACACCGCGCCCAGCAGCGGAGCGCCACCCAGTGTGGACAGCTGCCTCGGGGTGAACCGGGTGTCACGCTGCAACGCCGGGACCAGCCCGATGAAGACCAACCCCATCAGGATGGTGATCACACCGCCGATCCGCTGGAGCAGAAGCTGATTGGTGATCAACGACGTGGTCATACCCAACACCGCGACGGTGCCGAGCACGAACACCACTGTGAAACCGGCCACGAACAAGACCGCCGCGCCGGCCACTCGCAGTCGAGTCCCGCGCAGCACGGCTGGGGCAAGCGGAGCGCCGGGAGATGGAACGGAGCCAGACCCGGCATGCGGTGACGTCTGCTTGGGGTCGACGCCGACCACCGCCGCCAGATAGGACAGGTACCCGGGTACCAACGGAATCACGCAGGGTGAGGCGAAGGACACCAGGCCTGCGAGCGCACTCACCGAGGCGGCCAGCAGTAGCGGACCGCTGGCCGTCAGCTCGCCGGCAGTGTCCAGGCTCATTTCGCCGGAGCCTCGGCGGCCAGCCGCTCGACCAGGGGTTGCAGGTCCTCGGCGAGCAGCTCACGCAGGAACACCGCAGCGACCCGGTGCTCGCGATCCAACACGACCGTCGACGGGATCACCGTCGTGGGATAGCGGCCGCCGAAGGCGATCATCGTCCGCATGGCCGGGTCGTAGATCGACGGGAAGGTGACTCCTCGGTCGACAATGAAGTCCCGTGGTGCATCGATGTTGTTGTCCCGCACATCGATACCCAGGAATGCCACGCCCAGGTCGCGGGTAGCCTCGAACACCTGTTGCAGCTGCGTGATCTCGGTGCGGCATGGAGCGCACCACTGTCCCCAGACGTTGATCACGACGACCTGGCCGGTGAAGTCGTCGAGCGAGATCGTCTGATTGGTGTCCATCAAGTCCGGCCCGCTGAGCGGTCCGGGCCGGCCGCGGTCCTGCGGCGGATCGTAGAAGATGTCGGTCTTACCGCCCGGCGCCACGAATTCGAAGGTGCCCCCCTGAGCCACCGCGTCGCTACCGGTGGCGCATCCGGTGAATACCGCTACCGCCATTCCTACGGCCGCACACACTCTCAGCAGCGCACGCCCCCTGGCCGCCGGCCGTGTCACTGTCCGGCCAACTCCGCATACCCCCAGCCCACGCAGGCATCGCCGTTGAAGTAGAACGACGTGACCGAAGCCAAGTTGCACATGCGTCTGGTCGGAAAGTGATGCAACGGTTTGTCTGTCATCGACCTGCGCAACGTCTCGACGGGGAGTTGATGACTGACGCACACCGCTTCGTGACCGCTTCCCTCAGTCCTGGCGCGCAGCAGCGCCCGCGTCATCCGCGCCGCGATATGCAGGTAGGGCTCACCCCAGGTCGGTACGCGGGGATTGCGCAGGTGCCACCAGTTTCGGGGATCGCGCAGCGCACCATCTCCGGGCGAGACCTTCTGCCCCTCAAAGATGTTTGCCGACTCGATGAGCTCGTCATCGGTGTCGACTGCCAGACCATGGTGCGCCGCGATGGGCGCCGCGGTCTCCTGGGCGCGGTCGAGCGGCGAAGCGACCACATAGTTGATGTCGCGGTGCGCGAGCCAGTCAGCGACTGCCTGCGCCTGTGCCCGACCCCGGTCAGACAGGTGGTAGTCGGGCAGCCGGCCGTAGAGGATCTTGTCCGGATTGTGCACCTCGCCGTGACGCATGACGTGCACAACCGTCTTGACGGCGTCTGTGCTCATGTGGGCCCCGCAGCCTGGGCTGCGTCACGCGCCGCGCCGGGTAATGCGTCTGCGATGCGCTCGAAGGCCTCGTCATCCAGTGCGGTTGATACGAACCAGCTTTCGTAGGGGCTCGGCGGCGGATAGACACCAGCCGCAAGCAGTCCATGGAAGAACGCCGGGAATCGCCAGGTCTGCGTGCCCCGGGCCGCCGCGAAATCGGCCACCGGCTCGTCGCTGAAGAACACGCTGAACATGTTGCCTGCCCGGGAAATCTGATGGTCGACCCCGGCGTCGTTGAGAGCATCACCGATCAGCGCGGTCAGCCGATCAGCGTTGGAATCCAGCCGGTCATAGGCGGCGTTGTCGGCTGCGCGCAAAGTGGCCAGGCCTGCGGCCATCGCCACCGGGTTACCGGACAGCGTGCCCGCCTGATAGACCGGCCCCAGCGGCGCGAGCCGACCCATCACCTCGGCCTTGCCGCCGAATGCAGCGGCCGGCAGCCCACCGCTCATCACCTTGCCGAAGGTGAAGAGGTCGGCCTCCACCGGATCTATCCCGTACCAGCCGGATCGGCTGACCCGGAAACCCGTCATCACCTCGTCGACGACGAGCAACGCCCCGTGTGCGGCGGTGATACGGCGCAGCGCGGCGTTGAATCCCGGCAGCGGCGGCACCACACCCATGTTGCCCGGGCTGGCTTCGGTAATGATGCATGCGATCTCGTCGCCGAAGCGCGCGAACACATCGTCGAGAGCGGCAATATTGTTGTACGGGAGCACGATCGTGTCGGCTGCGGCGGCACCGGTCACCCCTGGCGAGGACGGCAGGCCCAGCGTCGCAACCCCCGAACCGGCGTCGGCCAGCAGGGCATCGCTGTGGCCGTGGTAGCAGCCCGCGAACTTGATGATCTTCGCGCGACCGGTGTAGCCGCGGGCGAGCCGGATAGCGCTCATGGTGGCCTCGGTCCCGGAATTGACCAGCCGCAGCAGCTCGACCGGCGCGACCCGGTCGATGATCTCGCGCGCAAGCTCGGACTCCGACGGTGTCGGCGCCCCGAACGACAGCCCGTCGGCTGCCACCCGCTGTACGGCCTCGACCACCGCAGGGTGGGCGTGGCCGAGGAGCATCGGGCCCCACGAACACACCAGGTCGACGTAACGGTTGCCGTCGGCGTCGGTCAGCCAGCAATCCTTGGCCGAGGTGATGAACCGCGGGGTCCCGCCGACCGAGGAGAAAGCCCGCACCGGCGAGTTCACCCCGCCTGGGATCACCGAACATGCGTCGGTGAATAGTCGGGCCGACGCGGCGGTGCCGGCTGCGGGGTGAGCTCGCATGTCACCAGTGTTCCAGCCCGGCGGGAAGCGCCCGCTTCAGGGTGCGGTGGTCGTGGCCGCCAGGCCGCCGTGTGCCCCGGACGCATTGAACGGTCGATAGCGGCTACTGCGATCGTCTCTAACAGTGCTGAAAGGCACGGTGTCGTTTTCGACACCGTGCCTTTCAGACCGTCTGTTACGTCAGTGGCAGGCCTTCAGCGCCAACTACTGCCCTGTTGGCCTGCCACCCAACGTCTGTTACACGACCGAGCCGTCGGTTCCGTCGGTGCCGGGGGTTCCGCCGACGGCGGTGCCACCGTTGCCGCCGGTGCCACCGGTGCCGACGCCGCCGATGCCGGGCTGGGCGTTCCCGCCGTCACCGCCGTCACCGCCGTCACCGGCGAGCGCACCTAGACCGTCACCACCGTCACCTCCGTTACCGCCGGTGGCACCGCCGCCGATCGCGAAGTTGAGCGCGGGACCACCGGCACCTCCTTCACCACCGTTGCCGGAGTCGGCTCCGCCGTTGCCGCCGGTGCCGCCGTTGCCGCCGACAGCTGTGCTTGCTCCGTCGATGAGGGCGATGTCACCGCCTTCGCCGCCGTCGCCGCCGTCGCCGTTGGATTCGCCGGCATCACCGTCGGTGCCGGCCGCACCGCCGTTGCCACCGGCTCCGACCAGGCCGCCGGTGCCACCGTTGCCGCCAGCCCCACTGGATCCGCCGTCACCGCCGTTGCCGCCGGGAAGGCCGATGCTGATGCTGCCGGCGCCGGAGCCGCCGTCGCCGCCTTGGGCGCCGCTGTTGCCGCCGACTCCGCCGTCGCCGCCGGTGCCGTTGGTGCCCACACCGTCAATGCCGGTCCCGGCGTCGCCGCCGTTGCCGCCGACTCCGCCGTCGCCGCCGGTTCCGCTGTCACCCCCGTTACCGCCGGGAAGGCCGCTGCATTGCGGGCCCACGCACCCTTGAGCGCTGCGGTTCAAACCGGACCCGCCGCTACCGCCGATGCCGCCGGTACCGCCGATGCCGCCGGTTCCGCCGTCACCTCCGACACCGGTGGTTGTTCCGCCGTCACCGCCGGTTCCGCCGTTACCACCGGCCCCGCCGGTTCCGCCGGCGCTGCCGTCGGCTCCGGTTTCAGCTCCGCCGTCGGCGCCGGTTGTGCCGGTAGCGCCGTTGCCGCCGTCACCGCCGTTGCCGCCGTCACCGTTGGATTCGCCAGCAAGTCCGGCGGCCCCGGGGTTGAGGCCTGCGCCGCCGTTGCCGGCAGCACCGAGGGCTCCGATGGATCCGCCGTTGCCACCGGCGCCGCCGTCACCACCGATGGTGGTGTTGTCGGCCCCGTCGCCACCGTTGCCGGCAACCGCACCGGCGTCGCCGCCATCACCGCCGGAACCACCGTCACCGTCGGTGCCCGCACCGTCAGCGCCTGCACCGCCGGCCGCGCCGGATCCGCCGTCACCGCCAGCTCCGCCAGCTCCGGAGTTGCCGCCAGCCTCGCCGGGTGCACCGCCGGTGCCGCCCGCATCATCGCCGTCGCCGCCGTTGCCGCCGTTGCCGCCGTCCGCGCCGTTACCGCCGCTGCCGCCGTTGCCGCCGAAGCTGAGGCCAGTGGCATCGGTGCCGCCTGCGCCACCGAGACCGCCGTCACCGCCGGAACCGCCGTCCTGGCCGTCACCGCCGTTACCGCCGGCCCCGCCATTGCCACCGATGTCGCCGGCCAGGCCGTTGCCACCGTCACCGCCGTCGCCGCCGAAGCCGGCCGATACCCCGGCCGCGCCGTCGTTTCCGGCCGCTCCGCCGTTACCACCGATACCGGCCGCGCCGCCACCGCCGAGCGCCCCGCCGGCCCCGATGTCGCCACCGAGTCCGCCGTTGCCACCGTCACCGCCAGCAGTGGCGTTGTCCGCACCGTCGGCGCCGTCACCGGCGAAGGTGCCGCTGTCGCCGCCGTTGCCGCCGTTACCGCCGGTGCCGTTGGTGCCCGCAGCGTCAGCGCCGGCTCCGGCATTACCGCCCGCACCGCCGGACCCGGCGTCGCCGCCGTCGCCGGAGTTGCCGCCGTTGCCGCCGGCAATTCCGCTGCCGGGAGCGGGCACCTCACCCGAGCCGCCATCGCCGCCGTTGCCGCCGTTGGCG
This sequence comes from Actinomycetes bacterium, assembly GCA_022601275.1. Taxonomy (GTDB): domain Bacteria; phylum Actinomycetota; class Actinomycetes; order Mycobacteriales; family Mycobacteriaceae; genus Mycobacterium. The sequence goes on from JAHZIT010000138.1 coordinate 9,919, forward strand.
CCGTTGCCGCCGGTGCCGCCGTCGCCGCCAACGCTGATACCGGAGAGGTCGGTGCCGCCTGCGCCACCGTTGCCGCCAAGGCCACCGGTACCGCCGTCCTGGCCGTCGCCACCGTCAGCTCCGGTCCCGTCGAGGCCGTCGCCACCGTTGTCACCGGCCGTACCGTCGCCACCGTCGCCACCGTCACCGCCGAAGCCAACCGATTCCCCGGCTGCGCCATCGTTTCCGGCCGCTCCGCCGTTGCCGCCGGTACCGACCGCACCGCCGGCGCCGAGCGCCCCGCCAGCCCCGATGTCGCCACCGAGTCCGCCGTTGCCACCGTCACCGCCGGCGGTCGCGTTGTCCGCACCATCGGCTCCCTCACCGGCGATGATGCCGCTGTCGCCGCCATTGCCACCGTCACCACCGGTGCCGTGGGTGCCCGCACCGTCAGCGCCGGCTCCGGCATTGCCGCCATCGCCGCCGGACCCGGCGTCGCCGCCGTCGCCGGAGTTACCGCCGTCACCGCCGTCGCCGCCG
>JAHZIT010000139.1 GCA_022601275.1 Actinomycetes bacterium
CGGCCACGTTTGCCCGCGGGCACCCCGCCCGCGGTTTCGGCGGCCTCGCGTTTGGCGGCCCACAGCGCGGTCGCGCGCGCCTGCCCCGCGGCGGCGGCGGACTTCATCTGTTCGAATTGCTCGACCCGGGCCCGCAACTGCGCCTCGCTCGCCCCAGAATCGACATCGAACATACTTTCGAACATGATGCCGACAATACGCCCCCAGTCCGACATCGATGGCGACAACGTGCGCCGCCGCAGACCCAGTCAGTCTTACTCAAGAAAGCGGCTTCAGGAACGCGGCGTCCTTCTCCCGCCAGCCGACCTGCTTGCCACACCGCGGGCAAACTCGACGATCGTGCGGACAGAATCGGTCACTCGATGGGCGCCGTCCGGAGGGAACTTCAGCCTCGGCAAGAAACCGGGGCCCAGAAACCCCATCGGACCGGACCAAAACAGGACCCCATTGGTGATCGTTCTCACCCGGGCGGCGACTGAATTCGATGTACTGACCGAGTAACGTTATGTACTGCAGCGGAGCATATTAAAAGGGTGCAGAGTTAGAGTCTGGCCGGACGTAACGCCAGGCTCTGACACACCACCGCCGGCATCGATAACCCGTTTGCGTGGATAACTTCATCAGGATCGACAATGGGAAAACGATGACTACAGAACATTTGCAAGAAGTTGCACTACCCGAATACCGCGAGAACCGGATCCGGCCAGACTGGGCGCTGTCGAACTGGGCCGATCGGATTCTGGAGGAAGCCGGCGTAGGCGTCACGATCTTGGATCGCGACGGGGTCGTCATCTACTACAACCGCTGGGCAGCGCTATACATGGATCGTCAACCCAGCTACATAGATGACAACGTGCGCAATCGGCATAGCCGTGCAATTACCAACCCGCGGTTAGACGCCATGTTTGGGCTGTTCGAAAAGGGGCGGACCGAGCCGGTTCGTTATGTGGCGCATCCTCCAGGCATGCGCGCACTCCTGGTAACCGTTTCACCGATTCACCAAGGTGATGAACTGGTCGGGTTTTCGCAGCTGGTTCTTTTCAAGGAAGAAGTTCAGGAACTTTGCCAGAGGTTTGATACCGAAGGCCGGAAATCCTTCGAGAAAGAAATGCTGCCCAACGGATGGGAGCCGAATTCACCGAATTCAGAGTCTTATTGAGCTTGGCCTATTGAGATTGCCGACGTCCTCATGACGCGCCCCGCGATCGACCGGGGCTTGATTCCCACCAATCACAGTGATGCGTGCGTCAAAATGATCTTCACCAAGTGGACCCTCATCGGTATCAAGCATCCGGACACGGACACACACAGCGACCACGGTGGATCCGGCCGCCACCGCTGATCTCGGGTCGGAGGAAATACTTCGCAGCTGCCGGCGGTCCTGACAGGTTGCCTCCAGAAAGCGTTCAAGCGCTTTTCGACGCTGACACCGTACCGGTTCAGCATCGACGGTCCGGCGGAAGCGGTCGCACCGTCAGGTGCGAACGGCGGACAGGCTCACCGGATCAGAGATAGCCGGTCTGGTTCACCAGACAAACCGAGGCCCCGCCGTCGGGGTAGAACTCGGCGATCGACAACGAGGCGAGGTCCAGGTGCAGCCGGTACAAGATCGTCGGACCGGCGTCGAGAGCCATCCGCAGCAACGTCTTGATCGGGGTCACATGCGATACCACCAGCACAGTGCGGCCTGCGTATTCGACGAGGATCCTCTGCTGGGCGCGGCTCACCCGCGCAGCGACGGCATCGAAGCTCTCCCCCGCCGGCGGCGGTACCGAGGTGTCACGCAGCCAGCTCCGGTGCAAATCAGCATCGCGCTCGGCCGCCTCACCGAACGTCAGTCCCTCCCACCCACCGAAATCGGTTTCACTCAGGTCGTCATCGACAATGACGTCAAGGCCAAGCTCCCTGGCGGCGGCCGAGGCCGTGTCGTAGGCCCGCCGCAGTGGCGAGGAAATAACCGCCGCGATGCCAGACCGGCCCCCGAGGTACTGCGCAGCGGCATCCGCCTGCCTGACCCCGAGATCGGTGAGGGCCGGGTTCCCCCGTCCCGAGTAGCGGCGCTGTGCCGACAATTCGGTTTGCCCGTGACGTAGCAGCAGCAACCGGGTCGGCGCTCCCCTGGCCCCAGTCCAGCCGGCCGGAGCCCCAGTCCAGCCGGCCGGACTGGTCACGACTTCGGTGTCAGAGGACACCTGGCCCGACTTCACCGGCGCCTCACCTGATGCGCCCGGGTCCAGGGCGGCATCCATGGCTTCGTTGGCCAGCCGATCGGCGTGGCTGTTCTCTGCGCGCGGTATCCACGTGTAGGTGATGCCATCGAACTTGCGCGCAAGACCTTTGGCTTGCTGATGCAACACCGCGAGGTCGGGGTGCTTGACCCGCCAGCGACCCGCCATCTGCTCCACCACCAGCTTGGAGTCCAAGCGGGCCTCAACCTCGGTTGCGCCGAGGCTCGCCGCTTCCTGAAGTCCGGCGATCAGGCCACGGTATTCCGCGACGTTGTTGGTGGCCCGGTCGATCGACGACTTCACCTCAGCGAGAACCGATACCCGGTCCGCCGACCAAACCACCGCACCATAGCCGGCGGGGCCAGGATTCCCGCGGGACCCTCCGTCGGCCTCGACAAGAACTTTCACGGTTGAGACGCCCTGACCCGCAATAGGATTGCCGAACATTCCGGGCAACGCAGCACGTCGTCATCGGCCGCGGCGGCAATCCGCGCCGACTCCCCCTTGTCGATTTCGATCCGGCAGGCACCGCAGCGCCGACCCTGCAGCAGTCCCGCGCCCACCCCGGCACGGGCCCGCTGATGCTCATAGAGCGCCACCAGCCCCTCATCGATACGGGCGACGAGATCCGCCCGATGCGACAGCGATTGGTGGCGCAGCTGGGCCAGGTGGGTGCGGGCTTCGTCGCATGCGCTTTGCGCCTCGCTGAGCGAGCTTTCGAGGGTGTCGATTGCGGCCAGGGCGCGATCCTGATCGGCCGCAACCTCTTCCCGCCGTTCCATCACCTCAAGCAGCGAGTCCTCCAGACTGGTCTGGCGTCTTTGCAGGGTGTCGAGCTCGTGCTGAAGCTCGGTAAGTTGCTTGGGGTCGACCGTTCCACCGTCCAGCAGCGCACGGTCGCGATCCTCCCGCTGGCGCACACCGTCGATCTCGCTCTCGAACTTCGCGATCTGGGCATCGATGTCAGCCAGCGCGATCTGCAGCGCAGCCAGCTGGTCGTTCGCCTCCCGGTGGCCGGCCTGCGCTTCCTCCAGAGCGCGCTGCTCGCTCAGGTTCTTCGTCCGATGCTCGATCCGACCTATCTCGGCGTCGAGTTCCGCCAACTCGAGCAGCGACCGCTGCTGCGGTACTCCAGCTTTCATTTCCGAACTCCCTCGACATTCCATGGGTCGGTGCGTACGTCGGACACGAGGACCGGTAGCGACGCACCAAAGTGATTGCGCAGAAGCTGCGCCGCCTGCGCGCACCACGGGTACTCGCTGGCCCAGTGCGCGACGTCGACGAGTGCGGCCTGCGACACTCGGCGGTGTTCGTCGGCAGGATGATGACGCAAGTCCGAGGTGACGTAGGCGTCCACACCGGAAGCGGCGACCTCGGCAAGCAGCGAGTCGCCCGCACCGCCGCAGACCGCGACCCGCGACACCGACGCTGCGGCATCGCCGCAGGCGCGTACTCCCCACGAGGTGGCGGGCAGCGCATCGCGAACCCGCGATACGAATGCCGAGAGAGGTTCTGGGCTGTCCAGCGCCGCGATGCGCCCCAGGCCCACGTTCCCGGGCGCGGACTGCAGAGCGACGAGGTCGAAGGCGGGCTCCTCGTAGGGGTGCGCGCTCCTGAGGCCTGCGAGTACCGCGGCGCGCCGCGACCGCGGGGCAACCATCTCGACTCGATCCTCGGCTACCTGTTCGACGGCGCCCACCGTACCGATCGCCGGCGTCGCGCCCTCATGCGGAAGAAACTGCCCGATGCCCGCAACGCTCCAACTGCACTGCGAATAATCGCCGATCTGGCCGGCGCCGGCCGAGAACATCGCGGAGCGGATCGCCACCGCGGTCCCTGAGTGGGCCGGATTTTCTGAAGAACCGCTGGGTACGTACACCACCCATTTGTCCAGCTCCGGGCCTGTCGGCGCCGGCGCGAGCACGTCGGACACCTCCAGACCAAGCGCGTCTGCCAGCGCATCCGACACCCCCGGTGATGCGCTGTCGGCGTTGGTGTGCGCGGTGAACAAGGCACGGCCGGTGCGGATCATCGAATGGATCAGGGAGCCCTTGGCCGTATCGGCGGCCACCGAGTCCACCCCTCGAAGCAGCAATGGATGGTGTGCCAGTAGGAGACCGCGCTCAGGCACCCGTGCCACCACTGAGGGTGTCGCATCCACGGCGATCGTCACCGTATCGACAACTTCTGAAGGGTCTCCGCACACCAGCCCGACCGAGTCCCAGCCCTGGGCGAGTCCAGGGGGGTACGCCGCGTCGAGCACATCAATGATGTCGGCGAGTTGAACCGTCATCGCCGCGCTCCCAGACTTGCCACATCACGACACTAGTGCGCGGGCCCATGCTGCTTGGGCATCAGGGATGATGGTGCTGTGACCGACACACTGGACGGCGCCAGGAACTTCGCGCGGGCAGGCCGCGGCGATCTGGTGGTTTTCGATCTGGACGGGACGCTGACCGATTCGGCGGAGGGCATCGTGGCCAGCTTCCGGCACGCGCTGCAGACCGTGGGTGCGGCCGTCCCAGACGGCGACCTGGCCAGCCGGATCGTCGGCCCGCCCATGCACGTCACGCTGCAGGAAATGGGTTTGGGCCACCATGCCGACGCCGCGGTAGCCGCCTACCGCGCCGATTACATCAGCCGCGGCTGGTCGATGAACCGCCCCTTCGACGGGATCCCCGCGCTGCTCGCAGACCTGCAGTTGGCCGGCGTGCGCCTGGCCGTCGCCACCTCCAAGGCCGAGCCGACCGCGCGGCGCATATTGGCCCACTTCGGCCTCGAGCGTCGCTTCGAGGTGATCGCCGGGGCCCTGGTCGACGGCACCCGCTCATCCAAGACCGACGTGCTGGCCAGCGCACTCGCTCGACTGGCGCCGCTGCCGGAGTGTGTGGTGATGGTCGGTGATCGCTCACATGACGTCGAGGGCGCCGCAGCCCACGGCATCGGAACCATCGTCGTCGGCTGGGGCTACGGGCGCGACGACTTCCCCGACGGCTTCGGCGACGCACTGCTCCACGTCACCAGTGTCGACCATCTTCGGGAGGTGCTCGGTGCCTAACCGCAGCGCCTCGACCATTCGCCGCTGGGCCTTTCTGCTGCGGCCGCAGTGGCTGGCGTTATTCGTGGTCGTCCTCGCGTTCGCCTACCTGTGTTTCACGGTGCTGGCTCCGTGGCAGCTCGGGAAGAACTCGACGACGACCCGGGAGAATGCGCAGATCGCCCGCTCCCTCGACGCCCCCCCGGTCCCGGTCACGACCCTCCTGCCTCAGCAGGATTCCGCAGCGCCCCAGGACCAGTGGCAGCAGGTGACAGCGACAGGGCGTTACCTGTCCAGGGGCCAGGTTCTGGCCAGGTTGCGGCTCATCGACGGCGAACCGGCTTTCGAAGTGCTGGTTCCGTTCGCGGTCGAAGACGGACCCACCGTGCTCGTCGACCGCGGCTACGTGCGGCCCGTAGCGGGTACGCAGGTGCCGCCGATTGAAGCGCCACCCGCCGACACGGTCACCATCACCGCCCGACTGCGCGATCCCGAGGCGCTCGCCCGGGACAAGGCTCCGTTCGAGGCGGACGGCACCCAACAGGTCTACTCCATCAACACCGATCAGATCACCGCCCTGACCGGCATCCCGCTGGCAGGCTCCTACCTGCAACTGGTGCGGGATCAGCCCGGCGGTCTCGGCGTAATCCCGCTGCCGCACCTCGACGCGGGTCCGTTCCTCTCCTATGGCATCCAATGGATTGCGTTCGGCATCCTGGGACCTATCGGGGTCGGCTATTTCGTGTTCGCCGAATTGCGGGTGCGCCGTCGCGAGAAGGCAGCTGCCGACGCCGCTTCGGCGCGCCACGATGCCGGCGCGCCGCTCACTACCGAGGAGAAACTCGCCAACCGGTACGGCAAGCGAGGCTGACAACCACTGAGAAAGCGGCGGCAAGCAGTTGGACCGCCCGCGACAACCGCACCGCACGCGCGAGGTCGGCGACCTCGGGGCCTGGGCCGTCGCCGAGTGAAGGACGGATCTCTAGGTTGTATTCGTACTGAGTCGGCCCGCCGAGGCGGACTCCCAGGGCCCCTGCGAAAGAGGCCTCAACCACCCCGGCGTTGGGGCTTGGATGCCTGCGCGCATCGCGCCGCCAGGCACGCACAGCCGCCATCGGTGATCCCCCGACGACCGGGGCGCACATCGCGATCAGAACACCTGTCAGCCGGGCTCCGGCAAGATTGACCAGATCATCGAAACGGGCTGCCGCCCAGCCGAACCGGGCGTATCGCGGCGAGCGGTTGCCGATCATAGCGTCCAGGGTGTTGGCCGCACGGAACACGAGCACCCCGGGGGCGCCTCCCACCGCCGCCCACACCAGCGGACTCACCTGGGCATCGGAGGTGTTCTCAGCGATCGACTCCAGCGCCGCGCGGGTAAGGCCCGCGACGTCGAGAACGGCCGGGTCACGTCCGCACAGCGATGGCAGCAGTCGGCGCGCGCCGACGATATCGCCGTGCTGCAACAGGCCCGCCATGTGTTCGCCGGTGCGGCACAGCGAGGTCCCGCCAAGCGCGATGAACGTCGCCGCTGCGACGCACAGGCCCTCGCGCCACTGCCCGCGGGGCCGGCCCGCCCTCTCGGCGGCGGTACCCATGATCGCGACCGCGGCGAGCAGCCCGGCGGTGTGCAGCACGCCCGCAGACCGACTGTCGGAATAGCTGTATCGCTCCACAGCCGTTGCGCCGCTGCCGAACAGAGCAACCGGATGCGCACGCCCAGGATCGCCGAACACCGCGTCGGCCAGGACCCCTGCGGCGATACCTGTTGCGCGGGCCCTACCCCTTACTGCCAACACCGCTGCAGCGTCCCACAGGGCGAATCGGCCGATACCGAGAGGTTCGGCCATGGCTGTGACCGAGGCCGCATGACGTCATGCCAGAGCTGTTGCCAGACAGGTCTCGAAAAGTTGTCCCAGCTGGTTCGGATCCAACGTTTTCGAACCTATTACGACGATCTGACTGCCGTTCATCCCCGCACCTTCCGGTCCCACGGGCGTCAGCTCGGAGCGCCGACCGACGGCCTGCAGCAACATGCGCCGAGGTGGGCTGCCGGTCACCTCAACAAACCCCTTGCACCGGTAGACGTCGCCCGGGAGATCCCGTCGAAGCATCTCGGTCAGCGCGGATGGATCGAAGATGCCAGATGTGCCGTAGGTCCAGGCCCGAAACTGCCCACTATGGCCGGGGGATGCGCCACTGTCCCAGTCGATCTCAGGCCCGGATCGCGTTGCGCCCAGGAGGATCTCCAGAGGCACCTCGGCGCGGACGGCCTCCACCAGACGGACCCGATCCATCGTCTGCTCTATCCAGCTCCGCACCCAGGCCAGGTGCTCGGGCGAGACGAGATCCACCTTGTTGAGTATCACCAGATCGGCGAAACCGATCTGCCGGGTCTTGAGCATCAACAGTGCGGGCGCATCGTCGAGGTGGCTGAAGACCTGCTCGGTATCCACCACACAGATGACGCTGTCCAGTCGCACCCAATCCGGTGTCTGGGAGGTCGCGAAGGTCGCCCAGATGCCGGCCGGGTCGGCGACGCCACTGGCTTCGAGGATGATGTGATCCGGTGGCGCAGGCAAGGTGACGAGCCTCTCGACCGCGGCGAGCAGATCGTCGCGGATCTCACAGCAAACGCAACCGTTGGCCAAACTGATCATGTCGTCTTCGACGCCGATCACGAGCTCGGAATCTATGTTGATCGATCCGAAATCGTTGACCAGAACGGCCGCGCGCAACGGTTGTTCGCCGTTGAGCAGCCGGTTCAACAGCGTGGTCTTACCTGCCCCCAGGAATCCGGTGAGGATCGTTAGCGGGATCGGTCCGAAAGCAGCCCCGGCAGCCGTGGCCCATTCCGGACCCAACTCAGCCTCACGGCTCATCCGGGTCGATTCCCCGGCTGCGCAGCATTTCGCGTGGGTCGACCTTGAAGCCTTCATCGGGCCAGACTTGGATGGGCTCGCGGTCGACGTCGGGCGGATAGTACTCGTGCGGATCAATCTCCATGTCCCGCAGGAACTGCTCCTGCTGCTGCTCGCGAGGCAGTTCGGGGCGTGGCAGTTCCAGCTCCGATGGCATTGGTGAGGGCAGCAGCCACCGCGGGTCCAGCGGGGGGATCGCTGCGCCCTCGGGGAGCGCGGCCTCCCGTGACCAGATGGCGTCCTTTGTCACATTGACCACCTGGACGTCAGGGCCGCCGAACTGGAACAGACCCTTGTAGTTCGCCCGCACCTCGGCGACCGACTCCGCATCCAGTGCCGCCCCGCCCGCCTCATAGTGGACGATCATCCCCATTCGCGGCTGCACCTTGTCCATCAGATATCCGGCCGCGTAGTACATGGTGTGCCATGAATCGATGGTGTACTTCATCAAGTCCTCGGGGATACCGAACTTCAGCGACTGCAGGCCCGGAGTGTCCAACTGGCCCTCGGTGATGAACACATCGCAACCGGCGGCATACTTCTCGGTCTTCTCGTCGGGTCGCCCGTCCCCGGTCCACACCACCGAGAGCCCGGCGTCCTCCCAGTCCAGCCGGTAGGCGGATGCCCCGTCCTTGACGTGCGAGCGGGGCCAGTGCCGGACCACGATGCCGTCCTGGTCGTAGCAGACGCCGTTCTCTTCCTTCCAGTCGAATTCGGTGACGTCCATCTCGAAACCGGCCGAGATCGTTGCGTGCAGGAAATTCTCCTCGTGCCAGCGCAGCATCTCGCGCATGTGCTTGGCCATGTGCTTGATTCCGAGTTCGGGCGTCGATCCCGAC
>JAHZIT010000015.1 GCA_022601275.1 Actinomycetes bacterium
CCAACCGGCATTAGGGTGTGTTCGGCCGGTAGAAGCACACCCGAGGAGTGACGATGAGCGATCCTGAAGGGGACTCATATCCGGTCCCGCCGCCACCGCCACCGCCAACCGGTGGCCCACCACCTGCCGGCCCACCTCCTGCCGGCCCACCTCCTGCCGGCCCACCTCCTGCCGGCCCACCACCTGCCGGCCCACCACCGCCACCACCCCCGCCCGGCTGGGCGCCACCACCCGGAAGCCCACCGCCAACCGGTGGCCCACCGCCACCACCCGGAACCCCACCGCCACCGCCCGGAGCCCCACCGCCACCGCCCGGCTGGGCACCGCCACCCGGGCCGCCCGGCGGCGGCAGCACGAAAACCACTCTGATACTGCTCATCTCAGCGGCGGCGGTGTTCGCCGTCGTCGTTGGTGCCCTGGGCATCTGGTGGCTGGTCAAGCCCGACGACTCGGCCCCCGGACCGGTGGCCACCCGCACCAGCACCCCTTCGGAGACCACCCGATCACGTGAGCCCACCCAGCGAACCAGGACCAGCACACCCGCTCCGCGGCGGACCGAGCCCTTCGACGCCCAGCTGATGGCATTGTTGTCCGAGGGCCATGACAGCTCGAACTGCGAGCCGGTCAGTACGCCGGCAGGCAATGCTGTCGCCACCGTGGACTGCGGACCGGCGACAACCCCCGGGGGGCCGAAGAGCACTCGGTATTCGTTGTTTGCCGACCAGGCCGCACTCGAGGCCGGCTTCGAAGGGGCGGTTGAGGTGAACTCCGAACTGCTCGAGTGCCCGGGTAGCGGCCTCGATTCCCCGACCACCTGGCACTACACCGAAACCCCGGATGAGATCGCAGGCCTGATTGCCTGTGGAACCTACAACGACAGGCCTGATTTGGTGTGGACCAACAACTCCGGACTGCTGTTGGCCGACGCGCAGGGACCCGACCTCGAGGAGTTGCACGACTGGTGGCTGCGGTACGGCTGATGGCCGGCCGCGGTCGGCGCGGCGGCGGTAGCCCGAATCTGCGTCTGCAGGCGAAGCCCGGGCCGACTACGCCGTGACCGGCCCCAAGGCCCGGGACTCACTCGCTTCGATCTGGTCGGTGGCGAGAAATTGCGAGTACAGGGTCTCCATTGTTGCCGCCACCGAGAACACGTGCACGGTGCCGGAATAGTCAGCGACGTAGAGCCGCGATCCGTCCGCACCCAGCGCCACGCAGGACGGGCGCGCGTTGATCGACAGCGAATCGACAATCTCCCGGCCTAATGTGCACACCACCACGACACGGTCGTAATCGACGACGTATGCCCGCGAATGATCCGGGCTCATCACCAATTGTGTAGGAGCACCGCCGATATTCACTGTATCGGTCACCCGGTTGGCCGAAAGATCGACGACATGGACTGCGCCTCCGACCGCCCGGTCGGAGGTCAGCACGTAGACCATTCCGCTGGCGTAGGCGATGTCACGGATCGGCGAACCAACCATGACAACGCGCTGCACGCGCAACGTTTCGCAGTCGACTACGACCAACTGGCCGCCGGTTTCGTCGGTGACGGCCGCATACAAGCGCTTACCGTTCGGATCAACGCACAGGGCGTCGATGCCGGCGGCGGGGCCGGACCCGATGTCGATAGTTTCCGCTCGCCGGGCAACGGTGTCGATCACCGTGACATCGACGCGGTCGTGCGAAGTTCGCCCAGCGTAGACATGCTTCCCATCGGGGCTCGCCGCCAGTGCTGTGACGCCGAAGGCCAGTGGGAACTTCGCTATGACGCTTCTGCTCTCCAGGTCGATGGCCGACACGGCGTCCTGGCCGGCCGAACCAGTGGCGACGTAAGCGCGGTCATCGGTGGCCACCACAGCGACCGGCTCCCCCACCACTGCGACGTTGTCGCCCAACAGCTGAGCGGCTGGATCGATGACGACTGCCACACTCTGGTCCACGACGTTGGCCACTACCAGGGCCTCGACGTCCGCACCGCCCACAGCGATGTCACCGATCGGACCGCGGCCCACCGAGATACAGCATTCGAGAATGGCATCTCCATCTACGGCATCTACGGCGCCATCCAAGGCCTTCGCCGGGGCATCCCCGGCCGCACCGGAAGGCAAACCGTCGTCGAGTACGCCGTGCCCCGTGGGCACCAGGAAATTGGTCATCTGTCGCAATACCTCCACCCGCCATCAACTGCGCCGGCACTAGATTCACGGTCTCAAACACCCATTTGGGCGCGAGCTTTGCAATTAGTGTATCGACGAAAATCCCTGGCCTGTGGGCACAATTCCGCTGAATCAAACAAAGGCGACAAGGCCTCTTAGGCAGCACTCAGGGAATTCTTGGTTATCAAGTTGTTACCTCTTCTCGGCAACCCGGAAATAGCCTCTGGGCAGGAGACAAGCCATCGACCGCAACCGAATCAACGGTGTGTGACCAAGACCTCCAGCTAACGCCCTTCTCAGATTTCGCAGCTAAACTGAGCGGCAAGTCACATCGCGACACGACCGTGGACCGCGATCAGCATCTACCCCCGGCACGCGAAATCCTCGACAGCCACCCGCCAGCGGTCTCGAGGAATCTGGTGGACTCGGCGCGCCAATCACTTCTCGCGCGCCACCCGACGGCTACCATCCGCACAGGGAGGCCAATATGTGTAGCCGTTACGTGAGTACGAGGATCGTCGCCGCAGCCGCATCAGCGGCCATGGCGACGATGTTCCTTGGATCGCCCATCGCCCACGCCACCGAAGCCGACGACCAATTCCATTCTGTCCTAACAACTCTTGGACTCGATTTCGACACCCCAGAGCAAGCGACGGCTGCCGGCAACAACATCTGCGACATAGTTGCCGAGGGCAGCGCGAACAACATCAGCCCGCCCGAAATCCGCAGCAGCATCATCGAGTCGCTTCGTGGCGACGGCCTGGCCGGATCCACTGCAGCGCAACTGATGCAGGGAGCGGTCAACGCATACTGCCCTGAGTACGACGCCGTGGTCGCCGGCTGACGTCGCTGGTCCGACACTTCGGCCATTTCACCGGCCGGCGGGGCGCGCGGTATCGCTCACCTCCAGCAACTTCGGCTTGAGCGGGATTCGCACTCCCGGGATCGCCGCAGATTCTTGGAGGGCGGATTCGGTTGTAGCTCAACGCCGCCCGCCGGCCGGGAACTCCGTGCCATCGGCCGCAGCTCGACGGATTCGCACAGGAGCGCGGCTTTCTTGCGCGCGCCTCCCGCGGAAGTCTCGACCTTGACTTTAGCCTTAGTGACCGTGACCACACTGCTCGAGCCCTCCTTGGCCGAACTGGACTTCGAGCCCGAAATCCCCTGCGCCTGTCGCAAGCTCTGCAATCCCCTGGCCCACCCGGCACAGTGGTGGGTCACCCTGTCGTGTGGCTGCCCCTACCCGATGTGCAAGCGGGCGCTGCGCATCGCCAATGTCCGACTAAAGGTTCGGCCCTTGACTTGTCGGCAGTGTGAGACGGTCCAGATCGCGATTCGCCGCGTGGTTCGCATCTGACAAGAATCGGCGTTGCCGAGGGCATCGGGGTGATCGGCGGCGAGGGTATTCCGTTCTCCGCCCCCGATGAAGCCATCGCGCTGGCAAAAGAGGTGTGCGAGTACGTCCGAGTAAGTGGCAGCCGGCCAACCTGCAGAACAGGTGGCTGTGGAGATCAGCGGACGCGGGAAGACGACCGTTCACGTTTATGGGCCGCACCACATCGTGATGCGGTCTACCGATCAGGACGCGCCGACGATTTCACGTCGGCGGAGCATCCGTGCGTCGAGGGCCGCGAGCGTCCACGAACGCCGATACAGCCGCGTCGAACTTCGCCGGGTACTCCAGGAACGGAAAATGGGTGCCGCCCCCATGCACCCCTGCAATCAAGGCGAAACTGGAGTCGGGAAGCACTCGACTCATCCATCGTTGCGAGGCGATCGGAACGTTCACCGAGTCCCCGGCGATCACCAGGCTCGGGAGGCGAATACGCGGGATAAACGTGCGCCAGTCCTGGGTTGCGACATTGAAGAGAAGGTCGGCGGCATGGCGCCGATCAAACCTGAGGTTCTGCTCAGTGAGCCAGCTGAGCTGGTGAGCATCGATCTCAGGAGAGGCCACATCGGCCAGAAACTCTGAGCGCGGATCGGGACCGCCGCCACGCAACGAATCAGTGAAAGCGAATAAGCCGGGGAAGTCCATCGTGGCACCCGCCTCCAGCGCCACCTCATCTGTCCAAGTGGGATTTCTTAGTGCACAGGGCATTTGGTCAACAAGAATCAGCGAGGCAAGCCGATCATCGCCGAACAACTCAAGATAGGACCAGATGACCGCGCACCCCATGGAGTGACCGAGCAAATGAACATCGCCCAGATCGTGAGCGATCAGTACCTCGTGCAGGTCAGCCGCCAATCGGTGTAGGTGATAGCCGACGTCAGGAGTCGATGAATCGCCGTGCCCCCGGTGATCGACGGCGATTACCCGCCATCTCCGGGACAGCGTGTTCAGCTGGCCGGCGAACGCCTGCGCGGTCTGGGACCAACCCGGCAGCATGACCAGAGCCGCACCGTGGCCGGCCTCGCGGTGAGTGATGATGGTGCCGTCGATACAGACGGTCTGGCGGGTATGGACAGCGTTCATCCGATCGCCTCCAAGCAGAACAGCAGCAGGAAACCGAGAAAGAACATGGCTGCCGTCCACGGGCGCTCCGGTGTCTCGTGGGCCTCCACCAGCAACTCCTCGACGACCAACCACAGCAGTGCCGCCGCGGCGAATGCGAGCACCACGCTCAGCGCCGCATCACCGGCGTCGCGGAGTAGCAATGCCCCCAGGATCGCTCCCACCGCGACGACAAGACTCAATCCGGCGGTGATGGCCGCGGCAACGAATCTGGAAGCTCCGGACTCGAGAAGTCGCAGGGCTACCGACAAGCTCAGGAACAACACCTCCACGGTCAGTGCGATGGCGATGATGGTGGCCGTCTCGGCCGACACTGCCGCCCCGGTACCGACCAAGAGGCCGTCGATGAATAGATCGACGCCGACGACGATGAGAAAGCCCACCGGCAGGCCGCGGGCCCCCGGGCTGCTCTCCTCGCCTCCGAGATGCCGCATCCCGACGAGGACCGCGACACCGCCGGCGAATCCCACGACGATGAGCCAGAGGGGTCCGCGGTCGCTCAGTTGCGGAAGCACCTCGCCGGCGACTGCAGCCAACACGACACCCGCCGCAAAGTGCTGTACTCCGCTGACTACCGCCGGCGTCGGCGGTCGCAGCACTGCGATTACAGCACCGATGATTCCGGCCAGAACCGGGAACATGACCAGCCAGGCTGCAGTCATCACCACATCGATGCGGATCACCCCGTGTCATGTCGGAAATCCTGTGCCGCCACCGACTCCGCCATGTACCCAGCACAAGCCCTACAACCACACACATTGTCGGTCCCGTCGCATCGATTGTGGGGAGAACGGGGCGATGTAGGGCGGCACCGGCGAGATAGCGCCGCTAATGAGGCCCGGAAACACCGGAGGACGCCGGCTGGAGGTGCGAAAATCGAGGAGCGGCGATCGGGTGACAACGCGGCGGATTCTCGCCTCTGCAACCGGCGACCACTGACCACGAGAGGAAGGCCTGCGATGTCAAACGACAAGGCAATCGACCACGGACCGGTGGGTCTGCTGAGGGTCGCGCTGGCCGTGGTGGGCGTGATCTTCGTGGTCGGCATCTACCCCCTCACCCAGGTGTGGCCATCCGGGTGGTCATGGGGGCACGGCGCGTCGCACTATCTGGCAATGATCATCGGTCTGTACGCCACCCTGGGCGTTTTCCTTCTGCTGGCCGCTCGTGATCCGCTCGCCAACCGCAGCCTGATCTGGTTCACCGTGGTGTCCAGCGTCGTGCACGCCGTGATCATGGCCGTCCAGGCTCTCTCCGATGCGAACGAGCGCGGCCATCTGTTGGGTGATGTGCCGGCACTGCTGATCGTCGCAGCAGTTCTCGCAGTGCTGCTGAGACGAGCAGAGACGCCGCGAACAGCCGGCGCCGACTCTCGCTGACCGAGGCGGCGGGTCGTGGCGTGGCCACGACCCGGCTACGCTCCTTCGAGGCATCGCGCATCTGCTGTGAGGCGGAACGCGGCAATCAACGGCGGCGAAGGAGACGGTTGCGGGTGCAGCGCGGCAGTAGTGGCGACAGGATTCAGGACCGACCGACTCCCCCAGCAGGATGACGCCATCGGCACCCGTTCCCGCACAGCCAGACGACTCGATGCGGGGATCACTACTGATTTGCAGTACGGCGATCCTCGCCGGCGTGGTCATCGGGTTCATCGGCGGTGGCTTCCGGTGGTGCCTGGACAAAGCTGATCACCTGCGCATGGATCTGGTCGACTGGGCACATCAGCTGCCGGGGCCGGGCTGGCTGGTGCCGATGGCCGCCGCGGCCACCGGGGCCACCCTCGCCGCTCTGATCGTTAAGTGGATACCGATTGCAGCGGGCAGCGGCATCCAACACGTCGAAGCCGTCTATCGCGGCGAGGCGAAGCCGCCATCGCTGCGTCTGCTTCCCGCCAAGTTCATCGGCGGTGTGCTGGCCATCGGTTCGGGTCTGGTGTTGGGCCGCGAGGGGCCAACCGTGCACATGGGAGCCGCGGTCGGCGCCGAGGCGGCACGGCGGGTCAAGCTACCCGAATCCGAAGTCAGGATGATGCAGACAGCGCTGGGCGGGGCGGGGCTGGCGGTCGCCTTCAATGCGCCGGTCGGGGGCACCCTGTTCACGCTGGAGGAGGTGACGAGGTCGTTCCGCGTCAAGACGGTGTTGGCGACCATCTTTGCCGCCGTCACTGCGGTGGCCTGCTCGCGATTCGTCCTGGGGAATCGTCCCGACTTCTTGGTGGAACCAATTCATGCCCCGGCGCTGTCGTGGCTGCCACTGTTCGTGATATTCGGTCTGCTCACCGGGTGTCTGGGCGCTGTCTACAACTGGCTGGTGTTGTGGTTCATCGACCACGTCGGCGGGTTGCGCCGCATTCCGAAGGTGGCCAAAGCGACCATCATCGGCGCCATCATCGGGCTGGCGATGTTCATCTACCCGCTTGCGGTCGGCGGCGGCGACACCTTCACGCAATTGATTCTCGGGGGGCACCGCATCGTTCTGCCGGTCATCATCGGCTACCTGCTGGTTCGATTCATCGCCGGCCCGCTGTCGTATTCCGCGGGGGTGCCCGGCGGGTTGTTCGCACCGCTACTCGCGGTGGGCGCGCTGTGGGGGTTGCTGTTCGTCGGAGTCTTCACCATCTTCTGGCCGGGAGACGAGGCGGCACTGGCGATTCCGATCGCACTCGTGGGAATGGCGGCCTTCTTCGGAGCCACCGTTCGGGCGCCGGTCACCGGGATCGTGCTCGTCGTCGAGATGACGGCGACGACATCGGTGGTGGTACCGATGATGGCTGCCACCGCCGCAGCCGTGCTGGCCGCCTACGTCGTCAGGTCACCACCGATCTACGACAGCCTCCGCAAGCGAATGCCCGCTGAGGAACCCCCGGCAGGTCCGGCATGAATACGAGCCGGCCGAAGGCCCATCGAGCCGGCTGACTACCCCCGCCTCAGTGCTCGGTCGGTCTCCTAGGCTTGGGGCGATGACACCGGGAAGCAGATGGCGGGAGCAGTGGTCGCGACTGTCAGAACCCGCGGCAGCTGCCCGCCAGAGCTTGCACCGGCGCGGCTCCGCAGAGTTCGCCCGCCTGCCGCGACCGGTACAGCAGGCGGGCCGGCTGATCGAACGCACCGGCCGCGGAACAGTCGACGATCGGGTTCCCGGGCTGGCGGCCGAAGCCGCCCTGTTCACCTTGATCTCGCTACCGGCGCTCCTCCTGGCCGTCGTCGGATCGCTCGGTTTCGTCGCCGCCGCCCTGGGTCCGCAAGGTAACCAAGAGTTACGCGAACTGGTGCTCGGCGTCCCCGAGTCGTTCCTGTCCGAGCAGACCTTCGCCTCTTACGAGAGGACGGTGAACGCGGTGCTCGACCAGACGCGCGGCGGCGTGGTCACCATCGGCATCTTGCTCAGCCTTTGGACTGGGTCCAGAGCGGTGAACCGCTATCTGGAGACGATCACGATCGCCTATAACGTTGACCAGCGGCCCAGCTGGCGGCGGCGCCTGCTGGCTCTCGGACTGACCATCGGAGCACTCATCGGCGCGATAGCGATCCTGCCGCCGATGGTCTTCGGCCCCCGCATCGTGGAATGGCTGGCCCCGGATCCGATCGCCGACACGACGCTACGGATGCTCGACCTGCTGTTTTGGCCCAGCTTAGTTCTTCTGGTCTTCGCCGGCCTGGTCACGCTCTACCACGTTGGCGTGCCATGGCGGACTCCCTGGCGCCGTGACGTACCGGGGGCGCTGCTGGCGATGGTGTTATGGGTGTTGTCGTCGGCCGGATTGCGTGTCTACCTGGAGTTCAGCGTCACCGATGACGCGGTCTACAGCCAGCTCGCGGTACCGATCGCGGTCGTCCTATGGCTTTACATCACCGCGTTCGCGGTGCTGTTGGGCGCCGAGTTCAACGCCGAGATCGAGCGGATGTGGCCTCACCAGGACCATCCCTGGCGGCTGCGCCGAAACCGGCGCCAGCGCGACGGCGGACGCCCCGATGGACACCGGGAGGACTGATCGGTGCCCGGCTACTTGTAGGCGACGGCAGCGCTGGAGGGCCCGTCGAGCGCAATGGTGTCGAACGACCGAAAGCCGGCCGCAGAGCACCACTCGCGAAAGTTCGCAGCGGTGTAGTCGAAAGCATCCCCGAACTCGATCAACATGTTCAGCGACATCGTCAGCCCGAAGGTGTTCTTGCGGCGGGCGTCATCGATCAGCGATTCGATGACGATGAAAGCCCCGCCGTCGGGCAGCGCGTCGTAGGCCTTTGCGATCAACGCGCGCTTCTGGTCGAGGTTCCAGTCATGCAGGATCATGCCCATTGTGATGACGTCGGCCCCGGGCAACGGGTCGGTCAGGAAGCTGCCCGCCACGGCCTCCACCCGGTCGGACAAACCGGCCTCGACGAGTTTGCGGCCGGCTATCTCGGTCACCACGGGCAGGTCGAAACTCACGCACCGCAGGTGCGGGTGTGCGGTAGCCACGATGCGCGTCAAAAGCGCGTCTGCCCCGCCGACGTCACACAGCCGGGAGTAGCGATCAAATGGAAACCGCTCGGCCAACAGCTCGAAGTTGCGCCTCGAGGAGGCATGCATCGCTGCCATGAACACCTCGAGCCGCTTCGGATCGGCGTAGAGAGTCTCAAAAAACGGCCGGCCGGAATGCTTGGTCTCGCTTTGTGCCTTGCCCGTCTTCAGCGCCTCGGTAAGGTCCGCCCAGTACCGGTAGTTACGGTCGTCCCAGATCTTGAGCAGGCCGCCTTGATAGGCGGGGCTGTTCTCGTCCAGAAAGTGCGCCGTTTCAGCGGTGTTGCGATACCTGGCCTGCGGCCCCTCTCCGTCGCGACTGAGCAGATCGACCGACACCAGGGTGTCGAGGAAATCGGTGGCCGGCCTCGGCACCAGGCCCAGCCGCTCGGAGAGCTCGGCCGCGGTCATCTCCCGTTCTCCCAGCACGGTGAACAGCCCGAGCCCCACTGCGGACAACAGGACTTTCGCCTCGCAATAGCCGCCACCGATCGCCATGATTCGGTCGGGCCGCAACTCATCCATCGTGCATCCCCCGATCGGTGTGCCACTAACAGTCGTCATCCCACCGTAGTTGTCGCGCCCGCGATGGTCACCGGAAGTAGAGATAGGGTTGTCGACATGCGGCTAGCGCTCAGCTCGGCCACCGCCACGTTGCTGATGATGTGCTTGTCCGCGCCGGCCAAAGCCGAATCCACGCTCACCGGCACGAGTTGGCGACTGACCGAAATCCAGTCGATGGACGACACCCAGGGCACCACGGTGGTGCCGGACACCCAGCAATACACCGTCACCTTCGACGGCCATCTGGACGGGGAAGGCCGGGCATCGTTTCAGATCGACTGCAATCGAGGTTTCTCATCGTGGCGGGCGACACCCAGCGAGTCCGCGGACTCCGGCCAGCTGAGCTTCGGCCCGCTCGCCACGACCCAGATGGCCTGCCCGCCGGGCTCACTGGACCAGCGAGTGACTGCGGCTCTGACCTGGGTGCGCACCTACCTGATCGAGGACGGCCGATTACACCTCTCCCAGTTCGCCGACTCCGGAATATTGACCTGGACACCCGTCGACTGACCTGCCGGTGCATGGTTGCGGCCAGCGCCGAGTTATCGGTGCTCGGTTATCGGTGCTCGCTGGAATCGCCGTCGTGGCCCTTATCGTCTTCGTGATCGGCGTCCCCGAGACTGCCGGCATCCCCGACACCGTGATCGAACCGGGCACACCCGAGACGCCGCCGGCCTAGTGAGCTCTGGGGCCGTCCACCGGATGTGGCGGAATGGAACCCAGCCCGGGCGCGGCGTCCGGCCAGATCAGCAACACCGCGCACGGTGCGTGGTCGACCACGAACCGGGTGTGGTGACCCAGACTGTGCGGCCCCAGCCGGGACCGGTCGCCGTCGCGCGCACACACCAGCAGGTCGGCACCTGCGCAGGCCGCGACGACTTCGCGCTCGACCCTCCCGGTGCGGACCACGAGCTCAGCGGGTGCTCCCAGGCGCCGACGAGCCGCCTCCAATAGCCCCGCAGCGGCTGCGCGTCCGGCGTCGGTGACCGCGGAGCCTGGGTCACGTTCACGCATTCCCCGCCCGAGTAGCCCGCCGAACGCGCCGTGTACCGCCTCGCCGACCTGACTGTCGAGCGCGTAGAGCAAGACGACTTCCGGTGACGCTTTCGTTGCTTCCAGTACCGTCGCGACGCTGTCCACGACGGCGGGCCAGGTTCCTTCCGATAGCCAGGCCACCACCCGCGCGGTCACTGCATTCCACCTCCCAGTGTCAGTCCCAACCAGAGCGCGGCAACCCCCGCCAGCAGGCCGATCGGGACAGTCAACGCTCCCAAGCGCAGAAACTCGGTCAGGGTCGGTGCCGCCTCGCGACTGGCTAGGACCCGCCGCCACAGCAGCGTGGCCAATGAACCGACGTAGGTGAGATTGGGGCCCACGTTGACCCCGATGAGCATGGCGAGCACCAGTCCCGGGTGGGGGTCGAGGCCGAGCACGCCGAGCATCACCAATGTGGCGGGCAGGTTATTGACGACGTTGGCCAGCACTGCCGCTATCAGTGCTACGCCGAGCAGCCCCGCGAACGAGGGTTCGGTCGGCAGCATCGCGCCCAGCGCGCGGCCCATGCCGTGGCCGGTCACCCCTGCCACCACGATGCCCAACGCGAACACGAAGAGGCAAAACAACGGCGAAGCTTCGCGGACCAGTTCGGAAACGCTGATCTCCCGGCGGATCAGGGAGCGCACAGCCAGCAGGGCCGCCCCGGCGACGGCCACCCACACCGGTTCGACGCCGACGAGGCCGGACGCTCCGAAACCGAGCAGGGTGATGCCCAGGACCCCGAAGACGAAGACCGGCGGAGCCGGTATCGGGGCCATCTCCTCGTTCCGGGGCGCTTCATCCCGGTGCGGCTTGGTGCCTGCGGGAGCCGGCGCCGGTCGCAGGTCGTCTCGAAAGAACCACCGGAACGCGACGTACTCGACCGCGATCACGGCTAGCCACGGCAACCCCATCAGGGCCGCAAATTGAAGAAACGAGAGACCGGTGGCCGAAAATGCCAACAAGTTCGTCAGATTTGATACTGGCAGCAGTGTTGATGCGGAATTTGCCAGGTGGGTGCATGCATACACGTGCGGTTTGGCCCGCAGCCCCAGTCCGACCGCAGTGCGGAAGACCACCGGTGTGAGCAGTACGACGGTCGCATCGAGACTGAGCACGGCGGTGATGACGGCCGCAGCGGCGAACACCAAGCCGAGTAGGCGAACCGGCTGCCCGGCCGAGAGCTTCCCCAGGAGTCCACCCAGCCAGGTGAACATTCCGGCCACATCAGCCAGATACGCCAGCACCAGGATGGCGGCCAGAAAGCCCACGGTGGGCCCGAGTGTCTCGAGTTGGCGCAATGCCTCCGCGGGGGACACGATGCCCAGCACGACGATGACCGCCGCCGCCGGCACCGCGAGGACCGCCTCTGGCAGCCCTCGGGGCTGCAGCATCGCGAACATCAGTACGCCCGCAAGCAAAGTCAGGGCCAGCGCCTCCGCGGGCACACCGCTCACCACCGGCGACTCACATCACAGATACTCGCATGCTCGCAGGACAGCTCTGGTCTGGATGACCGACACCGGGACGGTGCTCAATGTCCTCACTGCTGTCCGGGGCGTCAGCGGGGGAAGCAGTACCGGCCGACCCGGGCCCATGTCGGCCAGTTCATGCCGAACACGCTTCTACGAATTCGGCTGGCAAGCAACCGATCCGGGAGCTACTACGCGGCGATCCATTCGCGCGCCTGCGATGCGTCTGCGATCGGGAACACGCGCAGCTCCCCGGGCATCAAGAACCCGAACATTTTCACCGAATGCTTGATCCATTCGATGTCGGTGACAACCGCGAATCGCTCCCAGCGTAGAAAGTGGCTGAGGCCGACCTTGGTGTCCTCCCAGGCCGCGCCCGGATCAAACCCGTCGAAGTCGGGGGCTACCTCGTAGTAGAGGCGAAGCTTCTCATGCCGACTCAGCCGGTCCTCTACATCCGGCATGAGCACTGTGTCGTAATCCGCCTTCGTCACGTGCCCATGGCATGCGAACGCCGCGACGTTCTCCGGAAAACCCTTCAACATCTCGATCATGACTTCCCTTTCCTCGAGTCGTAGATCAGGTCTGCTGGTGCCGCCTTGCCGCGAAGCCAAGACCGCGCCCTGTCGCTACTGATCTCCAGATCACTCGCTCGAGGAACTTTGCGCAAGTGACCTCAGGCACGAGTGGACGGGACAGAAGTCACTTGCGGGCAATTCGCAACGCGGCGGTTCCCGAGCTATCCAGGCTGGCAAGGGTGTTCAAACGGCGCGCACGGTGTTTCCGCCCGCATGCTTGGATTGATACATGGCTGCGTCGGCTCGGGCAGTCACATCGACGACCGAGTCACCCGGGAGTGCGAGCGTCGCTCCGATGCTCAGCGTCGCATGGAAGGTGTTGCCGACGAGGTTGATGGGCGCAGCGACGCGGGCCTGAATCTTCTCCGCGATCTGAATGGCCTCTTCCAAACTGTGCAAACCGGGCAGCAGCACAAGCATCTCGTCTCCGCCAGTACGCCCGACCGTGTCACCGTGCCGGACGCATTCTGAAATGCGCTCTGCCACAGTCCAAAGAACCGTATCGCCGACGCTGTGCCCGAGGGTGTCGTTGATGGTCTTGAAACGATCCACATCGCAAAACAGCACACCGAGCTCTGCCCCTGGTGCCCGGGTGCCATTGAGGATTGATCCAAGGCGGGCCAGCGCTTCTGCCCGGTTCACCAAGCCGGTCAATGTGTCGAACCGGGCCATCCGGTCGAGTCTTCGCTCTGCCTCGACCTGGTCGTCGACAATCCGCATCGCCGCAATGCCGCCGTCCGCGATGCCTTCGGCATCGATGTAGGGCTTACCGCGAAAATCGACCCAGTGATACCCCCCCTTGGCGGTGGTAACCCGGCACCGCAAGAAAGCTGCTCTGCCCTCAGCGACCTCCGCCAGCGCAGCGGCCATCGCACCGAGATCATCGGGATAAACGCGGTCGGTGAGATCCGACGTGAGCCATTGCTCCAGTGGCCATCCGAACGCAGCTTCCGCCGACGGCGAGATCCACAGGACCCGTACGCCGCGGTGATGAACGATGACGTCGACCGCGTTATCAGCGAGCAGGCGGAACCGCGCCTCCGCCTCGGCACGCTCGGCCTCGGACTTCGCGCGTTCTCTGCTGATCTGCTCCTTCTCGATCAGCAGTCGCTGCTCGCGTTGGCTCAGGTAGAAGGTGGCCGCACCGACGACGATGGTGCTCACCGATATCGACATGACCCATGCGGCATCGTCGGGCAGGCCCAGGCCGAGGAACACCGGTCGCGACAGCCCGATGAGAAGCGGAAGACCCGTGAGGATCCCGACCATCCGGAACAGGGTCCAGCGATCAGGCCGGGCCAACAGCCAAGCCAGCGGATTACGGTCCGGGCGAACTGCGAACGTGGCCGTGACAAGCAGCACTATCGCGATGGCGGTGGAGATTCCCATGCCGGTCGCCTGGTTGACGCCGGTAAGGGAAAGAGCCTGATAGGCATGTCCGGAAAAGATGACGAACGGCAGTGCCGTTGCCGCCAGCAGGCTGACCACCCATGCCGCGGCGGTCCACCGGCGATCAATGCGGGTCAGTCCGACCGCCACCGACAGCAGCAGCACCGACACCGCGGTCTGCGGGCTGGGACGGCCCGGCCAGGATTGCATGGTCCCAACCGCGTCGGGGAACAACAGCTGATCCAGACCGAAAGACCTGCCGGTCACGTACTCCGCCAGAAAGATCACGGCAAGGACTCCAACAACCACCGCCAGACCGCGCCCGGCAGCTACGCGGTTGCGTGACGGGCGCCCGGACTGCGCAAACACGGCCAACGCCAATCCAGCCAGGAGCAGCGCAGTCCATGGCGTCATCTGCGGCCAGGAGGCAAAAACCCGGGTCAAGCGGTCGATCCCGGTCGCCCAACCGACCCCATTAGCCGCCACGGTCACCAGCACCGTCACCGCGGCTGCGCGTGCCCACCAGAGCAGCCCCGCTTCCATCGGGGAGCGCCCTGCCGCCGTCACTGCCACGTGAAACCCCTCCCGGCTATCGGGCCGACATGATGCGGTGCAGGGTACCGAAGCCGCCACCCCCGGCACCTACCCATCTTGGCCTGGATTCCGAACCACCGCAGCGCCATCGTGATGGCAGTGTCCAGCCGGGTATAGGGCCTCAGTTGTGACACCGTCATGACACCGAGAGCACGGCAGGTCGTAGAGTTGTTTCCAGACCGGCGAGGGTTTGCCGCAACTCGCGGCGCGAGAGGAAGCCCATTGAGTGCGAAAACATACCGTTCCCCGTCAGTCATCGGCCTGGCCGCGGCCGCGTTGATGACCGCGGGGTGTAGCAATGGCAGCAGCGTCGAGGCGTCGATGCCGCCGCAGGTCGGGTTGATCGTTACCTCCGAGGTGCAGGCGCCACCCACCGAGGTCAAGCTAATCGGTGAGCGGGACGTCGAGGTGACGCTGACCGGGCCGATCGCTGCGAAGTACTCAACCGCGACCGACAGTCAGAAGCAGGCGCTCGGCAAGCCGCTGACCGGGAGCCGCAACGCAGGGACCCGTGAAAGCGGCGTGGTGTTCCAGCAGTTCCAGGGCGGCGTGATTGTCGCCAAGAATGACGAGCCGGGCACACCTGCCTACATCACCTGGGGCAAGATTCGGCAGGCCTGGAATGTCGAACGCAACCCGGAGGGCATTCCCGACCCCGCTGGCAAGAACGGCTCGCCGGGCCCGCTGGGCGTACCGACCAGCGATGAGAACCCCGTCGGTGATCTTCTGGTGACAACGTTCGAGTACGGCAAGATCACGTTCGACCCCGAAACTGGTGAGGTTGAGGTGACGGTTAACGGCAAGGTCGTGCCATCCGGCCTGTGATCGTGAGGGCCATCCTCCGATTCGGAGTACCGGAAGAACGATAAAGACGGAGGCCTGAGCGGCTCTCCTCAGAGGACGATGCAACCACCACCCGTCGGCGGTACAGGGCCGGCGCGCCAATACGGCGCACATCTAGGAAGTGGTAATGATCGGTTGGACGTCGCACTCGTTCCGTAGCAGGTTGAAGGAGACGCTCATATGCCCACCATTCTCGCCGTCGCCGTCGCGCTCATCGGCGGTTTTGTCCAGAGCCGTCGCCACAAGGATCGACCGGCGGCCGACATTCACCTGGTCTGGTGGATGGTGGCAGTCGTTGGTGTCGCTTCGGTCATCGGAGCCGGCTTCCACATCTTCGATGGACCTCATATCGCCGAGATGATCGGCTACACCCGCGGCAATGGTGGTTTTCAGTGGGAGAACGCGATGGGGGACTTGGCTATTGGTGTCGTCGGCATCATGTCTTACTGGTTCCGCGGGCACTTCTGGCTGTGCGTCCTCGTGGTACTCACCATTCAGTACGTCGGCGACGCCGCCGGGCACATCTACTTCTGGATCGCCCAAGGCAACACCCAGCCCTACAACATCGGGATTCCGCTGTGGTCCGACATTTTGCTGCCGATAGTCATGTGGGCGCTGTATGCCTGGTCTCGTCGCAGCGGTGGGGCTGCGCTCGTTCGTCGATCCGGGGATGCCGAGGACTGCCCCTCCCGGTAGAGCGACCGATTCCGCGCCCGAACACCAAAGTCTCTCGAATGAACACCGATCGGTAGCAGGCTGACGATCCAACATCGTCGCCGCCAAAGACATCGTCGCCGCCAAAGCCGCCAAAGTCGCCGACTGCAAAGGAAGACCGGCAGTTGACATACACCAATGGCGGCTGCCGCTTCATCTTCGAAGTTGACTACGCCGTAACAGGTTTCGTGAGCATCGCACTCACCGCGCGGGACCAGCCGATCCGCGCCCAATGATGACGACTCGCGACACCGAGACCGCCTTCGCGCCCTGACACGCACCGCCGAAACGGCTTCTAGCTGTGCCGATGCAGTGCCCCCAGTGGGACTCGAACCCACACTGTGCGGATTTTAAGTCCGCTGCCTCTGCCAATTGGGCTATGGGGGCGTTGCAGTTCAGAGCACTCCCTGCACGACCTTGACGTTAGCTCCTCGCCGATCGCCGGCGTGGCCGTGGTGTGAATCAATGCCGGCGTTACGTGCTCCGTCAATGCCAACCTCGGGCAGCCGAACCCGAGTTGCCCACGGGTACTCACCCAGCAGTGGGTGACATCAATATGAACAATCGTAGGAGAAAGGGCGCGAGGGCACCCAAAACACTGCTTTGATCGCAGATGAACGTCCCGCCGCGGAGCCTCCGTGCCCCGCGGGCCTTCTAGCGGGAGGGAGTTGACGTGCCCGCGACGGCGCCACATCACTCTCCTGCACGGCTAGAAGCTGCACTCCTGTGGTGGGCGCGCGCCGCTGCTGCGGTGGTGCTCGGCGTCGCCGCCGTGACTTTTCTAGGCTGGTCGAGCGGCATCGACACCCTGACGCGGGGCGCTGCCGCCTGGCCGCAGATGACACCCTGGACCGCTGCGCTCCTGGCGACGCTGGGGCTTGCGGTCCTGATACAGACGGGCCGTCCGTCCCACGCCAGAGTGTGGGCGGGGGTCGGCTTGGCCGTGGTCGCCGGCCTTCTCGCTGGGGCGTTCCTGGCCGAATACGCGACCGGCAGGTCGTTCGGCCTGGATCAGCTGTGGTTCCCCGGCACGATGCGCACGTTTCAGTCATCGTGGCCAGGCCGTCCCAGCCCGCATACCGGAATCTCGGTTCTGCTGATGGCATTCGGTGTTGGGCTTACCCACCTGAACCTCAAGAGGGTGCCGGCGGCCTGGGCGACAAGCCTGGTGGCCGCTGTCGCGTTGCCGTTTGTCGTCCTCGCGACCTACCTTTTCCAGGCTCTGGCACTTGTCGGAATCACCCAGTCAACCGGTATGGCGATCACGACGGCCGTGTCCTTTCTCCTGCTCGTTTCTGCAGCCTTCGCGACCCGCCACGACCGAAATCCGGTCGCCTGGATACTCGCCCGTCCCGACGGATGGACCTTGATTCGGATGGTGGCCATCCTCGCCGGCCCACCGATCCTCGTCGCGCTGTCACGCGGGGCCTTCCTGAACCTCGGCCTACCCAACGACGAGGCCTGGGTCGCCTCGGTATCGATCAGCACCCTCGTGGTCGGACTGGCCGCGTTCTATCTGATCCAGCACGAACAGAAACTGTTGATCGAATCGGAACTACTGAGCCGCCAGCGAGCCGACGCTGAGGCGCGGTATCGCATTCTGGCCGACAACGCGGTAGACGTGGTCCTTCATGTGAGAGGTTCTGGCGTGGTGTGGGTCTCGCCGTCGGTGGAAGCCGCCTTCGGGTGGCCGCGTGATCGATGGATCGGCTCGGATTTGCTCACCTACGTCCACCCCGACGAGGTCGGCATCCTGGTCAACGCGTTGCAGGACATCGCCGCCGAAAAGGCGGTCGCCACACCCCGCTGCCGGATCATGAGCGCCGATGGCGGATGCCACTGGGTCGACTGCCGCGGGAAACCCTATATCGACGCTGAGGGCAATACCGATGGGGTGATCGGGTCGATGCGAATCGTCGATGAGCAGGTCGGGGCGCAGCGGCAGCTCAAAGCCGAGAAGGAACGGTTCGAGTCAGTGGTCGGAAAAGCGCCGTCGGCCATCTCGGTAGGCGATCTCCAAGATCGGTTCATCTTGGTCAACGATGCTTTCTGCCAATTGTTCGGGCAGAAGTCGGTTGAGGAGGTGATTGGACGAACCGAGGAGGAGATCCTCCCGCCCGATGTTCTTCGACGTTCACAACTTGCGGTGACTCAACTTCGTGCCGGGGACAGCGCTCTGGAGGAAGAGTCGATCGCACGCGGGCTAGAGAACATCTCGGTCATGACCCAGCGATTTCCGTTGCACGATGCTGCCGGACAAACCAAAGAGCTCGTCACGATAAGAACGGACATCACCCACCGCAAGAGAGTCGAGCAGGAAGCCGCCGAACGCGCCCAGTGGCAGGAGCGTATCCGTGCAGCCATCGGCGATGGGCGACTCTTGGTCTACTCGCAACCGATCGTGACCATCGCGACCAGGGAGACGGTCCAAGAAGAGTTGCTGGTGCGGCTTCGCGACGCCGACACCGAGGATGTCCTGCCGCCGAGCGATTTTCTTCCGCAGTGCGAACGGCACGGATTGATGCCGGTCATCGACCGATACATGGCCGAACGGGCCATCGACCTGGCGCGTGGCGGCCGTCACGTATGCGTCAACATCACTGGCCAAACCATCACCGACGCAACAACAATGAGCGAGATCCTCGATGCACTCACCACCGCGGGACCAGACATAACCGGCAGGATCGTCTTTGAGATCACCGAGACGACCGCTCTTGCCTCGCCCGAGATAGCCAAGGCGTTTTCCGTGAGCATGCGGGATCGCGGCTGCCGAGTTGCTCTCGACGACTTCGGGACCGGTTACGGCACGTTCACCGAACTGCGAAACCTCGCTCTTTACGGGTTGAAGATCGATCTCAGCTTCGTCCAGAACATGCTCGGCGATCGCGATGACGAACGCGTCGTGAACACCATCGTCTTCGTCGCGCAGACCTACGGCCTGACCACCATCGCCGAGGGGGTCGAGTCGGAGGCGGTGCTACAAAAGCTTGCCGAAGCGGGAGCAGATCGTGCGCAGGGGTATCTCTTCGGCAAGCCGCAGCCGATTGTTGCATGATCAGCACTACGCCCCAGGCGAGGTGGTGCGAAGCCTTCCAAGTACGGGGGCGTTATGGCGTGGCCGTCTCTTCAGCCAGCGCGATCAATTTGGCGCGCACCAGATCTGGCTGCTCGTCGACGATGAAATGACCACCGTCGACGACCTCCACGGTGTAGTCGTCGGCGCGGGCCGTTTCGGCCGCGGCAAGTTCTGGGGCGAGCGCCGTGTCGTCCTTGCCGAACAACACCCGAGTCGGCACCGTCGAGCGCCGTCGCTCACCGTCGCGCATCCCGTTCGGGACCTCGCGCAAAAGGAAGGTCCGGTAGGTGTCCCGCCCGGTGCGGGCGACGACGGGATCCCGGAACCGTTCGGTGTACACGCGAGCGGTTTGGGGGTCGATCTCCGAGGCCGCCCGATAGGCCCGATCCAGGAACCCGGTGCGTCGTTGAACCGGCACCCCGGCGATCGCGATCAGCGGCTGGTACATCAGTAGCCGCCATGCGTGACGGGCCAGCACCTTGGGCGGGACCCATGGGTGGGCCATGTTGAGCACCAGGTAGCCCTCGATCCGCTCGGGCACCCGCAAGGTCAGCAGATAGCCGATGAAGCCGCCCCAGTCATGGCCGACGAGCAGCACCCGATCCAGGCCCAGGGCGTCCATCAGCGCAATGAGATCGCTGACCACGTCTTCCTTAGCCCAACGGTGCGGCGGCGGGCCTGACCAGCCGTAGCCGGGCAGGTCGGGAGCAATGATGCGCAATCCCGGCGGCGGGTCGGCCAGCAGATCCCGGTACGCCCAATGGTGCTGCGGCCAGCCGTGAAGGGCCAGAACCGGCCGACCGTCCGGCGGACCGGATTCGGTCACGTGGAACCGGACCCCCCGCGCCGTCACAAAGCTTCTGCGGACACCGTCGATCGGCGGGGGTTGGTTCGTCATGCCCCTGAGCGTAATCGGAAGGATTACGGTTCTGATATGCCCAGGTACCGCGATCTCTTCGAGGACAGCATCAACGATCCCCCGGCCTTCTGGGCCGATGCGGCCGCCGACATCACGTGGACCCAGTCCCCGCGGCGCATCATCGACGACAGTCATCCCCCGTTCTACCGCTGGTTTCCCGACGCCGAGCTCAACACGTGCGCGAACGCGCTGGACCGCCACGTTGCCGACGGGCCGGGGGCACCTCCGGCTCGCCCGGGCGAGCAAAGTGACCCGGGAATCGGCTGGGGCGGGCGTGCCGACCAGCCCGCGCTCATCTACGACTCCGCGGTGACCAATACCAAGCGCACCTACAGCTACGCCGAACTACTCGACGAGACCGCGCGGTTCGCCGGCGCGTTACGCGAGCTCGGCGTCGGCAAGGGCGACCGGGTTGTCATCTATTTGCCGATGATCCCCGAGGCCGTCATCGCCATGCTGGCCTGCGCGCGGTTGGGCGCAGTTCACTCGGTGGTGTTCGGCGGTTTCGCACCGCACGAACTGGCAGTGCGGATCGACGACGTCCGCCCCACGGTGATCGTTTCCGCATCGTGCGGGATCGAGGCCGCGCGGGTGACCGAATACAAGCCGATGCTCGATGCCGCGATCGCGATGGCTTCCCACCCTCCCCGCTACTGCGTTGTGGTGCAACGGGATCGACTCCGCTGTGACCTCGTCGAAGGGCGTGACCTGAACTGGGTCGATGTGATGGCGGGCGCCACGCCCGCCGAGTCGGTACCGGTCGCCGCCACCGACCCGCTGTACGTGCTCTACACCTCGGGGACCACCGGCAAGCCCAAAGGGATCGTCCGGGATCACGGTGGGCACGCCGTCGCGTTGCTGTGGAGCATGCGCCATATCTACGACATCGGGCCCGGAGATGTGTTCTGGGCCGCCTCTGATGTGGGGTGGGTGGTCGGCCACTCCTACATCGTCTATGCGCCTCTGCTGATGGGCGCGACGACGGTGCTGTACGAGGGAAAGCCCGTCGGCACACCCGACCCTGGGGCATTTTGGCGGGTGGCCGCAGAACACGGCGTGAAGGCGATGTTCACCGCACCGACGGCGATCCGGGCGATTCGCAAGGAAGACCCCGAAGCCCAGCACCTGGCCAACCACGACTTGTCAGCTCTGAAGTATCTGTTCCTGGCCGGCGAGCGACTCGATCCCGACACCTACTACTGGACCGCCGACAAGCTCGGCATCCCGGTGATAGACCACTGGTGGCAGACTGAGACCGGGTGGCCGGTGGCAGCCAATCCGGTAGGCACCGAACATCTTCCGGTAAAGGCGGGCTCCCCCACTGTTCCCATGCCCGGCTATGACGTCCATATTCTGCACGAAGACGGGAGCGGATGTCAGCCCGGCGAGGAAGGCGCCATCTGCATCAGTCTGCCGTTGCCGCCCGGCACGCTGCCGACGCTGTGGAATGCCAACGATCGCTTCGAGGCGTCGTACCTGTCCCAACACCCTGGCTACTACCTGACCGGCGACGGCGGGCACTTCGACGAGGACGGCTACCTGTTCGTGATGGGCCGAATCGACGACGTCATCAACGTGGCCGGACACCGTCTGTCGACCGGCGCGATCGAGGAGGTGCTCGCCACGCACCCGTCGGTAGCGGAGTGCGCGGTGATCGGGGTGGCCGATGAGATCAAGGGGCAGGTTCCGCGAGGTCTTGTAGTGGTCAAGGCCGGCGCGCCGACCGACGGACTGGCCGACGAGCTCGTCCGGCTGGTGCGCGACGAGATCGGCGCGGTGGCCGCGTTCAAGCTTGTCGACGTTGTCCCCGCACTCCCGAAGACGCGATCGGGCAAGATCCTGCGCAAGACGATGCGCGGTATCGCAGCCGGCCGCGACGAGCCGGTTCCATCGACCATCGAGGACGCTGCAGTGCTGGAGCCGCTCAGACCGATTCTGCAGTCATGAAAGAGGGTTGGGGCAACGCCTCAGGCTGGTTTGGGACAACGCCTCAGGCAATGGACAGCGCGATCCCGTCGAGGATGTCGTGCTCGCTGACCACCAATTCATTGATGCCGGCACGTTCAGCTAGCACGGCGGCCAACTCTTGCACGACAATCACGCCCCCACCGATGACGTCCACCCGGCCCTCATGCATCGGCCCGAGGGCGGCCCTCTGCCGGCGCGTCATCGCGAGGAGATCCCTACACACGTCCAGCAGATCGCCGACCCCGATCCGAGACAGATGAATGGCCTCGGCATCGTATGCGGTCATCTTCCGCGCGAGAGCTGCCAGCGTCGTCATGGTGCCCGCGACCCCAACCCAGGTTCGGGCCTGCTCGACAGGCACGAGCTGAAGCGAGGCCGCGAGGGCATCGCGTACGACGGTGCGAGCGGCGGCGACCTCTTCATCGGTGGGCGGATCGGAGCGCAGGCAGCGCTCGGTGAGACGCACGCAACCGATGTCGGCCGAGTGGCCGGCCACCACGTCCTCAGAACCCAGCACCACTTCGGTGGAACCGCCGCCGAGATCCACCACAACGAATGGTGCTGCACCAATGTCCAATTCACTGACCGCCCCGTGGAATGACAGTTTGGCTTCTTCGGCACCGGTGATGACCTCTGCCACCGCACCGGGCACGACGGCGCCGAGCAATTCAGAGGCCATCGCGAAGAACGCTTCGCGGTTGGATGCATCGCGGGCGGCGGAGGTCGCCACCATCCGGACAGACGCGACGTCTTGACGGCGCATGAGTTCGGCGTAGTCGGACAACGCCGCATGCGTGCGGGCCAGCGCATCTGCCGCGAACTGCCCGGTCGCGTCGACGCCCTGCCCAAGTCGCACGACGCGCATCTCACGGTGCACATCGGCCAACCGGCCATCGACGACATCGGCGATGAGAAGTCGGATCGAGTTGGTTCCGCAGTCCACTGCGGCGACCCTCGCTTCTTGCTCGCCCGTCATGACCAGCGCTCCCGTTCCAGAATTCCGGCCATGCCGGCTTCGCCCGCCAGCATCGCCAACGCTTCGTCACCGAACGGATTCACACCCGGTCCTTTCGCCAGTGAATGAGCGATCACTACGTGTAGGCACTTGACTCGGTCGGGCATTCCGCCACCCGAGAACGTAGTACCCAGCGGTTCGATCGCGTCACGTTCTGCCAGATACGACTCGTGCGCCCGACGGTAGGCCGCCGCCAACTCCGGGCTTCGGGCCAGGCGATCGGTCATTTCCCGCATCAGGCCCGACGACTCGAGTCGGCTGGCCGCTGCCGTCAACGCCGGATGGGTCAGGTAGTACAGCGTCGGAAACGGCGTTCCGTCAGGGAGTTTCGATGCCGTCTTCACGACCGCGGGTTCGCCGTTGGGGCAGCGGTAGGCGATCTCCAAAACGCCGCGGGGCTCACGACCCAACTGGCGAGCCACCGCATCGAGATCCGATCGCTCAACCACCGGGCTGAGTTGGGCTGGGCGTGACAGGTTCTGACCCGCCGGGCGTCCCTGGCGAATCGGGCGGAGCTGTTGGCGAAACACCGTGCGGCGCATCGGCGATGGTGTGCCACAGCGCCGTGTACCAGGGGTCGCCGCTCTTGGCCGGAGCCGACAAGTCGGAGGGCTCACCGGGCACCGTGGAGCCGGGGGGTAGCTGCACCTGATACGGAATCTCGCCCGGCATCACGAAGCCCAGCCGCTCACGCGCCTGCGCCCTGATGAACACCGGGTCGGCGAGCTTACCCTTCTGCTCTTCGAGCTCTGTGATCTGTTCGCGCAGTTGGGCTTCGGATGCCTTGAGCTGCGCCATCTCCGTGCGCTGCGCGAAGTAGGTCCGCACCGGACCCGCGATGGTCAAGGTCAACACACAGATGACCGCCGCGAGAATCGCGGCCCGCCGCGCGGCCGAACCGAATCGCTGCTCGGAGGCCCGCTCCGCTGCTGCGGCAATGGAATCGCGGATCGAATCCCCGACCGCAATGCCACCGGTACCCTCTGCGACATCGGAGCCGCCCGAACCATCGCCACGGTCGGGATCGCCGTCAAGGCTGTCGCCGTTCGAGATCTCGCCGGCTCTGGCAACCTCTTTACCCGGCCGCGACTCGGCGCTTCGCGGCTCGCGGCGTTTCGATGGGCCCCCCCGCGGCTTGCCCCGCCCGGCGTCTGACTTACCGGGCCGGGACGCCGGAGCCTTCTTGCTCTTGGCGTCCGCAGCGGACCGTCGCCTTGGATCGGGCCTTTTCGCTTCGGGCACGGGCTATTTGGCCTCCGGATTGAATCGCGGGAACGCCAGGTCACCCGCGTAGCGGGCGGCGTCGCCGAGCTCCTCCTCGATGCGAAGCAGCTGGTTGTACTTGGCGACCCGCTCGCTACGGGCCGGCGCACCGGTCTTGATCTGGCCGCTGCCGACGGCCACCGCTAGATCGGCGATCGTAGTGTCCTCGGTCTCGCCGCTGCGGTGGCTCATCATCGTTCGATACCCGCTGTTGTGAGCCAGGGCGACCGCGTCGAGCGTCTCGGTCAGGGTGCCGATCTGGTTCACCTTCACCAACAGGGCGTTGGCGGCGCCCTTCTCGATGCCTTCCTCGAGTCGCTCGGGGTTGGTGACAAACAAGTCGTCACCTACGATCTGGACCTTGTCGCCGATCGCGGTGGTCATTGCCACCCAGCCGTCCCAATCGTCCTCCGACAGCGGATCCTCGATGGACACCAGCGGGTATTCGGCGATCAATCCCTCGTAGAAGTACGCCATCTGCTCGGCGGTGCGGATGTCCTTTTCGAAGGCATAGCCGGTGCCCTCGGTATGAAACTCGGTCGCCGCGACGTCGAGCGCCAGGGCCACATCGCTTCCCACCTTCAACCCGGCTGCCTGGATCGCAGATCCGATGAGGTCCAGAGCCGCCCTGGTGCCGGGGAGGTCGGGCGCGAAACCACCCTCGTCGCCCAGACCGGTGGCCAGCCCCTGCTTCTTGAGCACCGACTTGAGCGCGTGGTACACCTCGGCGCCCCAGCGCAGCGCCTCTTTGAAGCTCGGGGCGCCGATCGGGGCAATCATGAACTCCTGGACGTCAACGCCGGTGTCGGCATGCGCTCCGCCGTTGATGATGTTCATCATCGGCACCGGAAGGATGTGCGCGTTGGGCCCACCGATGTAGCGGAACAGCGGCAACTCGGCCGACTGCGCAGCGGCCTTGGACACCGCCAGCGACACACCAAGGATCGCGTTGGCGCCCAAACGGGACTTGTCAGGGGTTCCGTCCAGGTCCAACAGCGCCTGATCGACCAGACGCTGCTCGTCGGCGCCGAGTCCGATCACCGCGGGGGCGATCTCGTCCAGCACCGCCTCAACAGCCTTCGTCACCCCTTTGCCCAGGTAGCGGGATCCCCCGTCACGAAGCTCAACAGCCTCGTGCTCGCCGGTCGAAGCGCCCGACGGGACCGCGGCACGGGCCACGGTGCCGTCGAGCAGGCCGACCTCGACCTCAACTGTCGGGTTTCCCCGAGAATCGAGGATCTCGCGGGCTCCGACCTGCTCGATGATGGGCACTGTTGCCTCCCTGGTGCGTCTGGCCGAAACGGCTCTACAAACGGGCTCTACAAACGGGGCTCTGAAAAGGGCTCGGCCTTGAGCCTAGAGCGTGCGTGGTCGGCGGGCGCACTTAGAGCGCATGTCCGCCGGCATAGGCTTTTGCCCAGTCTCGAACATTCCGGGCGTACTGGTCGGAATGGTTGTAGGCGTGAAGGGCATCCATCCAGCCTCGGGGCGTCGACAGGTCCTTTCCGCGCCAGCACAGATACCCCGCCGCCGACAACGCCGCATCGTCGATGTTGTCAACGTTGACGACGCCGTCGTTGTTCGCGTCGACGCCGTAGAGCGCCCACGTCTCCGGAATGAACTGCATCGGCCCCATGGCGCGAACGTAGGGCTCCTCCCCGTCATGGCTGACCGAGTCGTGGTCCAGAATCTCCAGGTTGCCGTTGGTGCCGTCCAGCAGAACGCCGCGGATCGGCGGCGAAGTGTCGCCGTTGGCTGCGATAGTCGAGCCACGATAGGTGCCGTGATGGCTTTCCACCTCGCCGATGCCGGCCAGCGTGGTCCAGGCCAGATGGCAGTCGGGGTTCTCCACCTCGGCCACCCGGGCTGCGTAGGCGTACGCCTCCAGCGCAGTCACCGGGATTCTCAGCGAGGGCGCACGTTCGGACGCCCACTCGTGGAGCTGATCAGCGGGCCGTCCCTCGGCGTAGGTATCGATCTGCGGCACCGGGTCACCTGGCGGGGGCGGCACGCCTTCAGGAATGGGAGTCCCGAGCTGCCACGAACAGCTCGAGGCCATGAGCAGCGCTGTCGCGCCGATCACGGCCATCGCCTGCAGCCAACGCACCCGCGTCACCGGACTCCTTAAAGCACTCTGGATGACTCCATGATTCCACGCGTCCGGGGACACGGGACTCAACGACGGTCACGGCAGGCCGTCCATTCATCCTGACTCACAAAAGTAAGGTAAGGCAGACCTCGTTTTGGTAAGCCGAAGCAAGGTGCCACGATAGTACTGGCGGGCAGGTTCGATGACTAACGGCGCCGGGCTCGACCTCTCCGTGGTTTATGACGATTCGGCCTGGTCAGTAGCCAGGACGAGCCGTCCATCCATTGATCCACGTTGGGCTGTTGGCTTCGGACGTTGACAGCCTTCTCGCCAGTGTCCGCCTACCAGTGCCCTCCGATCAGGCCCTCCGTGGACCAGTGCCCGCCTACCAGTGCCCTCCGCGCAGTGTCCTCCGAGCCGAGCACCTCGACGCGCCGCACTCCCGCCAAGGTGGCTGCTCTGTCATCGGCGGCTCAGACGGGCTTCAGCCACCTCGACGCGGGATTTTCTTCGCAGCTGTGTGCGTCTTCATCGGATTCAGCCGGTTTGCGTGACGCCACGGCGATAAATCGTCGCTCGAATCGCCGCGACGTTACGTAACTTCCCGGCTGCCCAGACTTCCAGACTTCCCAGACTTCCCAGACTTCCCGGCTGCCCAGACATCCGGACTTCCCGGCTACCCGGACTTCCCGGGGCAACCACTTCCACTACCGGAATTCGGCCTCTACTACCGCAGCCTCGACCTCAGGCGCCTCCGACGGCCAGTGCGCAAGCCATTCGTCCTCACCGATCGGCGGCGCCTCGTCGAGCCCCTCAGCGGCGTTGGCCCGACGGGCCATGGCCA
Organism: Actinomycetes bacterium; assembly: GCA_022601275.1. Taxonomy (GTDB): domain Bacteria; phylum Actinomycetota; class Actinomycetes; order Mycobacteriales; family Mycobacteriaceae; genus Mycobacterium. The sequence continues at coordinate 27,538 of JAHZIT010000015.1, forward strand.
CCGATCGCTCGGCGGCGCGCACATCGTCCATGAACTCCAGAACCGCCGAGCGCAATGCGGTCTCGGCGTCGACATCGGCGGACACATAAACCGATGTGATGGTGTTGGGAATCAATTCCGCCGGCATTCCGGCAGCCCCTATTCGGGCGAGCACCTTCTGCGCTAATGCCAAGGCAGGCTGTCCGGTTGGGATGTCGTCCATGGCTGAAGGCGCACCGGAGATCTGCTTCGTGCCCTTCTCAGCGGCCTTGCGTTGCTCCCACTGCGCCAGCTGGTCCTCCAACGTGATCGCCTCGCCGGCCAGTACAGCGGGAACACGGTTACCGAGCTTGCGGACCAGCGCGTCGGCGACGTCGTCGATGCTGAACGGGTCCTCAGCTGCATCCTGCGCGATGCGAGCGTGAAAGAGCACTTGCAGCAGCACATCCCCCAACTCATCGCGTAGCTCGGAAAGGTCACCGCCATGCACCGCATCAAACAATTCGTAGGTCTCTTCCAGCAGATAACGCCGCAACGAATCGTGCGTCTGCTGGCTCTCCCAGGGACCGGCGGTGCGCAACTTGTCCATCAGTGCCACTGCGTCCACCAAGCGCTCCCCGGGCTGCGGCGCGGGCACAGATATCACTCGCTCACCCGCCGCGACCCGAGTTGCCACTGAGGGATGGTCGACATCAGAAGACAGCAGCACCGAAGCAGGGTCACCCTCGTATGCCGGGCGAGCCGACGGCAACGACCACGGCACCTTTATCGGCATTTCCTCGGTGTACTGGACGTCACCCGTCAACAGCCCGATCGCGTCGATAGGAACCAACGCCGGGCGGCGCGGGTCGACCAGGACGACCGTCATCTTCTCCGTCCCGTGTGGGTCATGTCGTTCATTCGCGCGAGATACCTCGCAGCTTGGTTATATCAACTTCCTCCCCCGGATTCCCACCGATGGCCACTAGCAGGCCCACGACGAACGAAACCAGATCAAGATCGCGGATCCGAGGTGCTCCCACCCCGTTCCCCGACCGCGGGATAGGCACCTGCACGGTCGACGTGGTGGCGCGATAGTTCGCCCCCGCGTACAGCCGCTTGAGCCTCAGCTGTGCCGAATCCGGCAGCGTCAACGGCGAGACCCGCACGGTGGAGGCAGACACCGCCCCGATCTCGGTGACGCCGTTCGCGCGCGCCAACAGTCGCAGCCGCGCCACCGCGATCAATCGCTGGGCCGGCTCGGGCAGCGGACCGTACCGGTCGACGAGCTCGTCGATCACGGAGTCAATGGCAGCATCATCCTGAGCGGCGGCAAGACGCCGGTAGCCCTCCAATCGCAGGCGATCGCTGCCGATGTAGTCCGGCGGAAAGTGCGCGTCGACCGGCAGATCGATCCGAACATCCTTCGGTTCCTCAACGGCGGCAACGGTTTCCCCGTCAGCTGCTGCTCTGTACGCCTCGACGGCCTCGCCGACCAGACGCACATAGAGATCGAAGCCCACGCCGGCCACATGCCCGGATTGGGCAGCGCCCAGCACGTTTCCCGCACCGCGGATCTCGAGGTCCTTCATCGCGACAGCCATCCCAGCACCCAATTCGTTGTTCTGAGCGATCGTCGCGAGGCGGTCGTACGCCGTTTCGGTCAGCGGAACCTCGGGCGGATAAAGGAAGTAGGCGTAGCCGCGTTCGCGACTTCGTCCCACCCGACCGCGCAGCTGGTGCAGCTGGGAGAGGCCGAACGTATCGGCGCGCTCCACGATCAGCGTGTTGGCATTCGAGATGTCCAGGCCGGTCTCGACGATCGTCGTACACACCAGGATGTCGTACTCGCGATTCCAGAAGCCCTCGACGGTGCGTTCGAGATGCTCTTCGGGCATCTGCCCGTGCGCGACGACGACCCGCGCCTCGGGCACCAAAGCCTGCACCCTCGCCGCGGCCTGATCGATCGTGCGCACTCGGTTGTGAATGTAGAACGCCTGCCCGTCGCGCAGCATCTCACGCCGCAGCGCCGCGGCGACCTGCTTGTCGTCCTGCGGGCCCACGTAGGTCAGCACCGGGTAGCGTTCCTCGGGCGGTGTCAGGATGGTCGACATCTCCCGGATTCCCGCCAGGCTCATCTCCAACGTGCGCGGAATCGGCGTCGCACTCATGGTGAGAACGTCCACATGGGTGCGCATCGACTTGATGTGTTCTTTGTGCTCGACGCCGAATCGCTGCTCCTCATCGACGACGACCAGACCCAGGTCCTTCCACGTCACACCGGTCTGGAGCAGCCGGTGGGTACCGATGGCGATGTCGACCGAGCCATCCTTCATGCCCTCGAGCGTGGCTCGGGACTCGGCGGGGTCGGTAAAGCGCGACAGCCCCTTCACCGTGACGGGGAACCCGGCCATGCGGGCTGCGAACGTCTGAAGATGCTGGTCGGCGAGCAGCGTCGTCGGCACCAGCACCGCCACCTGCTTGCCATCCTGCACCGCCTTGAAAGCCGCCCGCACCGCGATCTCGGTCTTGCCGTAGCCGACGTCCCCGCAGACCACCCGGTCCATCGGGACGGCCTTCTCCATGTCGGACTTCACCTCGGTGATGGCGGTCAGCTGGTCGACCGTCTCGGTGAAGCCGAACGCATCCTCCATCTCCGTCTGCCACGGGGCATCCGGGCTGAACGCGTGTCCGCGCGAGGCCTGTCGTTTGGCATAGAGCGCGACCAGCTCGGCGGCGATCTCCCTGACGGCTCGCCGCGCTTTGGTCTTCGTGTTGGTCCAGTCGCTGCCGCCCAGACGGGAAAGGGCCGGTGTCTCACCGCCCACGTAGCGAGACAACTGGTCCAGCGAGTCCATCGGCACGTAAAGCTTGTCGGTGCTGTTTCCGCCGCTGCCCCGTTTGCCCGAGGCGTACTCGAGCACCAGATATTCGCGGCGGGCGCCACCTACGACACGCTCCGTCATCTCGACGAACCGACCGATACCGTGCTGGTCGTGGACCACCAGGTCGCCTGCGGTCAGTGCCAGCGGGTCCACGACGTTTCGGCGCTTGGCCGCCAGCTTCCTGCCTTCGATCGCGGCGGCCCGGTTGCCCGTCAGGTCGGCCTCGGTGATCACGACGAGGTTGGCGCCGGGGATCACCACACCGTCGTGCAGAGGACCCTTGAGAACGCCCACCACGCCCTCGCGGGGCGCCGCCCCAGGCTCCAACATCGTTGCGGGAGTGTCTACTTCGCTCATTTGCTCGACGATGCGCATCGCTGTGCCGCTGCCCGGGGTGACGACGACTCCGTATCCTCCGGTCGCGACGTGGGCGCGCAGCATGGCAAAGATCTCTGCCGGAAAGCTCGACTTGGGCCTTGTGGACCGCGCCGAGGGTGCGGGCCGAATACCCAGCGCCGGGGTTGAGCCGTCGTCGAGCTGACTCAACGTCCACCAAGGATGCCCCGCGCGGCACGCGGTGTCGCGCGCAGCATCGAAGCCGACGAATCCGGATGCGCCCATCGCCTCGATGTCGATGGGCGCCCCACCGCCCATCGCAGCGGTCGACCAGGACGCTTCAAGGAACTCGCGCCCGGTCTTGATCAGGTCGGCCGCGCGGGTCCGCACCTTCTCCGGATCGCAGATCAACAGCGGGGTGCCGTCGGGCAGGTGATCGGGCAGGGTCGCCAACTCGTCTGGCTTGAGAAGGGGCAATAGCGCCTCCATCCCGTCCACCGGAATGCCCTCGGCCAGCTTGGCCAGCATCTCGGGCACGCTTCCCGGCACGCTGTTCTCCACGACGGGATGCTCAGCAGAAAGTAGAGCTGCACGACCTCTCACCTCGGGGGTGAGCAGCATCTCGCGGCAGGGCACCGCGATCACGTGGTCGATGTCGATCTCCGGGATGGACCGTTGGTCGGCGACGGAGAACATCCGCATTTCGGAGACCTCGTCACCCCAGAACTCGATCCGCACCGGGTGCTCGGATGTCGGCGGAAAGATGTCGAGAATGCCCCCGCGGACGGCGAACTCGCCACGCTTGCCGACCATGTCGACTCGGGTATAGGCGAGGTCGACGAGCCGCGCCACGACCGCGTCAAACTCGGCGTCGGCGCCAACGGTCAGGGTGACCGGCGCAAACTCTCCCGCGTCCGCGCCCGGGCGATAGGTCAACGGCTGCAGCAGGGACCGGGCGGTGGTCACCACGATCCGCAGCGGACGGCCCAGCCGCTCGTCGTCGGGGTGGGAGAGGCGGCGCAGCAGCATCAACCGCGCGCCGACCGTGTCCACACCTGGTGAGAGTCGCTCGTGCGGCAACGTTTCCCAGGACGGGAACAGCGCGACCGCGTCACCGAGCGCCCCCTGCAACTCGGCGGTCAGGTCGTCGGCTTCCCGCCCGGTCGCGGTGACCACCAGCAGCGGGCCGGACTGCGCGAGCGCGAAAGCCACATAGACACGTGCGCCGGCCGGGCCGACGAGGTTGAGATCGGCGGGCCGATCGGCCGCACGACGCGCCACCTCCTGCAGGGAGGGGTCTCGCAGCGCCAAGTCGATGAGGCCCGCGATCGGGGTGTGGACGTCGATGGTCCCCGCTGCGGTCATGGTGGGCTCTATCGTAGGCACCTGCCCGAGTGGTCGCCGCGGTGGCACTGAGCCCGATGGAACGCCCTCGCCGAATTCCGCTCCGTTACTCCTGGTGCAGTATCGGGTCGGATTCCAGGTGTGTGAGCCCGTTCCAGCACAGGTTGACCAGATGGGCCGCCACGACTTCTTTCTTGGGCTCCCGCACGTCAAGCCACCACTGCGCGGCCATCGATACCGAGCCGACAAGGGCTTGGGCGTACAGCGGCGCCAGGTCGGGATCCAGCCCGCGGCGGGAGAAGTCTCCCGCCAGGATCGAAGCCACCTGGCTCACCGCGTCGTTGAGCAGAGTCGAATAGGTACCCGAGGTGATGCTCGCCGGGGAATCCCGGATGAGGATGCGGAAGCCGTCGGTGCGCTCCTCGACGTAGGTCAGCAGCGCCAGCGCGACCCGCTCGATACGCACCCGGGACCGATTCTTGGTCAGCGACGCCGTTATCCCGTCCAGCAGGGCGGACATTTCCCGGTCTACGACGACAGCGTAAAGCCCTTCCTTGCCGCCGAAGTGTTCATAGACCACGGGCTTGGACACGTTGGCGCGCAGCGCGATCTCCTCGATCGACGTGCCGTCGAAGCCGCGCTCGGCGAACAGCGACTTGGCGACCTCGACCAACTGCTGGCGGCGTTCGCTGCCGGTCATCCTCGCGCGCGGTGCACGCATTTCCTTATCGGGCGCTGCCACGCTTTTCAGCCTAGATGCTTCGACTAGAGTCTTCGGGTGATCAGTCCGTCGTGGTGTAATCGGCAGCACCTCTGATTTTGGTTCAGAAAGTTCAGGTTCGAGTCCTGGCGACGGAGCGAGCGAGGCGTGCCGACTGCTCGTGCTCGCGCGGGAAGGACATCTATGCGTGAAGCCGCGGTCCTGATTCTGGCGGCGGGTGCCGGGACCCGGATGAAGTCCGACACCCCCAAGGTTCTACATACTCTGGCGGGCCGCAGCATGCTGTCACACTGCCTGCACGCGGCGGCGAAGCTGGCGCCGCGACACCTGGTGGTGGTGGTCGGACAGGACCGCGAGCGGGTGGCACCCGCGGCACTGGAGGTCGCCAGCGACCTGGACCATCCGGTCGAGATCGCCGTGCAGGAGCAGCAACAGGGCACTGGACACGCCGCGGGGTGCGGGCTGTCGGCTCTGCCGCACGACTTCACCGGCGTCGTTGTCGTGACCTCGGGCGACGTCCCGCTGTTGGATACCGACACGCTGGCCGACCTGATCTCCACCCACATTTCCGAGTCGGCGGCAGCGACCGTGCTGACCACCACGTTGGCCGACCCAACCGGCTACGGACGCGTGTTACGCAGCTCGAGTGGGGACCTTCTGGGGATCGTCGAACAGGCCGACGCCAGCCCGGCAGAACAAGCTATCACCGAAGTCAACGCTGGTGTCTACGCATTCGACGCCGAGGCGCTGCGCTCGGCGCTGAGCAGGCTGCGCTCCGACAACGCGCAGCATGAGCTCTACCTGACCGACGTCGTCTCGATCCTGCGAACCGACGGGCAGAGCGTGCGGGGACGGCACGTCGGGGACACCGCGCTGGTCGCCGGCGTCAACGACCGCGTTCAACTGGCCGAACTGGGCGGGGAGCTGAACCGCCGCATCGTCGCTGCGCATCAGCGCGCGGGCGCGACAATCGTGGACCCCGCGTCCACCTGGATCGACATCGGCGTTTCCATCGGCCGCGACACCGTCGTGCGCCCGGGCACCCAGCTACTGGGCTCCACGGGCATCGGCGCGCACTGCCAGATCGGACCCGACACCACCTTGACCGACGTCACCGTCGGAGACCGGGCCGAGATAGTTCGCGTCCACGGCTCGTCCTCGGCAATCGGCAATGACGCCGTCGTGGGCCCCTTCACTTATCTGCGCCCCGGCACTGTGCTGGGGGCCGCCGCCAAGCTGGGGGCGTTCGTCGAGGCGAAGAACGCGTCGATCGGCGACGGCACCAAGGTGCCGCATCTGACCTACGTCGGCGACGCCGACATCGGCGAGCACAGCAATATCGGCGCATCCAGCGTCTTCGTCAACTACGACGGAGAAACCAAGCGGCGCACAACAATTGGTTCTCATGTGCGCACCGGTTCGGATAGCCTGTTCGTGGCGCCGGTGACCATCGGCGACGGCGCCTACACCGGCGCAGGAGCGGTGATCCGCGCAGACGTACCCCCCGGCGCTCTGGCGGTGTCCGCAGGTTCGCAACGCAACATCGAAGGCTGGGTGGCGCGGAAGCGTCCCGACAGCGCGGCGGCGGCCGCCGCCGCGGCGGCTCAGGCGCAAGCCCAGAACTCCGACACTCACCCCTCCGAGGCCCAGCCCTCCGAAACCCAGCCCGCCGACCCTCCAAACAACGCATTCGGTGACTCGTAGCCTCTGGTAACCGATTGTTGGCGTTGTGGTCACCCGGCCGCGTGGGCGAGTAAGCGCTACGTACGATGGCCGGAGTATCGATCCCCGACGCCAAGGGCAGCCCGTGAGCC
>JAHZIT010000140.1 GCA_022601275.1 Actinomycetes bacterium
CCACCTTGCATTCCACACCCGCGCCGGACGGCTCATGGCATGTATACGCTGAGCTGACCCGGCAGCGCGATCCCCTGACGTGAAGGGAATTAATGAGCACGACTGGAACTTCGACGACTGGAATTTCGACGACTGGAAAAAGTGCCAAACCGCTGTTGAAGGTTCGCTGGAGCAGGGGCGGCCGCATTCGTTGGCGCGATCTGCACGCGCTGACCGGTGTGGTGATCGCGGTGATCCTCATCGGTTACATCCTGTCCGGACTCACATGGTCGCGATACTGGGGGGAGAATTGGCGGGCGTTCTCCTCAACGGTCGCACCGTCGGTGGGCGTCGAGGCGCCGTCGACTCCGGCGACGATGGGTGACTACGATCGTCTCGGTCGCCGCATCGCCTGGGCGGCCGTCGATGACCCGATGTATGCCTCCGCCCCCGGTGGTTCGATCGCAGCCCGGCTGTCTTTGGACGACATCGACCGGATCGCCAAAGACGAGCAGATGGTGCCGGGCTACGCGATCATTCCGCCGTCGGACTCCACCGAGGACGGCGAAACGGTCTACGGCAGCTACGCGGTGGTCAATGCGTGGCCCCAGAGACTGTCCGAGCAGCGCACGCTCTACGTCAACCAGTTCACCGGGGAAACCGTCGCCAATGCGACGGCCGCCCAGGACGGCGCGCTGTCGAAGGCCACGAGTTTCGGCATCGCCACGCACATGGGCAATCAATTCGGTGTGCTCACGCGCATCATGGCCACCATCGCCTGCCTCGGTTTGTTGACGATGGTTTCGACGGCGCTGTTGATGTGGTGGAAGCGGCGGCCCGCCGGCGGTACCGGATTGCCTGGGCCCGTCAGCGAGGCGACCCGCGCCCAGACCCCGAAGCGCGCGAAGATCGTGGTGGTCGTGATCGCAGTGACGCTCGGGGTGATCTATCCGGTGTTCGGCGTATAGCTTCTCGCGGTTCTGGCAGTGGAGGCGTTGCTCACGCGTCGGCGACGCCGTGGTGGCAACGCCCAGGCAGCAGAGGTGGGCGGCCCAGTTCCCGTCGGCCACATCAGTGATGACGGCGACGCGGAGGTCCCGGCAGGTGCTCTTCGGTGAGCCGGTGGCGCGTCCTATGCGAGCAGCGATTCTCCCAGGTATCCGTCCTCCGCGGTGCCGGGCAGTATCGCGAACGTCGCCGAGCCGATGGTCGTCACCCAGGGATTGAGGGCATCGGCTTCGGCGAGTCGGCGCTGCACCGGGACGAACTGTCGTCGCGGGTCCTGTTGGTAGGCCGCGAAAATCAGTCCGCTGTCCGTGGTTTGGTCGCCCGCGGGAGGGTCGTCGTAGTTGTACGGCCTGCGCAGGAATTGCTCTCCGGCATGGTGGTGCCGGGCTAATGCTATGTGCGAGTTGGGCGGGATCACCGGGATGCCGTTGCGGCGGGCGGTGAAGTCAGGTTCGTCGGTTTCACGTTCGCCGGTCAGCGGGGCGCCGTTGTCGAGCCGCCGACCCATGGTCAACTCCTTACTCGTACGGTCGAGTTCGTCCCAGGTGTCCATTTCCGCACGGATGCGCCGCAGAACCAGGACGGTGCCGCCGGCGAACCATCCCTGCGCGGAGCCGTCATCCCAGACCTGGCTGTCAAACGCTGCCGCATCGTGCGGGTTGACCGTCCCGTCGACCTGACCCATCAGATTGCGCATGCTGCCACCGGAGCGATCAGATCCGCTCGGATGCCGAAAACCTGACTGCCGCCAGCGTTGTCGAGCCATGCTGCGCACGTTCTTGAGGAGAACGCGACTGGCGTGTGAGACCACGACGGGATCGTCGGCGCAGATCTGCAGCAGAAGATCGCCGCCGCACCACTTGGGGTCGAGCCGGTCTGTCGAGAACGTCGGTTGCTCAGCGGCAGTCGGCGGTCTCAGCTGCGTCAGCCCGATGCGTTCGAAAAGAGTCGATCCCAGCCCGACAGTGACTGTGAGCCGTGCTGGATGCAAGGCAAGTTCAGGTTCGGTGTCGGCGAGGGCGGGCCGGCCCTGAGTGAGCCGCGACGCATCGGAGGTCCACAGCTTGAGGATTGCCGCGAGGATGTCGCGTGGACTGCGATCGGGCAGCGGCTTGAGATCCATCGCCACGAACAGCGCGTGGGATTGCGGCGGCGTGACGATGCCGGCCTGGTGTGCACCGTGGAATGGTTCTGTAGTACTGCGTGATTCACTTGCCGAACCGGCGGACTGGCCGGCACCGCACTGGCTGATCGCAGCGCCTGCGGCCAGGGCGGCGGCTCCACCGGTGAGTAGGCGCCGCCGTTTGACCGTGATTCCGCGGCGCTGCGAATCGTCAGCCATGATCGTGGTGCGGCGCCCCGGCAGGCATTTCCGTGTTCGGCTGGTAATCCTCGCCCGCGCCCGCGAAATCGCGGATTTGCGCAGTGGCCGGCAGGGTGGAGCCATCCTCGAAGATCACCGTGAAATCGACGTCTGCCCCGGGCTTCAGCGGCTCCGTGAGGTCCATGAGCATGATGTGATCGCCGCCGGGAACGAGGTCATGCGTGCCGTCGGCGGGCAAGGCGATCCCGCCTTCCTTGGGCTGCATCACGTTGGTCCCGGTGGCGTTGGGCGTGACTTCGTGGATCTCGACGCGACCCGCCATCGGTGATTCGCCGGCCACGATGCGAGCTTCGTGATGTCCGGTGTTGGTGAGCGTGCCGAATACCGCGGCCATTTCCATGTCGGCCGAGCTGGCCCACTGGTCCTTGATCGTCACGGTGGAGGCCATCGACTCTTCTTGATGCCCTGTTGATGAGGTGCAACCGGAACTGATCAGCGTCGCAGCGGCCAGGGCAGCGCCGACGGTAGTCCGGATTCTGTTGTCAGACATGAGATTCTCTCGGCTAGGTGGGGAAAAGTTGAAACATCAGTCGACATCGATTTCTCGGCGATGTGCTCCCGTGCGGAGTCGTGTCAAGGACTGTGCGGCGTCCGGCAACGGCCCGGTCCCGAGAAGGGCAACATTCAGGCGCCGCGGAAGTTATCCGGGCAGAAGCTACCGGGGGGTCGAAGCTAGACGACGGCGGAACCCACTGGTGGGGCACGCATTCCCACGCCCCTACACCGCAAC
>JAHZIT010000141.1 GCA_022601275.1 Actinomycetes bacterium
CGCTCACGGCCCCCGAGCGGGCGCAAATGCACACGCTGCGCGGCGTGTTGACGTGCAGACACGCGCGCTCGCGGAGAAGTTAAACCCATTGCACTAGTTCCTTCTTGAGCACCTTGCCCATCGCGTTGCGAGGCAGACGGTCGACCAGCCGGACTGCGCGTGGGCGCTTATGCACCGAGAGTTGTTGCGCCACGTACTCGATCAGCTCCTCCGGCGATACATCACCGACTACGAAGGCGACGATGCGCTGGCCCAGATCAAGATCGGGCGCACCGATCACCGCCGCCTCCCGCACACCCGAGTGGCCCAAAAGAGCAGTTTCGATTTCACCCGCACCCACCCGGAAGCCTCCGGTCTTGATCAGGTCGACCGATTCGCGACCCACGATCCGGTGCATCCCGTCATGGTCGATGACAGCCACATCTCCGGTGCGGTACCAGCCGTCTGTCCCCAGTACCTCGGCGGTGGCATCAGCACGGTTGAGGTATCCGTCGAACATCGTCGGGCTCTGAACATGAAGCTGCCCGATGCTGTCGCCGTCGTGATTCACCTCATCGCCGCTCTCGGAGACCAACCGCGTCCGTACACCGCGGAGCGGTAGCCCCACCCAGCCCGGCCGGCGCTCACCGGCGGCCAGGGTACTCAGGGTGATGAGCGATTCGGTGCTGCCGTAGCGCTCGACGGGCTGGTGCCCGCTCAGCGCCACAAGCCCGTCGAAAACCGGAACAGGCAGCGGCGCGCTGCCCGACACGAGCAGTCGCGCCCCAGCCAGCGCCCGGGCCGCATCGCCGTCGTCGACGATCCGCGACCACACCGTCGGAACCCCGAACACCAACGATCCGCCGGTCTCGGAAACCGCTCGAGCGTATGCCGCAGGACTGGGTTTCCCGGTGTGCACGAAACGATTCCCGATACGCAGCGATCCCAGCAAGCCCAGCACGAGACCGTGCACGTGGTACAGCGGCAACCCGTGCACCAAGGTGTCCTCAGACGTCCACTGCCAGGCCTCGGCCAACATGTCGATATCGGCGGCGATCGCCCGACGGCTCACCACCACACCCTTGGGCAACCCGGTAGTGCCAGACGTGTAGATGATCAGCGCCGTGGCGTCCGGCGAGGGTTCCGGATAGCGATGCCACGAGCGGGCGTGCAGCCGTACCGGAATGTGCGGCAGATCTTCCAGCCCGTCGATCTCCGATGGTTTTTCACCCAGCCACGCCTGCGCACCAGAATCGGTGAGGATGTGCCGGCGCTCGGCCGAGCCGACGTCGGCGGGCACCGGAACCACAGGCACCCCGGCGATCAGGCAGCCCACGATGGCGAGAGCGGTCACAGGCGTGGGCCTGGTCAGTACGGCTACCCGGGCGGCGTTGCCGACGCGTTCGGCTACCGCCGTCGCAGCCCCCAGCACATCACTCCGACTCAGCGAGATTCCGTCGATGCGCACCACGTCATCAGCGTCGACGCCTTCGGCGGGGTTCAGGGAGTCCAGGAGCACGAAATCTGAGGCTACTCCCCGCATACTGAGCCGATGGATTCCATCCGGACCGTCAGGTCGCGTGAGTTGTACCGGAACAACTGGTTGACGATCCGTGAGGACGATATCCGCAGGCCCGACGGCAGCGCCGGAATCTACGCGGTGGTCGACAAGCCGACATACGCGCTGGTTATCCCCCGAGACTCCGGCACTGGCTCCGACCGCTTCCACTTGGTCGAACAGTTCCGCTACCCACTGGGCCTCCGGCGCTGGGAGTTCCCGCAAGGCACCGTGCCGGGTCAGCCCGACATCGACCCCGCCGAGCTCGCTGCACGTGAACTGCGGGAGGAGACGGGGCTGCGCGCCGAAACGATGACTGAACTTGGGCTGCTCGACGTCGCACCCGGAATGAGCAGCCAGCGCGGCCGGGTATTCCTCGCAATGGATGTCACCGAAGGCCCCCACGAGCGCGAACACGAGGAACAGGACATGCGCAGCGCATGGTTCACCCGCGCCGAGGTCGAGCAGATGATCCGCGGCGGCATCATCACCGACGCCCAGACGATCGCAGCCTGGGCCCTCATGGAGCTCTCCGAACGCCAATAGCGGGCTGCGTTTCGCAGGAAGGTCATGCGCTCCGCGCCGTCGATACCAACCCTTCGATACCAACCCTTCGATACCAACCCGTAGTCAAACCGTTTCCCAACCCGCCGTGTCGATCGGGCGCGCGGACCGCACGGGCGATTAGGTTGCAATTGCCACACTCAGACCAGTTGTGAGGAAATCATGTCTGCCCGACGGGCTTGCAGCGCAATCGCATCCGCGACTCTGGTCGCCGCCGCATGCGCTTGCACCCAGGCGACGGCACAGGCAACGCCCCTGAAATGGAGCGGTCCCTACACCATGGTGACCTTCGCGTCGCAAAAGATCGGCACCAGTATCGCCGCCCGTCAGCCGGAAGCCGACTTCAGCGGTCAGTACACATTCACCACCTCTTGTACCAGCACCTGCGTGGCCACGGCTTCGGGCGGCCCGGCGCCAAGCAACCCGACCGTCCCCCAGCCGAGCCGCTACACGTGGGACGGACAGCAGTGGGTGTTCAACTACAACTGGCAGTGGGAGTGTTTCCGGGGTAGCGACGTGCCCACCGAGTTCGCGGCCGCGCGCTCTCTCGTGTTCTATTCGCCAACGCTGGATGGATCGATGTTCGGGACTTGGCGTACCGAGATCCTCGAGGGTGTATGCAAGGGCAACATTGTTATGCCGGTCGCGGCATACCCGGCCTGAAGCGTGCCTTGCCAGTGCCCCCACCCATTCAGCCTGCACCCACGGCGGAGATGGGTCGAGTAGAGCTCGCCCTCAGCGCAGGATCAACGCGCGGACGGTAAGCGTTGACGTTCGGCCAGGGCCCGTAGGAAGAAGGTGAAGTTCGCCGGCCGCTCGGCGAGTCGCCTGACGAAGTAGCCGTACCACTGGGTGCCGAACGGTACATAGACGCGTAGGTGATTGCCCTCGTCGGCCAATCGACGCTGTTCGCCGTCACGAATGCCGTAGAGCATCTGGTATTCGAAATCGTTTATGCCGCGGCTATTCTCGCGGACCAGCGCGGGCACGGCAGCGAGGATCTCGGGGTCATGTGAGGCCACCATCGGATACCCGCTGCCCCTCATGAGCACCCCTAGGCACCGAAGATAGGAGTCAGTGATGTCGTCGCGGTCCCGGTAGGCCACCGACGCCGGTTCGTCGTAAGCCCCCTTGCACAGCCGGATCCGCGCGCCGGAAGCGGCGAACTCGGCACAGTCGGCGTAGGTGCGTTGGAGGTAGGCCTGCAGTACCGTTCCAACCCAGGCGAAGTCGGTGCGCAGCTCGCGAACGATCGCCAGAGTCGAGTCAGTCGTCGTATGGTCTTCAGCATCGATGGTCACCCACACACCGGCGCGCTGGGCGCGTTCGCAGATCGCGCGCGCGTTCTCCAGAGCGATCTTCTCTCCGTCCCGCGGCAGCGCCTGCCCCAGCGCGGACAACTTGAGCGAAACCTCCAGCGGCCGTACCGCGGCCGCCGTTTCGCCCCGGGCTGAAAAGGCTTCCAGGATCCGTAGATAGGCATCCACGGTGACTTCCGCGGCATCAGCGTCGGTGACATCCTCGCCGAGATAGTCGATCGACACCAGCCGCCGGGAATCCCGCAGCGGCTCAACCGAACTCATTGCATCGGCAATGCCCTCTCCGGGGACAAACCGTTTCACGACCTTGCGGGTGACCGGCCACCGCTCGGCCAACCGTCGCAGACCGTCCCGTCGACCTGCGGCGAGGATTGCGGGCCGGGCGAAGCGCTTGAAGATGCCCATGGCTCACAACTCCATGTGGGGATAGTAGTACTCGGTGGGGGGCACGAAAGTCTCCTTGATCGAGCGGGCCGAGGTCCAGCGCAGCAAGTTCAGCGCAGACCCGGCCTTGTCGTTGGTACCCGAGGCCCGTGCCCCTCCGAATGGCTGCTGGCCAACCACCGCGCCACTGGGCTTGTCGTTGACGTAGAAGTTGCCTGCTGCGTGGCGCAGGCGTCGCTCGGCCTGCAGCACCGCTACGCGATCGTCGCCGATCACGGCACCGGTCAAGGCATAGCGCGAGCCAGAATCGACGACGTCAAGAATCCGTCCATAGTCCTCGTCCGGGTAGACGTGCAGTGACAGGATGGGGCCGAAATACTCGGTAGAGAACGCCTCGTCGGCTGGATCGTCGGACAGCAGCACCGTTGGTCTGACGAAATAGCCTTCACTGTCGTCGTATTCGCCGCCGACCGCGATCGTCACGTTAGCTGCGCTCTTTGCTCTTTCGATGGCCGCGACATTCTTGGCGAACGACCGCTCGTCGATCAACGCTCCCCCGAAATTGGCGAAATCGGTGACGTCACCGTAGCGCAGTTCCCGCGTGGCTCCGAGGAAGTCGTCGCCCATCTGCTGCCACACCGAACGCGCAACGAAAGCCCGCGACGCGGCCGAACATTTCTGCCCCTGATAGTCGAACGCACCCCGAATCAGAGCTGTGCGCAACACCTCTGGGCGCGCTGAGGGGTGAGCCACCACAAAGTCCTTACCGCCGGTCTCACCAACCAGCCGCGGGTAGGTGTCATAACGATCGATGTGGGTGCCCACCTCGCGCCACAGATGCTGAAAGGTCGCCGTCGAGCCGGTGAAGTGGATGCCGGCCATTCGGCGGTCGGCGAGAACGACATCCGAAACCGCTTGCCCGTCGCCGGTGAGCAGGTTGATCACACCCGCGGGTAGCCCGGCTGCCTCGAGCAACTGCATGGTCAGGTAGGCAGCAAAGGTCTGGGTGGGCGAAGGCTTCCACACCACCGTGTTGCCCATCAGCGCGGGGGCGGTGGGCAGATTGCCGGCGATGGCGGTGAAATTGAAGGGCGTGATCGCGTAGACGAAGCCTTCCAACGGCCGGTAGTCGGTGCGGTTCCATACGCCGGGCGAGCTGACCGGCTGCTCGGCCAGGACGTTGCGAGCGAACGCGACGTTGAAACGCCAGAAGTCGATGAGCTCGCACGGCGAGTCGATCTCGGCCTGATAGGGGGTCTTGGACTGGCCCAGCATGGTCGCCGCCGCGATCTTCTCCCGCCAGGGTCCGGCCAGCAGGTCGGCGGCTCTCAGGAACACCGCTGCACGTTCGTCGAACGGGAGCGCTTCCCAGTCCTTCTTGGCCGTGATGGCGGCCTCGACCGCGGACCGGGCGTCCGAGTGGTCGGCGTTGGTGAAGGTGCCCAGCCGCGCCGCATGCCGGTGTGGTTGAACGACGTCGACGTGGGCGCCGGCGCCCATCCGGTGCTTGCCGCCGATGACGTGCGGCAGCTCGATGGGGTCGCTCGCAAGGCTGGTCAGCGCACCGGCGAGTCTGCTGCGCTCTGAGGAACCCGGGGCGTATTCGTGAACCGGCTCGTTGTGGGGCACCGGTACCTGAGTAATCGCAACGATCGAGTCCATGCAGCAAGGATGCCCGTTTTCCGCGCGTTATCCGATGGCCGATCGGACAAGCTCTGACACACTTGATGGTCGGATCGAACAAAGGAGAGCAGTGGTGGCTGTGCTGCCGGGTGGCCCCGAACTCGGCCTGGGGCTGGGGCAGTTACTGCTGGCGTTGGACCGCACGATGGTCACGCTGGTTGAGGCACCGCGCGGACTGGACATGCCGGTGAGCTCGGTGGCGCTGGTCGACGCCGATGACGTGAGGCTAGGGCCCGCGGTCGGGCCCGGCTCGGCCGATCTGTTCTTCCTGCTCGGGGTGTCCGACGCGGAAGCCGCCGGCTGGCTTGAACAGCACGCCGCACCACCGGCGGCGATCTTCGTCAAGGACCCCGGCCCCACGGTGGTGGCCCGTGCGGTCGCCCAGGGCACGGCAGTCATCGGCGTCGAACCCCGGGCCCGCTGGGAACACCTGTACCGCTTGGTCAACTACGCGCTTGAGCACCATGGCGATCGCAGCGATCCGCTCCGCGACTCGGGCACCGACCTGTTCGGCCTGGCACAGTCGATCGCCGATCGCACCCGCGGCATGATCTGTATAGAGGACGCCGACAGCCGCATGCTGGCCTACTCGGCCTCCAGCGAGGAAGCCGACGAGCTGCGCCGCCTGACCATTCTCGGCCGCGCCGGACCGCCCGAGCATCTCGAGTGGATCGGGCAGTGGGGCATCTTCGACGCGCTGCGCTCCGGCTCGGAGGTGGTCAGCGTGGACGAACGTCCCGAACTGGGGCTCCGACCCCGCCTTGCGGTCGGTGTGCACCTCCCCCCAAACGATGCGCGCCGAAGACCGACCTTCACCGGAACCATCTGGCTCCAGCAGGGGTCGACACCGCTGGCCGGGGACTCCAGGGAGATCCTGCGGGGCGGCGCCGTCTTGGCGGCCCGGATCATGTCACGCCTGGCGGCCGCACCTTCCCAGCACGCGGCTCGGGTACAGCAGCTGCTCGGAATGACGGGCCGGGACGCCACCGACGTCGGAGTGCTCGCGCGCGAGCTCGGCATCCCCGCCAACGCCCGCGCCGCCCTGGTGGGCTTCCGAGGAGTGGGCGCGGCAGTACCTTCCGATGTGATCGCGTTGAATGCCAGCGCCTTTCGCGTCGACTCCCAGGTCGCTTCCGTTGGTGATCGAGTCTATGTGCTGCTCCCGAAGATCACGGCGGCCACGACGGTCACGTCGTGGACCCGCGGGGTCGTCGCCGCGCTGCACCGCGAACTGGGTCTCGACGTCCGCGCCGTGACAGCCGCGCCCATGACCGGGCTGGCCGGCGCGGCGGCGGTGCGTAACGAGGTGGACCGCGTGTTCGACAGCGCCGAACGTCACCCGGCTGCCATCGGTCAGATCACGTCTCTGGACGAGGCACGCACGACGGTGCTCCTCGACGGGATCGTCTCACTCATCGCGGCCGAAGCCCGTCTGGTGGACCCTCGGGTGCGCGAACTCTGCGAGAAAGATCCGATGCTGGCCGACACACTGCGGGCCTACCTGGACGGGTTCGGCGATATTGCGGGAACGGCGCGACGGCTGCACGTCCACCCCAACACTGTGCGCTATCGCATCCGCCGCATCGAGAAGCTACTCATGACTTCGCTCGATGACCCCGAAGAACGTCTGGTGCTCGCGCTCGGGTTGCGCGCCGCAGAACGTTGAAGCGGGTCGCGCGCGACACCCGCCGAGCTTCTTCAGCGCGCGGTATCCGCCAACCGCCGCGCTGCCGCGGCAATGCGTTCGTCGGTAGCTGTCAAAGCCACCCGGACATGCCGTGCTCCCCGGGGACCGTAGAACTCCCCTGGCGCGACGAGGATGCCGCGCTGCGACAACCACGTGACGGTGTCGCGGCACGGCTCGCCGCGCGTAGCCCACAGGTAGAGCCCCGCCTCGGAGTGATCGACGGTGAAATCGGCGGATCGCAACGCCGCCAGCAGGACATCGCGGCGGTGCGCGTAGCGCTCTCGCTGGGCCTGTTCGTGCGCGTCGTCGTCGAGCGCCGCGGCCATCGCTGCCTGCACCGGGGTGGGCATCATCATGCCTGCGTGCTTGCGCACCGCTAGGAGTTCGGCCACGACGCCGGGGTCACCGGCGACGAAACCCGCACGGTAGCCGGCCAATGACGACGTCTTCGACAAAGAGTGCATGGCCAGCAGTCCGGTATGGTCACCGCCGCAGACCTGCGGGTGCAGCACCGACACCGGCGCCTGATCCCAGCCCAGCCCGAGGTAGCACTCGTCGGAGGCAACGAGCACCCCGCGCTCCCGGGCCCATGCCACGACCTTGCGCAGGTGGTCGATACCGAGCACCTTCCCGGTCGGATTGCTCGGCGAGTTCAGGTAGAGCAATCGTGGAGTCGTGGGGCCCAGTTGCGTCAACGAGTCAGCCCGCAGCACCCCGGCTCCGGTGAGCAGGGCACCCACTTCGTAGGTGGGGTACGCGAGCTCTGGCACGACGACCGTGTCGGCGCCGCTCAAGCCGAGCAGCGTCGGCAGCCAGGCGATGAACTCCTTGGTACCGATCACCGGAAGGACCGCGCTGGGCCTCAGCCCAGTGATCCCGTATCTGCGCAGCAGCGCATCGACGACCGACTCCCGCAACGCCGGAGTGCCGGCGGTGGTCGGATATCCGGGCGCGGCGCTGGCGGCCGCGAGCGCGGCGCGAATCACCGGGGCGACGTCGTCCACGGGGGTACCGACCGACAGGTCCACGATGCCGTCGGGGTGTTCGCGGGCTGCTGCGGTTGCTTCCGACAGGGTGTCCCACGGGAATACCGGAAGCGACCCGGACACAGGTCCGGCCGCCGGCGGCCGAAGGGTGACCTCAGGCAATTTCTGGCGGTCAGATGGCTGCGCCGTGGCCCTCAGTCCTCACCCTGCGGCGGCAAGTCTTTGACAACCTGCGGATCGTTGTCGGTCTGGCCGACCTTCGACGCACCGCCGGGCGACCCCAGTTCGGCGAAGAAGTCGGCGTTGATCTGCGTGTATGCATCCCACTGATCTGGAACGTCGTCTTCGTAATAGATTGCCTCGACCGGGCACACCGGCTCACAGGCGCCGCAGTCGACGCACTCGTCCGGATGGATGTACAGCATGCGTGCGCCCTCGTAGATGCAGTCGACAGGACACTCTTCAATGCATGCCTTGTCTTTGACGTCGACGCAAGGTTCGGCGATCGTGTACGTCACTAAACTTCTCCTCAAGTCCTCTCGAACTACCTAGGGTGGGGCTGTTCTCTAGGCAGGTCTCAGCTGGGGACGGCGACCGGCCCCAGCAAGTATCCCTGCCGGTCGGTGGGCGCCCGTCTCAGTGTGCCCTAAGTTCTGTGTCTCCCCAGTGCGGGGTCTTACATGGTTACTGATACTAAACGTTGCACATACAAGCTGCCTAGCAAAAATTGGCTATGCTCCCAAGTGCACTGCAACTAGTTGCATAAGGCCCTATTGATACCTACGCTGCGCCCATGGCCCTACCGCACGCGATCCTGGTGTCGCTCTGCGAGCAGTCGGGTTCCGGGTATGAACTGGCCCGGCGCTTCGATCGATCGATCGGTTATTTCTGGGCCGCCACCCACCAGCAGATTTACCGAACGTTGCGCACCATGGAGGCGGACCACTGGGTGCAATGCACCGCGGTGACCCAACACGGCCGACCAGACAAAAAGGTTTACTCGGTCTCCGCGGACGGTCGCGCCGAACTTGCGCGCTGGATCGCAGCTCCCCTGGCGGGGCGAAGCGGCCGGAATGGCACAGTGGCCGATCGGCGAACGCGCGATCTCGCCGTCAAAATTCGTGGTGCCTCCCACGGCGACATCGACGCGCTGCGAGCGCAGGTCGTTTCACTGCTCGCCGAGCGTGCCGAGCTGCTGGATCTCTACCGAGGATTCGAGAAGAGTCAGTTCCCGGATCCGGGAACCATCACCGGCGCCGACCTACACCAGTACCTCGTGCTGCGAGGTGGCATCCGGGCCGAGGAGAGCGCCGTCGAATGGCTCGACGAGGTCGCGGCAAGTTTGGGAGGACGAGCATGAACCACGGACCACAGAACCACGGCCTACAGAGCAACGGCTTACAGGGCAACGGCCTACAGAGCAATGGCTTGCCCTACCCGAACCTGTTGTCTCCGTTAGACCTTGGCTTCACTACGCTACGCAACCGGGTCGTGATGGGGTCGATGCACACCGGCCTCGAAGACCGTGCGCGTGACACCGACCGCCTCGCCGAATACTTCGCCGAGCGCGCCCGTGGCGGAGTGGGACTGATCATCACCGGCGGTTATGCGCCCAATCGCACGGGTTGGCTGCTACCTTTCGCGGCCCAGATGACCTCGGGCTCGGACGCCCGCAGACACCGAAGGATCACCGGCGCAGTCCATGACGCCGACGGCAAGATACTGCTGCAGATTCTGCATGCAGGACGCTATGCCTACCACCCACTCTCGGTCAGCGCCTCGTCCATCAAGGCCCGCAACAACCCCTTTCGGCCACGCCCACTGCGTGACGTGGACGGCACCATCAACGACTTCACCCGCAGCGCAGTCTTGGCCCGGGATGCGGGCTACGACGGCGTCGAGATCATGGGAAGCGAAGGCTACCTGCTCAACCAGTTTCTCGCGCCACGAACCAACAAGCGCACCGACGCCTGGGGTGGCACACCCGAGAAGCGCCGACGGATGCCCGTCGAGATCGTCCGTCGCACCCGCGCGGCAGTCGGCCCCGACTTCATCATCTGCTATCGGCTGTCCATGGCCGATTACGTCGAGGATGGCCAAAGCTGGGACGAGATCGTCGCTCTGGCAACCGAAGTCGAAGAAGCCGGGGCGACGATCATCAATACCGGCATCGGCTGGCACGAGGCGCGGGTCCCGACCATCGTGACCTCGGTGCCCAACAGCGCGTTTGTCGACATCAGCAACGCAGTCGCCGAGTACGTCGACATTCCCGTGATGGCGTCCAACCGGATCAACATGCCTCAGACCGCCGAGCAGATCCTCGTCGACACCGATGTCAGCCTGATCTCGATGGCCCGGCCGCTACTGGCCGACCCGGACTGGGTACACAAGGCGCACGCCGACGCCGCCGACGAGATCAACACCTGCATATCGTGCAACCAGGCCTGCCTGGACCATGCGTTCGCACGCAAGACGGTGTCGTGCCTGCTCAATCCGCGCGCCGGCCACGAGACGAAATTGACCCTCGGTCCGACCCGACGCACCAAACGCATTGCCGTCGTCGGCGCCGGACCCGCCGGTTTGGCCACCGCCGTCACCGCCGCCCAGCGGGGACATCATGTCACGCTGTTCGAGGCCCGATCAGAGATCGGCGGCCAATTCGATTTGGCCCGAAGAATTCCCGGCAAGGAGGAGTTCAGCGAGACCATCCGGTACTTCACCCGCATGCTCGACAAACACGAAGTAGATACTCGACTGGGCACGCGCGCTGAAGTCGACGAGTTGCTGAGCTACGAGGAGGTCGTGCTGGCTACTGGTGTCGCTCCGCGAATGCCCGACATTCCCGGTATCGACCATCCGATGGTGCTGTCCTATGCCGAGGCGATCACCGGCAAGCCCGTCGGAAAGTCCGTCGCGGTGGTTGGGGCCGGCGGCATCGGTTTCGACGTCAGCGAATTTCTGACCACCGCCCATTCCCCCACGCTTAACCTCAAGGAGTGGAAGGCCGAGTGGGGTGCGGCCGACCCGCAGGAGGCACGCGGCGCCTTGACGACACCGGTGCCGGCGCCAGCGACGCGAGAGGTCTATCTCCTGCAGCGAACCA
This sequence comes from Actinomycetes bacterium, assembly GCA_022601275.1. Classification (GTDB taxonomy): domain Bacteria; phylum Actinomycetota; class Actinomycetes; order Mycobacteriales; family Mycobacteriaceae; genus Mycobacterium. The sequence goes on from JAHZIT010000141.1 coordinate 11,264, forward strand.
AGGGAGCCCAAGGCCGCAGTCTGGGCAAGACCACGGGTTGGGTACACCGGGCATCGTTGCGGGCCAAGGGAGTTCATCAACTATCCGGGGTGAACTATGAGGGCATCGATGATGGCGGGCTGCATATCAGCTTCGGTTCGGACCACTCTGGGCCACGGTTGCTCGAAGTAGACAATGTGGTGATCTGCGCGGGCCAGGAACCGGTACGCGATCTCGAGGAGGGCCTGCTGGCACGTGGGATCACCCCGCGCGTCATCGGCGGGGCCGCAGTTGCCGCTGAACTGGATGCCAAGCGCGCCATTCGCCAAGGCACCGAGCTAGCTGCGCGGATGTAGATTCGGCGTCCAGCGAATTCACAGCTAGGGCTGTTAACTTACAGAAAGCGACAGGTACTGCACGCAGTTCGGCAAGCCCCGCATCTCCATCTCTCGTCAATACCCAGCGAAGCTCGTCGCTACGTGCTAAGGGTGGTCAAACGAGCTGTTCCCGAAATCTATGCGCCCTCCGGGGGCCAAGGGGTTCGCGATGGAAGGTACTAGGTACATAGGCTGGGCCGGGTCGTTGGCGGTGGCACTGGGTGTCGCCGGAGCCGGGGCCGCTGCTCCCGCAATCGCCTGGGCTGAGCCCGGTTCCGGCACGGATACCGCGAAGTCGAAGTCCCCGGATTCTTCCCCTCAATCGTCATCGGGCGACGATTCCTCGACAAGCGACACGGTATCCACCGGTCCCGAGTCATCCACCGGTCCCGAGTCTCCTTCCGCCACCGACGCCGACCCGGATTCCCATGCGGGTTCTGCCGAGTTGACTTCGGATTCCTACGATGAGCCCGATTTCGACGCTGAGCCCGATTTCGACGGGTCGAAGCCCGATTCCGACGATGAGCCCGATTCCGACGATGAGCCCGAGCTCAGCGGCGAGGTTGCCGAGCCAGACATAGCCGACGAATCCATCGAAGAAGATCTCATCAACGATGAGGAAGGCGCCGCCGATGCAGTAGTGCTAGTAATGCCCGAAGTTGCTGCTGAAGAAACGATCGCCGACGTTGTTTCCAACGCTGCGACCCCCGACGATGACGGCAGGGCGGGCTACGGTGACGAAGCCGTGCTTGACCGGGCCCCCGGCCCTGTGTTGTCGAGCACCGGCGTTGAGGGGATCCACGCCGGTCAGGAATCGCCTTCGTCGTCGACAGACCAGGTGGCTGCGATCACGGCCGACGAGATCCCCGAAGCCGCTGGGACTGGGGATGAGCCGGCCACTACCTTGGCCTTGCCGATTTCCACCACCACATTCGGGTCAGCGCCGGAAGCAGCGGAGATTCCCCAAACCGCACCCGACGCTGCCCCTCAGATCTCCGCAGTGGCGCTGACGCCGTATCTGCCGCCCGGCGTCCCGAGCGTTCCGGTTCCCTCGCCGCCGCCGCTGGCCGCGCTGGCCTGGACCCGCCGCGACGCCGACCAAACACCGCTAAACAGCAGCACCGGCAGCAGCGCACTCGTCAGCGTGGCAGCCACCGGGCCGACGATGCCTGGCCCCGGATCGACGGCTGAGGTGGTGACGGCCGCCAGCGAACAGGAGTCCATATTCACCGCCATCGGGAATTGGTTCCAGCGCACCTTCTTCGCCGCCTCACCCACCTTCGCGCCCCAGTCGGTGTCGGTGAACATCCAGGACGGGGCAAGCAGCGAGGCGTTCGAGTTGGGCGCCGAGGATGCCGACACCGACACCCTCAGCTACACCATCGACGGAAAGGCGACCGGAACCGGAACCGCCTCCGGCACGCTGAACATCACGGGCGAGTCGGCCACCTATACCCCGCCGGCCGGCTGGGACGGCGCAACCGCGTACACCGACACGTTCACCGTTACCGCTTCCGATGACGACGGCGGCTTCCATATCCACGGCCTCTCAGGTCTGCTCTACAATCTGACCTTCGGCTTGATCGGCGACCCCGGGCATACCGCCACCAGCACGGTCACCGTCACTGCGCTCGGCGTGCCCACACCACCGCAGCCCCCTGCACCCGAACCAGAACCCGAGCCTCCCGCGCCCGAGCCCCCTGCACCTGAACCAGAACCCGAGCCGCCCGCACCCGAACCAGAACCCGAACCACCCGCACCCGAGCCCCCTGCACCCGAGCCCCCTGCACCCGAACCAGAACCCGAGCCACCCGCACCCGAACCCGAGCCCGAGCCCGAACCACCCACGCCAGAACCCGAACCACCCGCGGGCCCGAATCTGTTGCAGAATCCGACGTTTAGCGACGGCTTGAGCGGATGGCAATTGTCCGGGGATGTCTCCAGCATCGACGACGGCGGTGACGCAGCGGTGCGGCTCGCCGCAACCACAACCTCCGATGCTCGAATATCCCAGCGGGTCACCAACCTGAAGCCACAAACGCTATACACGCTGGCCCTCACGATGCGGACCAGCGGGTCTGTTCCCAGCGATGTGTGGGGGGTCTGGGGTGTCATCGACGGACCCCAGCTCGACAAAACCGGCGCGGGCCAATCAACAACGTTGGCCCAGCGGCGGCTGACGGTCTACACCGGCGCCGAGGCCACCGAGGTCACCGTCTTCGTCACCGCCGGCCGCAACTCCCCCGCCGGAGTTGTGACCGTCACCGACGTGCGGTTCGTCGAGGGCGCTATGGATCCGCCGGTGATCGATCCCGACGCCCCGGGTGCATCACCGCCACCATTGGTGAGTCTGCCCGGTCCCGGCGAGAACCTCGTCAGCAACGGGCAATTCGCGCCTGGCGCCCAAGGCTGGGTGCTCGACCAGGCGGTGCTTCAACCTGACGGCACCATGCGCATCGCATCGACGCCGGAACAGACCGGGCGCATAGCCCAGGACCTGCCCATGCTGCTGGCACCCAACAGCGATTACGTGCTGACCGCGCGCGCCCGAGTCGATGCCGGTGACGCCACCATCACTGTCGCCAGCCCGGACGGCGCGCTGCATGCATGGCAGCTGATCAATGACAACGCCTGGCAGCCGGTGGAAATCGCGTTTACCACACCGGACCATTGGGTATCGGTCAAAGTGGCCGCCGAGAACTGGCGCGGCGACCATAGCGCGCTCTACGTCGACGACCTCACCCTCGTCGCCAACGGGCGCGAGTGGCTCGACACCCCCGACCCCTATCCCAGCCCGCAGCCCGAACTATTCGATGACTTCACCAACGGCATAGATCCCGAGCGCTGGCTCATCGCCGACAAAGCGTGGGGCGGGGACAACGGCGGCGTGGTCCCCGCCAACGTCGACGTTGTCGACGGCATCGTACGCCTGGCCGCCCACGGCGACCTGTACGCCGGCGATGTCGTGGGACACGGCGATCGCACCAGCCGCGTCGGCGCAACCATAGTCACCCGTGATTACTACGCCTCCGGACGCTACGAAGTTCGTGCCCGCGTGCCGCAGGCATTGGGAGCGGCGAGTGCCTTCTGGAGCTATCACTACATCGAATATCACCCCGCGCAGCCGGAATACTGGACCGAGCCCAACCGTATCCGCAATTCCGAAATCGACTGGGAGTTCCCCACTGCGCGTGACGATGGATCCCCAAATGACCCAGTGAGTTTCGAGCACGCACGGGCCAACACGTGGGGTGGCAAGTTCGGTGGCGAAGGCGGCAACGTGTCGCTGCGACCCAACATCGGTGATCTCGTCGCCGACGGTGAATTCCACACTTACGCTTACGAATGGCACGCCGGCGGCGACGGCCGGGACCCGTTTGTCGCATGGTCTATCGACGACGTCGAAGTGGCCCGTTACACCGGCGAATCGTTCGGCCAGGATAACGTCCCCCATCGCGCATCCCGCTTCTGGATCGGAATCTGGTTCCCCGCATCGGCATACCGCGATCATGTCGGCTGGGCCGGAGACCCCGACTTCGACACCGCCTACCTCGACATCGACTGGGTGCGCGTCACACCGACATACGCTCCGGCGGACAGCTATGAACCAGAAACATGGCCCAATGGCTTCTACGCAACACCAGATCAATACCCGCAGTACCGAATCGACCGCGAACAACCCTGACTACCCTGCTGGCGCAGTGCACCCGGCCCTCAGCACGTGCATGAACGCGATGGCGATCGCCAATTATGGGCAGATTGACCGCACCAGGGGTTGAACTCGCCCAATCCCGTTGCATAACTGTGTCATCGATGTGTGCGCGGTCAGGCTCGGACGGCCCACATGCGGCGCGAGGACGGAATCGGATTGGTGGGACGCGCGGGAAGATATCGCAGCACCATGCCAGCGGCGAGCAGAGCGGCGAATGACCCTACAGCCACCGCGGTTCGGGGTCCGCCCAGGTCGGCGATCCAGCCGATGATCGGGGCTCCGATCGGAAGCCCCCCTAGAAGCACCATCGCAGCCAGGGCCATCACCCGACCACGCATCTCGGGCGCACATCGCTGCTGCAGCAACGCAGTCGAGGCGGTGACGAAAAACAGAGCGGTAGCCCCGGCGGCAAGACCGGCGATCGCAGCCAGCACCACGCTCGGCGAGACCGCAATCAAGCCGTTCGCCAGCGCGAAGGCGATGATGGCGCCGATGAGCAGTCGCAGGTCGATCTCGCGAAGACGCGCCACCGCCAGGGCACCAATAACGGACCCGACACTGATAGCGGTGTAAAGCAAGACGTAGACGGCTACGCCGCCGTCGAACGTTTGATGCGCCAGCAATGGAACGAGCACCTGGTGGTTGAACCCAAACGTGGCGACGACCCCGGTCAGCAACAGCGCAATCCGCAACTCGGGGACTCGCCAGGCGTATCGAAAGCCCGCGCGCACCGCGTGGGGTTCCTGCGCCGCCTCTGTGACCTGCAGTGCGTCACGTCGTATCAGCAGCACGAAAGCCAGGGTGACAACGTGACTGACGGCGTTGACGACGAAGCACCATCCGATACCCGTTGACGCGATCAGCACGCCCGCAGCGAGCGGGCCGAGGACCCGGCCGACCGCGGTGATGCCACTGTTGAGGCTCACCGCACGGGCGATGCCGTCCTCTCCGACGAGTTCGGCAACGAAGGCCCGCCGGACGGGATTCTCGACGGCGTGGAGCACTCCGTACACCAACGTCAAACCGTAGATAAATGCCATGGTGCCGACTCCAGCGAGCACCACCGCACCGAGGGCCGCCGCCTGGCCGACGACCAAGATTTGTGTCGCAATGAGCAAGCGGTACTTGTCGACGCGGTCGGCGAGAGCCCCGGTCCATGGCCCTAACACCAGCAGCGGTCCGAATGTCGCTACAGCGAGCCAGCCAAGGGCAGCCCCGCCGACAGTGAGTTCGCTGACGAGCCAGGCCAGCGCCACGAACTGCAGCCAGGTGCCCGACTGTGATGCAACCTGACTGGCGAGAAAAAGCCGGAAGTTGCGAAGCATTGGGGCGCGCGGCGAGTTTCGCCGAGCCCTCGGTGTTTTGCGCATGCAACGAGCCTGAAGGCCCCGGATGGAACCGCGATGAGCGAAAGATGAGCGAACTGTCACAATTTTCCGCGCACAGCTCATCTGGTGGCACATTCCGCGGGCGGGCCCGGCACAGTCCGCGCGCAGTTTTCGTGAGAACTCCTTAATCAAACGGACCCGGCTGCTCTCATCCAGGCTCGCCACTCTGGTTGTCACAGAACCGAAAAGGAGTCAAGTCATGAACTTCGTTACCCAGATCGACACTGAACCCGCAATTCGCGGGCGCCGTCGCACCGCTGGCCGGCCCGGCCCATACCAGCTGAAGAAACCCGAGGTGACTGTGACGACGAGCGACGGCATCGAGTTGGCCGTACGCGACTACCGCCCACAATCGATCAGCCATACAGTGGTCTTGCTGCATGGGTTATGTGTCAGCGACGCGGTGTGGTTGCGCCAGATCGACTACTTGAATCGGCTCCACGGCAGGAACATCCGCGTCATCAGCTACGACCACCGCGGTCACGGCAGGTCCAGCTGCGCGTCCGCCGACACCTACCACATCGACCAGCTTGCGAGCGACCTGGCCGACGTCCTTACCGCACTCAATGTCAGCGACCCGCTCACCATTGTCGGCCACTCGATGGGCGGGATGACGGCACTGGCCTACCTGGCCCGATCCAGCGCCGACCGGCCAGTCGATCCCCAAGGTCTGGTCCTGGCCGCCACCACGGCAGGCCGACTTGTGCAACAGGGTCTGGGTCGACTACTGGCCACCCCCGGAGCGGGCGCGCTGCTCACGCTTGTCGGCCACCTACCCAAGCCGGCCCTCGATGCGCTGGCCGGGCCGGTGTGCTCGACGCTGGGCAGGATCTGGCCGGCACAGCGCACCATGCTGACGACGGTGCGGAGCAGGATCGCCAGCGCACCGGTACCCACCGCCGCCGGATTCCTGCCCACGCTGCGCAGCTATGACCAGTACGAGATCCTCGACGGTATCCGCGCCAACACAGTCATCGTCAGCGGTGGCACCGACCCGCTCACTCCGGCGTCGCACTCCGAGGAGCTTGCCAGCGCCATCCCAGGCGCCGCGCACATGCACCTGCCCCAGGCCGGACACATGCTTCCCCGCGAAGCGCCCGACGTCATCAACCACGCCATCCGGCACGCAATGCACCCTGAGCGCACCGAGCCGTTCGCTAACAGTATCCACAATATCTCAACGAGCACAACGGGTTTGGGAATTGCAGCGTAAACGACGAGATATCGCGCAGGCGACATTGGCACGCCTATCACCAACCACGCAACACTCGATGAGAAGAGGAGATGGCCATGCAACAGCTGACCGGTTTGGATGCAACGTTTCTAGCCCTGGACTCACCCACAGTATGCAGCCACCTGGGCTGCATGGCAGTGCTGGATCCGCCGGCGCGCGGCCCCGCGCTCAACCTGCTACGCCTCACTGAACTCATCGAGTCGCGGCTGCATCTTGCTCCGCCGTTTCGTCGGCGCATAGTGGAGGTGCCCTTCGGGTTGGATCAGCCGTACTGGATCGAGGACCCGCACTTCGACATCGAGTTCCACGTCCGCGAACTGGCGTTGCCCGCGCCCGGGGACACTCACCAATTGGCCACTATGGCGGCGCGCTTGCACGAGCGGCCGCTGGACCGCAGGCACCCGTTGTGGGAGATGTATCTGATTCACGGACTCGCCGGAGGCCGCAAGGCTCTCTACACCAAGGTTCATCACGCGGCGATCGACGGAGTCGCGGGCAACAACCTGCTCATCGCACTGTTCGACACTTCCGCCGATCCCCGCATGGAACGTCCGGCGGTCCCATGGCGCCCCGACGACGAACCCGGCGCCGGGACCTTACTGGCCCGCAGTGCAGTGTCGGCGGCGCGCCACCCGCTTCGGCTAGCGCGGCTATCCGCCGATCTGATCCGTTCGCTGCCCGCCATGGCCAATAGCCCTGGGCGGCCGCGTCTGACTGCGCTCGACCGGTTCATCCCGCGCCGGGGCCGCAGCGCACTGGCGTCGGCCCCGCCACTGATTGCACCGCGAACACCGTTCAACAAGATGCTCGGGCCACGCCGGCGGTGCGCCTTCGGCGAACTACCGCTGGCAAAAGTGAAGCGGGTCAAGGACTTCGCCGGGGTAACCGTCAACGATGTTGTGATGGCCCTGTGCGCCGGCGGGTTGCGCACCTGGCTGCGCGACCACAACGCGCTTCCCCCGGGTCCGCTGCTGGCCGCCGCCCCGGTGTCCATCCGCGCCGAGCATCACCAGGCTACGGAGGGGAATCGCTTTTCCAAGGTCATCGCGCCGCTGCCGACGCATCTGTCAGAACCCGGCGAGCGGCTACGTGCCGTGCACGAGGCCATGGAGGCGGCCAAGGACCAGTTCAGCTCTATGCCAACCGATCTGTTCAACGATATCGCCGAGTTCTCGATGCCTGCCCTGACCAGTCAGGCCTGCCGGCTGGCCAACCGACTGCGGCTGTTCGAACGCATCTCGCCATTGAATCTTTTCGTCTCCAACGTCCCCGGCCCCACGATGGACATGTACCTGGGCGGCTCCCGCCTGCACGCCGTCTATCCGATGTCGACGATCGCCGACGGGCAGGGGCTCAACATCACGGTGCTGGGCTCTCGTGGCAGGCTCAACGTCGGGATCGTGGCCGATCCTGACCTGGTCCCCGACGTCGAGGCGCTGATGGACGCAATCGTCGATGAACTCAACTTGCTGGACATGCCAGCAGGGTCCGATTCCCAACGCTTGTCTGGTTGACCATGTTGAGGAACGCGCGCCGCAGGGGCCGATCGGGCCAGGCCGATCGGGATGGGCCGATCGGGACAGGCCGATCGGAACAGGCGTGTTATCCCGCCCCGCACCAGACCAGCCTCTTACCCACAAACCCACCCTCGTAGAACCCGCCGGGAGGACCAATGACTGCCAGACTTGCCGAGAGGGTCGCGCTGATCACCGGAGGTGGCACGGGTATCGGTGCTGCCGTCGCTCGTCGGTTCGCCGCGGAGGGTGCCCGCGTGGTGGTCACCGGTCGTCGCCTTGAGCCCATCGAGTCGGTTGCCGCCGATACCGGTGGTGTGGCCGTCGCCGGCGACACCAGCGTGACCGCGGACATGGCGGCAGCCGTCGCCGCGGCAGTGAATCACTTCGGTGGGCTGGACATCTTGGTCGCCAACGCCGGCATCGGGTGGGGCGCCGATGTCATGTCGGTCACCGACGAGAAGTGGCAACAGATGTTGGACATCAACGTGACAGGCCCGATGAAGGTGGCACGGGCGGCGTTGCCCGCGCTCATCGACCGCGGCGGCGGGGCAATTGTCAATATCTCGTCGGTGGGCGGTTTGTCGGCCTCACCGCGGCAGGCAGGCTATGGCACGACCAAGGCCGCGCTGCTGGGCCTGACCCGATCCATGGCCACGACTACGGTCGTCACCGCATCCGGGTCAACACGGTATGCCCCGGCTGGGTTCGCACCGTTCCTAATCACTGAGCAGAAGTGAGTTCTGTTCAGTTGCGGCCCGAACGGTCTTGGCCGCGGGAGATCGACGCTGCCCGGTGGACCGACATGCCTCATGGGCGCGGCGGTGGACCGGGGCCTTCCGAACTCCCCGAGATCTCGGAATCCTCACAGGTCTAGCCGGTGGAGTGCCCACACCCATCCTCTGTTGGGTACGGGGTCCTGCCGGCCGACGCCTGATCGGCTTACCGAGACCACGTCTACCGATAGCGGCCGCCGCGCCGTGATGGCGGGTGACCTCTCCGGAAGTCTGTTGCTGCAGAGGCTTACGCCAATGCTCATCGCCCCACTTACTCGTGTAGGCGGGATCGACACCGATGATCGGAATACCGCGGCGGGTTGCCATCGCGGTCAAACGATCACGGAACTTGGCGGTGGGAATACCAGCCACGATGCGCCGAAACTGCTTACCCCGACCTCCACGACCCAGCGTTTCGCGACCCGTGGCACGGGAATCGGCGAAGTTGAGGTTCTCCACTGCGACCGCCACGCAATCGTTCAGTTCAGCGACATTCAGCATCTCAGTGATCGCCGCGCGCAGGTGCCCATCACGGTGGGAGGCACGCAACTTCTTGACCTCGAGGGCGATCGTGACCGGTTCGCCGACAGGGTTGCCCGAAGAATCCAGCACACACGCGGCGAGATGATCCGCGTTGAGGTCGACACCGAGAACCCGCCCGCCGCGAAGCTCCTCAAGTTCGAGTGACGGTTCCGGGGTGATCGCCCAGGACGCATCCAAATACCAGCGGCCCCGCTGCGGATCGAAAACGATGTCGTAGCGCACCGCCTTGCGCTGCTCGACCCGCGCAGCCCACTCAGACCCACCGTGAGCGAATCCGACCCGAGCGGCGAACTGGAGGTGCCCTCCGAACTTACCGACCAGCGCAGCGGGAACTTTGAGCTGTAACCGACCCTGCGAATCGACACGAATGGTCTCGTTACCGCCAGTCTTTCCAGTCTCTCCGTCGGCGGTCAGGAACATGCGCGCAGCGTCCCACCGATCCCGCCACTGCTGCTCGTCCATCTCCGCCGCGGTCAGGTTGGCGCGGTTTCGCCACAACCGTTTTCCGCCCATCGTGATCGACGGGCGACCCGCGGCGAGTTCCTCCTCTGCGACGACGAGTCGCTGCTGCAGGATCGCCAGCCGGCGGGTCTTGGCGAACCTCTCAGACGCCGTGGCGTATCCGCGTTTACGTTTACCGCGACGGGAGTCTCCGGCATCGTCGGCGAGTTCACCCGGGCGCAGGGAGCAACGCTTCTCAAGGACATCGACCGCGGAGTGCAGATCGGCGACATGCGCCGCCAAGCCGCGCATTCCCAACTGGTACTGGTCTTCCACCGCGCGCGTGATCGCACCCGCCCACCGTGACGACGACACCGACGTCAACGCCTGCTTGCGCGTCGCACGCCATTGCTTATGTCCGCCACGGTCTATCCGACCCAAACGGACACGCCCGGCCAGCTCGCGGCGATAACAACCACCGAGGAACTCACCGATCTCCACCAACGCGGCGGCTTCGGTGTCAGAGAGATGCATCCGGGTCCGGAACCGACACCCGGACGGTCCAGCGGCGACCAGCGGATCGGAGATCTTCCGCAACGGCTTACCCGTACTCACCAGTGCCTCATCAGTTCTTTGACCGTGAATGGTGGCTCCAGGGATCGCTCTTTCAGCAGTGCGCTGACGTCGGCTTCGGTTAAGGTGTCACCGTCTTTCATGGCGTAGAGCATGGCCTGCTCGATGTCGCCCATGAAGTCGGAATGCTTGACGCACCAACGACGGACACTCTTCTTGATGCCTTCGCGCTGGCGTTTCTTCGCCGGTGACACGGACTTATAGGCGTGTGCACGGTGGGCGTTCTGCGCGGTCTTGTACCCGTAGCCTTGGGCGTCGTCGATGATCGCGCCGGTGGTGGCGTCGACGACAACGTATCGGCGGTCGTAGTCCTCTGACAGTGTGGGACTAACAACCACGCGCACAGCTGATTCCGCCATGTCAGTCATTCTCCCGGCGGGCTACGACAGATTCCGCGGCGATAGCCGCCTGCGGTCCGATGTCTCGCTGCGCGCAGCCGACTGCTTTCAAGGCACGGTTTCGGGCACTTCTACGCCCATACAGTCGTGCGCAGAATGACGTGAGAACCTCGACCATGTCGCGCACTAGATCGTCGTCGACCTCACCGTCGTCAAGCACCACCAGCCGCCGGCCGTGCGCCGACAACGCGGCTTCCACCAGTTCGGTGTTCATCCTCCCCAGCCGGTCGCGGTGCTCGACCACCACGGTGGTGACTGCCGGGTCGGCGAGCAACCGACGGACTTTCGAACGTGAGCCGTTCATCCCGGAACCGATCTCGGCTTCAACGCGTACCACCTGGCCGCCGGCTTGCGCTGCCCAAGTGGACAGCCGGGCGACCTGGCGATCGAGGTCGGACTTCTGGTCATGTGACGAGACCCGCGCGTACAACCCGAACGCAGTGGTGGGGGTGGCCATCGCTGCCTCAGGAGAGACCAACACCGACCGCGAATTCACCCGCACCGCGGGAACCGGCAAGGTCCCCTCACGGAACCAGCGGTACGCCGTCTGCGGGTGTACTCCCTGCAGCCGTGCCCACTGGGTCAGATTCACTCCACAAGTGTACTTGTTAGAACGTATGTACGCTAGCTATTGCTCAGTAAACGATGAGCAGTTGCCAACCCCCATGGCCGACGGGGCCATGGACGTTCTGGCGGCCGCGCGAGGCACCACCCGCGAACAGGCCTACCAACTTGTGGCCGCGGAACTACCCCTGGGCCGGGTGGCCGCCCCCACCGAGATCGCACAGTGTTGCCTGTTCCTCGCCTCTGAGGAGTCATCGTTTGTGACAGGTGCAGTCTTGGTGGCTGATGGCGGCGGCGAGATCGTGGATGTCGGCACACGGGCATTCGACGGCAACGGTTGATCAACCAACGCCGGGCGAGTTGCTCCGCAGCCGCGTGCGAACACCCAGTGGTGGTCGTCAGGGCTGCTCCACGGCTTCTGAGATCGAGTGGGTGATTTCACCGATCTGGTCGATCGCCAGCGATAGCCGATCCCCGGGACGCAACCAGCGGCCGGTCTCCATGCCACAACCTCCGGGAAGGGTTCCGGTCGCGAAGAGTTCACCGGGAAAGAGTTGTTCACTGCGCGACGCGTGGGCCAGTACGTCGCCGATCGACCATTGCATGCCGCGGCTGAACACCGTACTGACGGTCGCGCCATTTATAGAGACGGACCCGCTGAGCTCGTCGATACACGGCAGTATCTCCTCTGCGGTCACCGCAAGTACGGACATCGACGACGCGAAGTGTTTGGATTTCTGCGGCCCGAGCCCCGTCGCCATCTCGGCGCGCTGAACATCTCGGGCGCTGAAGTCATTGATGACGACGAACGCGCCGATGGCGTCCAAAGCTTCCCCTGGGCTCGCGTCATAGAGCGGGGCCTTGAGCACGAAGCCGATCTCCAGTTCGAAATCCAGTGCTGACGAATAGGAGGGAATGGCGACCGGAGCGCCGCTGGGGAGGAAGCTCAGGTGGTTGGACATGTAATAAATCGGCTGTCGGTAGAACAGTGATTTGGGCTTGAACAACGGAAACGGCCTTCGCGTCACCTTCTCTAAAGACTCGGCCGCGCGAGCCTGGCCGGGGTGGAACCGTCGCACCAGCCCGCGCGCGGCATCGATTGCGTGTCGTTCGTAGAGCATGAAATCGCGAAACGACAGCGGCTGGAACGGCAGCACGTTTCCCGACGATTGCACGTGACGTCGGGCGGTGGCGAGCTCGAAGTCGGGGTGGAAGATCGCACCGCCCAGCGCTGTCTGGTCCGGCGCGGGCACCCACGATCCGTTCGGCGCGAGAGACTGCAGCTCCAGCGTGCTGTCGGCGCAGATACGTCGGAGCTTCACACCCTCCGTCCTACCAGTCATCGGGCAGGAACGGTACGGTCGGCCTCCGCGAGCGGGCCCAAATGCACGCGAAACGCGGCGTGTCGGCGTGCAGGCGCGCGCGCTCGCGGAACTTGTCGGCGTGGGTCAGGCGGCCAGCGGCGAATAGGTGGTGGTGCGCTGCCGGGCGGGACGTCCGATGCCGGCGGCGATACCGACGAGGTCCTCAACGCTCCTATACGAACCGAACTCCGAGCCGGCCATCCTCGAGATGGTCTCCTCCATCAGCGTGCCGCCGAGATCGTTGGCCCCGCCGTTGAGCATCACCCGGGTGCGCTCGGTACCCAGCTTCACCCAGCTGGTCTGGATGTTGGAGATTCTGCCGTGCAACATGATCCGCGCCAGCGCATGCACCGCCCGATTGTCTCGGTGCGTCGGGCCCGGCCGAGCCCCGCCGGCCAGATACAGCGGTGCGGACTGATGAACGAAAGGCAGCGGCACGAACTCGGTGAAACCGCCGGTGCGGTCCTGAATTTCGCATAGCACACGCAAGTGGCCTACCCAATGCCGCGGCTGGTCGACATGGCCGTACATCATCGTCGAACTCGACCGCAACCCCACCTCGTGCGCCGTGCTGACCACCTCGACCCACAAGGAGGTGGGCAACTTGCCTTTCGTCAGCACCCAGCGCACCTCGTCATCGAGGATCTCGGCGGCGGTGCCCGGGATGGACCCGAGTCCGGCCTCGCGCAAAGAAATGAGCCACTCGCGAATGCTCATGCCACTCTTGGTAACCCCGTTGGCGATCTCCATCGGGCTGAAGGCGTGCACATGCATCGACGGCACTCTCGCCTTGACCGCACGAACCAGGTCGGCGTATCCGGTGACCGGCAACTCCGGGTCGATACCGCCCTGCATGCAAACCTCGGTGGCGCCCGCGACGTGCGCCTCCCACGCGCGCCCGGCAACCTCGTCGGTCGACAGCGAGAAGGCGTCCGCATCACCCTTGCGCTGAGCAAAGGCGCAGAAACGGCAGCCCGTGTAGCAGATGTTGGTGAAGTTGATGTTGCGGTTGACGACGTAGGTGACATCATCGCCCACGGTGTCGCGTCGCAACGAATCAGCCAGCGCAGCAACGGCATCCATCGCAGGGCCAGCTGCGGTCGCGAGCGCCAGATACTCGTCGTCGGTGCAGCCGGCCGGATCCTGTTCGGCCGACCGCAAAGCTGCCAGAACATCGGTGTCAAGACGTTCGGGCGCGCGCGCGGCCAGCTCGTGCACCTTCTCCCGGATCGACTCCCAGTCGCCGAACGCACTGCCCAGGTCGCTGCGGGTCTCGGTCAGCCTGCCCTCTGCGTCGATCGCCGCGTGCAGGTCCGTGCGACCCAATGACTCGGTCGCCTCGTCGGGCTCCTGCCAGGGCCTACCCTGCGGGTTGATGTCCCGGGCGTACCCGGTTTCGGGGTCGGCGAGGGCATCGACGTGCCCCTGCACCCGGGGGTCGATCCAGCCGCCGCCGGCCTGGACGTACTGCGGCTGCGCTGTCAGTCGCTGTACCAGGTCGTAGCCCGCTTCGTCCGTCACCGCCGCCAGTTCGTCGAGAGCCGGCCAGGGACGCTCGGGGTTGACGTGGTCAGGCGTCAAAGGAGACACGCCGCCCCAGTCGTCCACACCGGCGCCGATCAGTGCCAGGCACTCGGTCCGTGATACCAGGTTCGGCGGAGCCTGGATGCGCATCTTGGGGCCCATCACCAGCCGGGTGACCGCAACCGTTGCAACGAATTCGTCAATGCCGGTGTCAGGTGCCGAGGCCATCGCAGTGTGGTTCTTGGCGCGGAAGTTCTGGACGATCACTTCCTGGATGTGCCCGAACTCCTTGTGAGACCTGCGAATGGCGTGGATGGTTTCGGCGCGCTCGGCGAACGTCTCGCCGATGCCCACCAACAAGCCGGTGGTGAACGGTATCGCCAGCCGGCCGGCGTCGTCCAGCGTGCGCAACCTCACCCGAGGGTCTTTGTCGGGGCTGCCAAAGTGCGCTTGCCCCTTGGTCTCGAACAGCCGGCGTGACGTCGTTTCGAGCATCATGCCCATCGAGGGTGCAACCGGCTTGAGCCGCGACAGCTCCGACCAGCTCATAACGCCCGGGTTCAGGTGCGGCAGCAGCCCGGTCTCCTCGAGAACGCGGATCGCCATCGCCCGCACATAGTCCAGGGTCGAATCGTAGCCGCGCTCATCGAGCCACCGGCGCGCCTCCTCCCACCGCGTCTCCGGGCGGTCTCCGAGCGTGAACAACGCTTCCTTGCAACCTGATTGGGCACCGCGGCGGGTCAATTCGATGATTTCGTCGGGCTCCATGTACATGCCCTTACCCTCGGCCCGGAGTTTGCCCGGCACCGTCACAAAAGTGCAGTAGTGGCAGGTATCACGGCACAGGTGGGTAACGGGTATGAACACCTTGGGTGAGTAACTCACAGGCAACCGGCCGGTGGGGCCTCGGCGGCCCGCCGCCTGCAGTCCGGCGTCCCGCATTCGGGCGGCGCTGGCGCACAGGTCGGCGAGGGCGTCCCCGCGCGCCGTCAGGGCGATCGCGGCTTCGTCGATGTTGAGCGTCACGCCGTCCCGTGCCCGGCGCACCACCCGCCTCAGAGCGGCGGGACTTGGTCCGCCCGACCTCGGCGGAATAGCCGGTGTCGGCAGATCGGTACCACGCCGGTTGCTCAGAGCCACTGTCCGGTAACCCCGGCGTTGTCGCGGATCATCCGCAGTTCTCACTGTCTGAAACCGCTGCGTCTGACATACCGGCCAGAGTAGTCACTCAGCGACAACTGTGGAGTCCGCCCTGTCGCTGGGGTCCGGCGCAGCACCCGGCAAGCACCCACTGCGCTTCCCGGGCGCTCACCGCTGGGCACCCGCCGGTGGACGCATCAGTATCCAGGCAGCAGGCAGCGCGCCCAGCGCGATCAGAAGCACCGGGGCGAACTCCATCAGCCCCGACCCGCCGAACACGATGTCGTCGCCGGGTCCACCCAGGGTCAACACCACCACGGTCAGCAACCAGGCCCACAGGGGCAGCGCCGCCAGGCGCGGGCTCGACGTCCATTGCAGCGCAACCCAGACCAGCAACGCGTTCAACACGCCACTGAGCAGGGCGCTGACCGGGAACGGCACCGAACCCACCCGCAACGGCAAGAAGAAGGCGGCCATCAGGGCCGAGAGAACCCCATCGACACCGAGTAGGGCCAGCACCATAAAGCGGAGCCGGTCTGAAGCCGGCGCGAACGACCCGGTCAGATTCGCCTCCGTGCGCAGTCGGTTTCGGGCAGCCTAACCGGTGACACCATCGTCAACCCACGTTCAGCCCGGCCAGCAGGTCGGTTTCCCAGCCGCGGCCGTCGCGCTCCCCGGCGGTGCCGGCGGCCAGGACGTAGCACTCTCGTGCGCTGACCGGCAGGGCGATGTCATTGGACAGAGCGAATGCCCGCCCGTCCGGGGAGACGGACACCTGCGTCTGGTGCGCCCGCAGCGCCGCCACTTTCGCGGGTAGGTGCTCGGGATGGTCCACAACCGCATCGATCGCGTCATCGGCAAACCCGTCGGACCCGTAGCGGTCATGGGAATCAGAGCTCGCCGGGTCATCGGTCGCCCTGGCCCACCGTGCGGGCACGTCGGTGAGCGCAGCCAACCCGGCAGCCATCGCCGACGCCGAGGTGACCGTCCAATACAGCTTGGGCACCCGCCAGTGGGCAGCCCGGACCGCCGCCGTGGTGACGCGATGAGCATGGATATGGTCGGGGTGGCCATACCCTCCGTTCGGGTCGTAGGTCACGACGACGTGGGGACGAAGCTCGGCGATCACCGTGTTCAGCGCGGCCACCTGGTCGTCCAGGTCACCATCGGCGAAACGCTGCTGCTGTCGCGTTCGTGTTCCGGCCATGCCCGAGTCCCGCCACCGTCCGGCGCCGCCGAGGAATCGGGGGCTGTCCACGCCGAGAGCGGCCAGGGCCGCGGTCAGCTCGCCAATGCGGTAGCCGCCCAGCTGGTCAGCGCGGTCCACCGCCAGCTGCGCCCACCGCTCGCCGATGACCTCCCCCTCCTCGCCAAGCGTGCAGGTGACGACCTGCACCTGCGCGCCACGGGACACGTAATGCGCGATCGTCGCCCCGGTAGTGAGGGTCTCGTCATCGGGGTGGGCGTGGACGAAGAGCAGCCGTGCGGTCTCCATTCCAACCAGCTTGCCTGCTGATGGCGCTCTGGGCGCAGCTCGCCCGCCGTGTCACTGAGGCAGTTTTATCCAGCTGCCGGCGTCGCCGACGATTCCGATCGGCACCGCGCCGGTGAGGCTGACGTTCTGCAGACTCGGCCCGGCCGCCACAATGGTCGTGTCCTGCAGGATCGGCAATACCGTCCACATGTTCCACAGGCTCGGCTCTACCTCGGCGATCACTTCGCTGATGTCGGCGGCTCCGCGCAGCGCGGCGTTGATCTTCGGTTGGATGCTGCGATCGCAGATTCCGGTGATGTTGCTCGGCACCTGAAAAAGCTGACCGGTGTCCGGCGGAGGTGGCGGCGGGACAGCAGTAGTTGTGGTGCCGGGAGGCACGGACCGGGGCGAAGTGGGTGTTACCGACGCGGTGGGCGTCACCGACGGCTGCCCGGTCGCGGCCGTGGTCGCAACAGCGGTCGCCTCCAGCGCGGGGCAACCGAACCGGGAGGCCAAGGACGTCGCCAGATCGCCGCCGGCCTGGCGCCAGCCGATCACCGCGTCGACCCGGTTGTCGACCAGTGCCTCGCCATAGAGAACTACCGGATTCAGGGCGGACACAGACGCCGCGATCCCGACATTGCGCAACTGGTCGGCGGCTGTGTTGGCGACGGCGACCGACGTCGGATCGTTGGCAGCGGCGCCGATCACCAACCTCAGTGGCTTGCCATCCTTGGTGAGATGTCCCCGATCGTGCTCCGGCAGCCTGGGAGCCGGCGGCTCCGGGGTCGGCACCGGGCTGATTTGATACCCGGCGCCGGCCAGCAGCGTCATGGCCTGGGTACGGGTCATCGCCGGCGGCGCGGTCGGGACGTAGCCGGGGTCCGAGGGCGTACGCACCTGCGCCTGTGCCAACGTGACCGCGTTCTCGCCGCCCGCCCCGACCGCGGCCAGCAAGTTGACATCGAGCAGGCCAAGAATGGCCTGCCGGACCTGCGCGTCCTCGAGCGCCGGCCGCCGCGCGCGCAGCGTGAGCTGCAGGACGCGCGGTGTTTGGATGCGCGCCGTCCGCACGTCGGGAATCGCGGACAGTTGCGCGAACGCCACTGCGCCGCCGTGCACCTGGGCGACCTGCGTGTCGCCGTTGCGGATCGAATCGGCCAAAGCGGCGGGCGAGCCGCCGCGGCGGAACAGAATCAGGTCGGGTGTGGCGGGCTTCCCCCAGTACCTATCGTTGCGCGCCAGCAGGATTTCGTCCCGTTGCGGATCGATGTTCTCCACTCGGAACTGCCCGCCGGTGACCGGCATCGCACGCACCAAACCGGCGACGAATCCACCGGGCACGTCCTTGACGATATGGGCAGGCAGAATGTTGTTGAACAATTCCCGCCACGCTGGGTAGGGCTCGGAAAACGTCACCACCGCCGTTTTCCCGCCTTCGATGGACTGAACGCCGGTGATCAGGTCGTAGCCGGCCGGGTCCACCGTGCCGGGCTCGCCGACCATCTGACGCCACAGGTACCAGTAGTCGTCGGCGGCGATCGGCGCATTGTCGGTCCACTGCGCTTCGGGGCGAATCTTGTAGGTCACCGTGAACGGGTCCTCGCTGGTGACCTCAGCGGACACCAACAACGCGGTGTCCAATTCCCACCGCGATCCGGTCGGCGTCTGTGCGTCGGGAACAGGTCGGAACGAACTGGGCAGTACCAGCGAGCTGATGGCCGCGTTGACCGGGGATAGGTCAGAAAGCAGGTGGGCGTTGAAACCGGGCCCGATCGAGTCGATCGCCATGATGATCTGGGTCGCCTTCAGCGGCGGCGGCGGCGTGGACTCGCTGGTGTCGGTGCTCTGCGGCGCCGGAGGCGGGCTCGCGGTACAGCCTGTGACCATTGCCAACGTCATCAGGATCGAGACCAGTACCGACCCGTGAGCGGCGCTGAAACGTCGTGAGATGGTCGGCACGACCTTCAGGGTATAGACCCGATCAGGCGCCGACGTCCCACTCCTCGATGCGCGGCGCGAACTAGCCCCGGGCCTTGGCGCGCGAACGGGCGCGCGCCCGCAGCGTGGCGTCGAGTTCGGCCTTGCGGACCCGCACGATCTCAGGAGTGACTTCGACGCACTCGTCCTCGGCGCAAAACTCCATGGCCTGTTCGAGACCCAATTCCAGGGGACGGGCAAGTGTCTCGAAGACATCGGCCGTCGCGGAGCGCATGTTGGTGAGCTTCTTCTCGCGGGTGACGTTGACGTCGAGGTCCTCGGCCCTCGGGTTGATCCCGACGACCTGCCCTTGGTAGGTGTCGTCTCCCGGTTCGACGAAGAACTGCCCGCGGTCCGACAGTTGCATCATCGCAAAGGGTGTCACCGAGCCGGTACGGTCCGAAACCAGCGAGCCGGTGTGGCGGGCACGGATTTCCCCCGCCCAGGGGCGGTAGCCCTCGAACACGGCATTGGCGATCCCAGTGCCGCGAGTCAGGGTGAGGAAGTCGGTCCTGAACCCGATCAGGCCGCGGCTGGGCACGATGAAATCCATCCGCACCCACCCGGCGGCGTGGTTGGTCATCTCCTCCATCCGCGCCTTCCGGGCGGCCATCAGCTGCGTAATGGGGCCGACGAATTCGTCTGGGCAGTCGATCGTCATGGCCTCGAAGGGCTCGTGCAGTTTGCCGTCGATGGTCCTGGTAACAACCTGTGGCTTACCTACCGTCAGCTCGAAGCCCTCGCGTCGCATCTGCTCGACCAACACCGCCAGCGCCAGTTCGCCGCGGCCCTGCACTTCCCACGCGTCCGGGCGGTCGATGTCGACCACCTTGATCGACACGTTGCCGATGAGTTCGGCGTCCAGCCGCGACTTGACCATCCGGGCGGTCAGCTTGTGCCCGGACACCTTGCCGGCCAACGGCGAGGTGTTGGTGCCGATCGTGACGGAGATGGCCGGCTCGTCGACGGTGATACGGGGCAGCGCGTGTGCGTGTTCGGTGTCGGCCAGCGTGTCGCCGATCATGATTTCCGGCAGGCCTGCCACCGCGACGATATCTCCGGCCGTCGCCTCCTCCATGGACGTGCGCTCCACGCCCTCGGTCACCAGCAATTCGGTGATCTTGGCATTCGTGATCACCGGATGGCCTTCGACCTCACGCATCCACGCAACCTGCTGACCCTTGCGAATCCGGCCTTTGTAGATGCGGATCAGCGCAAGGCGGCCGAGGAACGCCGACGCGTCGAGGTTGGTCACCAGCGCCTGAAGCGGCGCCTCGGGATCCCCCTGGGGCGGGGCGATGTTCTCGAGAAGCACGTCGAAGAGCGCGTCGAGATTCTCACCATCAGGGTTCTCTCCGTTGGCGGGTTCGACAGTGCTCGCGATACCCGCGCGACCGGAGGCGTAGAGAGTAGGTAGCCCGAGCGCGTCCTCGGCAGCCTTCTGCGCTTCCTCATCGAGGTCGGAGGCCACGTCCAGCAGCAGGTCGTGGCTCTCGGATACGACTTCGGCAATCCGGGCATCCGGGCGGTCGGTCTTGTTCACCACCAGTATCACCGGCAGGTGCGCGGACAGTGCCTTGCGCAGCACGAACCGGGTCTGCGGCAGCGGCCCCTCAGACGCGTCGACGAGCAGCAGCACCCCGTCGACCATCGACAGGCCGCGTTCGACCTCACCACCGAAGTCCGCGTGTCCCGGGGTGTCGATCACATTGATCACGGTGACCGTCCCGTCCGGGTGCCGCCGATGAACGGCGGTGTTCTTCGCCAGGATGGTGATCCCCTTCTCCTTCTCCAGGTCACCGGAGTCCATCAGGCGTTCGATCGCATCGTCTCCGCGGTGACTCAGCGCCCCCGATTGGCGCAGCATCGCGTCGACCAGGGTCGTCTTGCCATGGTCGACGTGAGCCACGATGGCGACGTTGCGAAAATCAGGGCGTGAATCCACGTCGGTGATTGTCTCAGTGAAGTGCGCCGATCACGAAAACGAGAGAGACAGCTCACCAGGACCAGGGTGGACAAGGCCGAACTTTGAGGTTGAACCGACTGCAGGCGCTGACATTTCTTGGTTGGCACCTGACATTTCCTGGTTGGCACCTGACATTTCCTAGTTGGCACGATGTCGCCGAAGGCGGGCAGGTATGGTCTTCCCCGCGCCGACTCGCCGGCCCTCCACCCCGAAACTCGCAGTGCTACGCAACTAGACGATGACGACATGACCGAACGATGACGACGACCAGGAGGAAGCGGTAATCGTGCCGACCCCAGCGGACCCGAAGAGCGACGAATCGCGGCGGCAGAACCACCTGGTGCAGGCCTGGCGGAGCCTTGAGCCGGCCGTTTTCATTCCCGCATCGGTGATCATCATCGGGCTCATAGTGTTCGCGGTGATCTACTCGACACAGGCCGCGGACGCCTTCACCAAACTCAACGGTGCGATCACCGACGGAGTGGGGTGGTGGTACGTGCTGGTCATCACCGGCTTCGTGGTATTCGCCATCTACTGCGGCGCCTCCCGGATCGGCACCATCCGACTCGGCGAAGACGATGAGCGCCCCGAATTCAGCTTCGTGGCATGGCTGGCGATGTTATTCAGCGCCGGCATGGGCATCGGCCTGGTGTTCTACAGCGTCGCCGAGCCTCTGACGCACTACGTGAGCCCGCCCGAGTCGCGCGGAATCACCGGGCAGACCGACGCGGCGGCCGAACAGGCCATGTCACTGACGCTGTTCCACTGGGCGCTGCACCCGTGGGCGATTTACGTTGTCGTCGGCCTGGGCATGGCCTACATGACCTATCGCCGAGGTCGGCCCCTGGCGGTGCGCTGGCTGCTGGAGCCACTACTGGCCGCGAGCGGGTCGAGGGGCCCCTCGGGCACGCCGTCGACGTCACCGCAGTGGTAGGCACCCTCTTCGGCGTCGCCACCTCCCTCGGTTTCGGAATCACTCAAATCGCTGCGGGCCTGGACTACCTGGGTTGGATCGAGGTCAACAACTGGTGGACGATCGGGATGATCGGGGCGATCACACTGGCGGCGACGGTCTCGGTGGTCAGCGGTGTCACGAAGGGTCTGAAGTGGCTGTCGAACATAAATATGCTGCTAGCTGCCCTGTTGGCCCTATTCGTGATGTTGCTGGGTCCGACGCTGTTCCTGTTACAGGCGTTCGTGCAGAACCTTGGCGGCTACATCCAAGCGCTGCCGCAGTTGATGCTGCGCACAGCGCCGTTCACCGACGGCGATTGGCTCGGCAGCTGGACCATCTTCTACTGGGGCTGGTGGATCAGCTGGGCACCGTTCGTCGGCATGTTCATCGCGCGGATCTCGCGTGGCCGCACTATCCGCGAGTTCGTCGCGGCGGTCTTGCTGGTCCCGAGCGTCATCGGCGCGCTGTGGTTCACCATTTTCGGCGACTCGGCAATCCTGCGGCAGCGGGACAGCGGCGACATGCTCGTCGACGGTGCTGTCGACACCAATACCTCATTGTTTGAGCTCCTCGGCGGGTTGCCCATCGCGACGATCACCAGCGTGCTCGCGATCGCGGTGATCGCGTTCTTCTTCGTCACCTCCTCGGACTCCGGGTCACTGGTGATCGACATCCTCTCTTCGGGAGGAGATTTAGACCCGCCCAAGGCGAGCCGGGTCTACTGGGCCGTCATGGAGGGCATTGCTGCCGCCGTCCTGCTGGTAGTCGGCGGGGCAGGCTCGTTGACCGCGCTGCAGACCGCGTCGATCGCGACGGCGGTACCGTTCTCGCTGGTGATGGTCGCGGCCTGTGTGTCGATGTTCCGGGCGTTCCGCTATGACCTGGCGACGTCTTCACGCCTGATGCACGTCTCAGCGCCAGATGGAATACCCCCGCAGCGCCACGATGTCACGGCCACGCTGGCAGGGCTGGTCGCGGTACGTGCGGTCCATCCCGAATCCTGCGTGTTGCACCCGACCACCGGCGAGCTGACCATCACCGAGCCGGTCGATCCCCTCGACGGCGAGCACTTCGGCGGCGACGCCGCAGCCCACTCACCCTGACCTTCGGGTCACCGAAGCAGGGTCGCGAGCTGCGGCAGCCACGCGGTGTCGGCCGGCACCCATGGCAGATTGTCGAGTTCGTCTATGCCCACCCACCGCAGCGCGTGGTGGTCATTGGGCTGCAGCACGCCGTCGGTCTGTGTGACGAGGTAGGCGCGCAGCGTCGACGTTGGGGTCAACGCCACGTCAGCGCCGACCCGGGCTCCCACAGCCACGCCGATCCCAAGCTCCTCGCGCAGTTCGCGCATCAGCGCGGCATCGTCGGTCTCGCCGGGCGCCACCTTCCCGCCTGGCAGTTCCCACAAACCGGCCAACTCGGGCGGTCGCGCGCGCTGGGCGACAAGTAGCGCACCGTCCTGGATCAACGCGCCGGCCACCACGACCAGATTCGGCAACTGATTCGTCACTGTCGCGAACGGTATACCGTCAGATACATGGCTGTGTTAGCAGATGACCAAGTTGACGCCGCACTGCACGATCTCGACGGCTGGGAACGCGGCAACGGCGCCCTGCGCCGATCGATCAAGTTCCCGACGTTCCTCGACGGCATCGAGGCGGTGCGCCGGGTGGCCGAGTACGCGGAGGCCCAGGACCACCATCCTGACATCGATATCCGTTGGCGGACTGTGACTTTCGTATTGGTGACCCATTCCGAAGGCGGAATCACCGCCAAGGACGTGGCTATGGCCGGCCAGATCAACCGTATCGTCGGGCAGTAGCGGCGATCCACGCCAGAGACGCCAACGTGGCGACGATGTAGATCAGGCCGGCCCACGCCAGGTACCAAGGCCGGGAAATTTCCCAGATGCTCGGCTGGGCAAAGCTGAGCAACCACGGCACACCGACAACGGTCAAGACCAACCAGACCCAGAAGAGGACCCGCGCCCCGAGCCGATCCCGTAACGGACCGTGTAGCAGCCAGATCATCAGCGGTATCAGCCACACCCAGTGATGAGTCCATGAAATCGGTGACAACAACAGACCGAACAGTTGCACGATCACGATGGCCGCGAGCCGGTCCTCGGCGCCCCCCACCGCGCGCCACGCCAGCACGGCCAGCACGGCTGTCACAGCGACGCCGATCAAGACAACGGGACTGTAGCCGGCGTCGGTTCCCATGATCCTCGAGATCCCACCGCGCCACGACTGATTGAACGACGTCCCGATGGGGCCGACTCGGCTCGCATCACCGAGCAGGCGGGTGAAGTAATAGCGAGTCTGGTCGCCGACCACCAGCGCCGACAGCCCGATGGTCGCGAAGAACACAACCGCAGAGAACCCCAACGCCATCCAGCGGCGTGAACCCAGGAAGTACAACCCTGATACTGCGGGTGTCAGCTTCACTCCGGCAGCCAGACCGACCAGCAGCCCGGAAAGCCACCAGCGCGTGCTGTATACGGCAAGGAGTACGGCCAATACCAGAAAGACGTTGATCTGGCCGTAGTCGAATGTGCTGCGCATTGGTTCGGTCCAGATGCCGATGGCCGTCCACAGCATCGCGACCCGCCGGCCGCCCGACGAACTCCCGGCGGGCAGCAGCCGCTGGCTAAGTCGCACCACGGCGTAAAGCGCCGCCATGGTGCCGAGTTGCCACGCAAGCGCGACCAGCCCGAAGGGCAATAGATGCAATGGGTAGAACAACACTGCCGCAAAGGGCGGATAGGTGAACGGCAGCGGGAAATCCGGCGTCTGCTCGGCGTAGACGTAGTCGTATAGCGTGCCGGGGTGATCCAGGGCGCCGGCACCGCCGAGATAGACATGCAGGTCAACAAAGTTCGCGCCGTTGGGCACCAGGTAGGTCCACGCCAGACGCGCCCCGATGCTGAGGATCAACAGGGCAGGCGCGGCGGCTGACAGTCGGGCTGCGAGCCGCGAACCGGAGTTAGCTGAGGCGGGAGCGATGGCGTCGATGCGGGCAACTCTATCGAGCCGTCACGATCGGTACTCGCGTCCGTAACGGTTGAATAAATGCCACACGTGTCAC
>JAHZIT010000142.1 GCA_022601275.1 Actinomycetes bacterium
CGGCACCCATGGCAGATTGTCGAGTTCGCCTATGCCCACCCACCGCAGCGCGCGGTGGTCATGGGGCTGCAGCACACCGTCGGTCTGTGTGACGAGGTAGGCGCGCAGCGTTGACGTTGGGCTCAACGCCACGTCAGCGCCGACCTGGGCTCCCACCGCCACGCCGATGCCCAACTCCTCGCGCAGTTCGCGCGTCAGCGCGGCATCGTCGGTCTCGCCGGGCGCCACCTTCCCGCCTGGCAGTTCCCACAAGCCGGCCAACTCGGGCGGCCGCGCACGCTGGGCGACCAGCAGCGCCGCGTCCTGGATCAACGCGCCGGCGACCACGACCAGATTCGGCAACTGTTGTGACGGCAACTGTTTTGACGGCAACTGTTGTGACGGCAACTGTTTTGAGGGCAACTGTTTTGACACTGTTGCGAACGGTATACCTTCGGACATATGGCTGTGTTATCCGACGATCAAATAGAAGCCGCGCTGCCTGAACTTGATGGCTGGGAACATGTCGACGGCGCCCTGCGCCGATCGATCACGTTCCCCACATTCCTCGGCGGCATCGACGCGGTACAGCGGGTAGCCGCCCACGCGGAGGCCGCAGATCACCATCCGGACATCGATATCCGTTGGCGGACAGTAAGTTTCGTGCTGGTGACCCACTCCGAAGGTGGAATTACGGACAAAGACGTCGAGATGGCGGGCGAGATCAACGGGATCGTCGAGCAGTAGTGGCGATCCACGCCAAGGTCACCAGCGTGGCGACGACGTAGACCAGGCCGGCCCAGGCCAGATACCACGGCCGTGAGATCGCCCAGATGCCCGGCTGGGCAAAGCTGAGCAACCACGGCACGCCGACAGCGGTCAACACCAGCCAGCCCCACCCGAGGACACGCGCGCCCAACCGACCGCTTTGCGGACCGTGCAGCAGCCACATCATCAGCGGTATCAGCCACACCCAGTGATGAGTCCACGAGATGGGAGATAACAGCAGGCCGAAAAGCTGCACGATCACGATGGCAGCGAGCCGGTCCTGGGCGCCGCCGACCGCACGCCACGCCATCAGCGCCAGTACCGCTGTGCCGGCGATTCCGATCAGCACGATGGGACCGTATCCGGCGTCGTGTCCCAGAATTCGAGAGAGGCCGCCGCGCCACGATTGGTTGAATGATGTCCCGATCGGGCCGACCCGGCTCGCGTCGCCGAGTAGTTGAGTGAAGTAGAAGCGGGTTTGGTCACCGACGACGAGAGCCGACACGCCGATCGTCAGAAAGAACACCGCCGCGGAGAACACCAACACCCCCCAGCGCCGCGCGCCCAGGAAATACAACCCGGACACCGCGGGTGTCAGCTTCACGCCGGCAGCCAAGCCCACCAGCAGCCCCGACAACCACCACCGCGTGCTGTAGACCGCGTACAGAACGGCTAGCACCATGAACACGTTGACCTGGCCGTAGTCGAAGGTGCTGCGCAGCGGTTCGATCCAGATACCGATAGCGGTCCACAGCATCGCGACGCGCCGCGATCCGGCTGCCGACGGATTCCGGTCCCGCAGTAACCGCTGACTGATGCGCACCACACCATAGAGCGCTGCGACGATCCCGACTTCCCAGGCGAACGCGACCAGCCCGAACGGCAAGAGTTGCAACGGGTAGAACAGCACTGCCGCGAAGGGCGGATATGTGAAGGGCAGCGGGAAGTCTGGCGTCTGGTCGGCGTAGACGTAGTCGTAAAGGGTGCCGGGGTGATCCAACGCGGCGGCCCCGCCGAGATAAACATGCAGGTCAACGAAGTTCGCGCCGTTGGGCGATAGGTAGGTCCATGCCAGACGGGTGCCGATGCTCAGGATCAGCAATGCCGGCGCCACGACCGACAGTCGGGCGGCCAGCTGCGGGCCGGAACCGGCTGAGGCGGGGGTGATGGCGTCGATGGGCTCGACTCTATCGAGCCGTCACGATCGGCATTCGCGTCCGTAACGGTTGAATAAATGCCACACGTGTCACTTGAGTACCTCTAGCCACAGGCTAGCTTCGGTGCAGACGTACATCAGCGCCGTTCGCGGCAGTCAAGGAATCTGGGAGAACTTCATGCACCGCAACGGAAAACTGTTGGCAACCACAATGATCGCAGCTGCGGGAGCAGCCTCAGCTGCACTGGCGCTCAGCCCAGTCGCGGCGGCACAACCTGCGCCTGCGCCTGCACCTGTACCTGCACCTGCGATCGCACCCGAGGTTCCCGGCCTGCCGTTCCTCCAGCAGCTCGCGGCCAATCCGGCGGCCGCGGCCCAGTTCATGCAGACCTTCGCCAACGTGCTGGGCGCGACTTCGCCGACCACCGCGACCGCCCCGGCTATTCCACCGGCCACGACCGCGGCAGTCAGCGTCCCCCAGGAGATATCCTCCCTGCCGAGCGCGGTGACCGGCGCGGTGACAGCATTGCCCGAGACGGCGCTGGCCCTGCCGGAGACGGCGCTGGGTCTGGCGGACCCGGCTCTGGCCCTGCCGGAGACGGCGCTGGGTCTGGCGGACCCGGCTCTGGCCCTGCCGGGAAATACGACCACGGTGCCTGTCACCGAGGCGATCCCCGCCTCGACGCCGATCCCGTCGCTGCTGCCAGCAGGCCTGACTGAGCAATTGGGCGTCCCCGCAAGTCTCGCTTCGCTGCTGCCCGGCGGCACATCGCTGGCCAGCCTGCTGCCGGTCGCGGCAACCGCCGCCGCACCCAACCCGCCCGCGGCGATCGCGCCTGCAGCGCCGGCCGTGCCGACCGAAACGACATTCACGCCACTGTCGGCATTGCCCTGACACCCGTCTGATCCAGCCAACCAACCCACCGAACCATTGGGGAAAAATGTCAATGACCAGGACGAAGCTCAGCACCGCCATGGCGGTGGGCTCCTCGACCGCGTTGCTGATGGTCGGCGGGGCCGGAGTCGCTCACGCCGACCCGGTGGCGGCGCCACTGCCGATCGACGCACTGCAGGCGCCGGGACTGCTGGCGATGGAGAGCATCGGACCCGTCATTCAGCAGGCTGCGCTTGACCCCAGCAATGCCGCTTCGATGCTGATGGCCGCCGCGGCAGTATTCGCCGGCGACGCGCTCGCGCCGCAGCCCTCCCGGGAGGTCGCGGCCGCGGTCAACGAGTTCGTCGCAGCACCGGTCGCCCACGTTCCGGCAACCGGGGCGATCCCCGGCACAGAAGCTCACCTGCGGGCAGGTGCGAATCCTGCACACGCGGTGGGCCCGGTGCCAGAGGCGCTGCCGCAGGCCGCACCCGAGGTCGCCGACGCCGCTATCCCCGCCGCGGCACCGGCACCGGCACCCGCTCCAGAGGCGGCACCCGAACCAGTTCCCGACGCCATCCCCGTCGCCGCACCCGCACCCGCACCAGAGGCGGCACCCGAACCAGTTCCCGACGCCGCACCAGCACCCGCACCGGTTCCCGACGCCACCCCCGTCGCCGCACCGGCACCCGCACCGGTTCCCGAAGCGGCACCCGCACCGGTTCCCGACGCCGCGGCGCCGACGGCCGGCGATGTGGCGCCCGGCGGGGCCCCTGACTTCGGCCCCGACGCCCCGGTCACGCAGGACTTCCTGTATCCATCCATCAGCAACGGATGCCTGGCCGACGGCGGGAACGTGCTCGCGACCACAATCTCGGTAGCCGGTCCCGCCAAAATCCCGACACCGGGCCCAGGACCCGGTCAGACCGCCTACGTCTTCACCGCGATCGGCACTCCCGGTCCCGCCGCCGAGCAGGAGTTGCCGCTCAACGTAACCTGGGTGAACCTGACGACTGGTGAGTCGGGCAGCGCGACGCTCACACCGCAGGCCGATATCAACCCCGCCGGACCGACGACGCTGACAGCGATTGTCGACACCGGATCGGGCAGCATCATGTCGACGATCTTCGGTCAGGTCACCACCACGGAGAAGCAGTGCCAGTTCATGCCGACGATCGGCTCCACTGTCGTCCCATGATGCACGGGGGACCGTGCCGGAAACTCAGTAAGCCATGAAGAGGATCGCATCGCGGTCATAGTCGAGGCCAGGATGCACCTCTGACAGGTGAGCCTGGGTCTTGTCCACCAGATCGTCTTCGTCCTTGCCGGTGATGGCTTCTCCGCAGGGGCAGTTGAGATGAGTCTTCATCTGTTCACAATGACACAGCATCCACGACGTCGAACGAGGGCCGGCCGCTGCCGCGGCACCACTCGCGTCATGATTCGACGGCGAGTCTGTGTGCCGCAGAGCTCACCCCGTGAGACCTTGAAGGCGTGACGGTCACGTTGGGCTACGCCACGGTCGGGAGCATCGAGCAGGACCTCGACGAGCAGCTCGCCGAGCTCGCCGGAGCCGGTGTGGACCGGCGAAGGATCTTCACCGACAGGACGACAGGATCGGCGGACAAGATGCGCGCGGGGTTGCTGGCCTTGCTCAGCTATGCCCGCTCGGGCGACATCGTCATGGTCGTGGCACTCGAAAAACTCGGCCGGTCGGCATCCGAGGTCACTCAGACCGTCGCCGACCTGACCACCCGCGGAATCACGCTGCGCTGCCTGCAGAATGGCCTCGACACGGCCACCGCCAGCGGTCGGGCGGTGGCACGGATTCTCGGGGACCTCGCTGCCCTGGACGCAGCCCAGTGCGTCGAGCACGCACACCGACCGTAATCTGGGAGCCCCGGCACCACCGCGTCGAGCCGACTCAACACCCCAGGGCTGCGGCTTTAGCCGCGCCTGATTTCTCGGGCCTTCGCCGCCTTGGCTTCCTTCTTGTAGGTGCGCACCTTCTGCAGCGATCCGGCGTCACGGACGTCCGCTACCGACATATGGGTGCCCGCCTTGCCATAGTCGCCTGCGGCAGCCCGCCAGCCCTTCGGCGTCGCTCCGTACTGCTTGCCCAGCAGTGCGATAAAGATCTTCGCCTTCTGTTCACCAAAGCCCGGCAACGCTTTCAGCCGTCGCAGCACCTCGGCCCCATCGGGCTCTCCCGCCGTCCACAGCGCCGCGGCCTCACCGCCGTACTCGTCGACGATCACCTGAGCCAGCGCCTGAACCCGCTTGGCCATAGAACCCGGAAACCGGTGTATCGCAGGCGTTTGCGAGCACAGCGCCGCGAAATCCGCGGGGTCGTAGTCCGCGATCACACGTGCGTCGAATCCGCCTATGCGGTCGTCGATCTTCCTCGGGCCGGCGAATGCCACTTCCATGGGAATCTGCTGATCCAGAAGCATCCCGGTCAGCAGGGCGAACGGGTTGGCATCCAGCAGCGCGTCTCCCGCAGGTTCCTGCGCCAGGCAAAGCTTGCCAGTCATGGCCGAATCTTATCCGGGGCTACAACCCACGCGCCGGTGGCCGGCCGATCGTGCCAATCGAGCCGTTGTGGAACAGCGAAGCCGAAGGTCGGGAGACGATTGTCCGGTGCTCAAGCGACACCTGTTCTCTCAGCTGCCGAGTGACCGCCGATGACCGGTGTCGGCATCTACCTGGTCTACCTGCTCGCAGGCATTGTTGCCGGACTGGTTTCAGGCCTATTCGGGCTCGGAGGTGGCTTGACCATCGTGCCGGCCCTTGCAGTGGCTCTGCCATTCCAGGGCGTTTCGTCCGAACACGTGATGCACCTCGCCATCGGGACATCCCTTTCGGTGATGTTCTTCACGGCCCTGTATACGACCTTCTTGCGGAGTAGACACGGGGACCTGGACTGGCCACTGTTCTGGCACCTGCTCCCGCCGGTGGTGCTCGGAACGGCGACCGGCGCTTTCGCGGGCGGTCTTCTGCCGGGCCCGATCCTTCGGATCTTTTTCATATGCTTCGTCGCCTACATGCTTACGCGCGCAGTGCACCGCCACTACCGGACATCGAAGAATGCCAAGTCCGGCAACGAACCCGCGCCCGCTCCCGTCATGCCGTCCCGCGCCAGCCGGCTGACCTCCGGGGTGACCACGGGCCTGACCGGTGCGCTGCTCGGTGCCGGCGCGGCCATCATCACGGTGCCCTATCTGCAGGCAGCGGGGTACCGGATACAAAGTGCATCCGCCATCGCTGCCGGGCTGTCCGCGGTGATCGGGATCGGCGCAGGTGCCGGTTACCTGCTCGGGGGACTCAGCGCCACCGGACTTCCCGACGCCGCGATCGGATACCTCTACCTGCCGGCGTTCGCCGGGATGACCGCGGGTGCGCTTCTGGGCTCACCGCTGGGTGTCCGAATTTCGCACCGCATGCCTGAGGCCGCCCAGTTCCGGCTCTTTCTCGCCTACCTCGCTGTGGTCCTGATCGCGATGATGCTGCCCGCATAGAAGATGATGCTGCCCGCATAGAAGCAGTCCGGATTTCCGCGCCGTGGATGACGCTCAGCTCGCCGACGACGCGGATGGACTAACCGCTCTTGCGCCGAAATTCACGACGGTTCTCCACAGGGCCGTGGGTACGTGGCTGTTTGGCCCCGCCATCCTTGTGCGCCGAACCGGCAACCGACTTGGACTTCTTTCGCTCGAGCGCCTCCCGGAACTGGCGCTTTGTGTCATCCCCGGAAGACTCTGCCGACTCCGCTGAACCCTTGGATGCCATGACTGCAGCCTAACCGCTTACCGGCGCCCCGGCGGCATGCCGTAGACGTGAGAGATGGGCATTGTCATCAAGACCCGCCGGTCATCGACCATCGCCCTGCGGTAGTCGTCCCAATCCGGGTGCTCCCCCGAAATTTCGCGGTACAAGGCGATCAACCCCTCCACCGTGGCGTCGCCGGGGTCCGCGGCCGGCGGGGTCAGGACGGCTTCGGCTTCGGCGACCGCGTAGGCCCAACCATCGTCGGAGCTGACGTGCAGTGCGGCGCGGGGATCGCGGCGCAGATTGCGGGTCTTTGCTCTGGTCTCAGTGATCGACACCGAGACCGTCAGCGCGCGAGGATCGAAGTGGTAGGTGACATTGGACAGTTGCGGTCTGCCGTCCCGCTTGAGCGTGGCCAGCACGCCCAGCGAGTTTCCGGCGATCACGGCCAGCAGCTTGTCGTCGAATACATCGCGCGTCATCCCACGAGCCTACGGCCACATCCAGACTGGGATGATCGGTCAACCGAGATAGCGGAGTGATCTACTGGCAGGCGGCAGATGGGAACCAGATGAACGCAAAGCACACCGCCGACCTGACCGGGGTGTCCGAGACCGCTCTGATGACGCTGGCGGTCCGTGCCGCAGAGGCCAAGCGGCCCGACTCCATTCTCGAGGACCCGATGGCGATCCAACTCGTCGAATCCATCGATTACGACTTCGCCAAGTTCGGGTTCACCCGGCGCCAGGATATGGCCCTGCGCGCGTTGGTCTTCGACAAACACACCCGTCGTTACCTGGTGGACCATCCCGAAGCCACCGTCGTCGCGCTCGCCGAGGGGCTGCAGACGAGTTTTTTTCGGCTCGACGCCGGTGGCCCCATTGACGCCTCCGACGCAGATGGCAGGCAACGATTCCGCTGGCTGACCGTCGACCTGCCCGCCATGATCGCGCTGCGCCGCAAGCTCCTGCCCGCCTCAGCGCGGGTCCAGATGTGCGCGCAATCGGCGCTGGACTTCAGCTGGATGGACCAGGTCGATACCGAGCACGGTGTGTTCATCACCGCCGAAGGTCTGCTGATGTATCTGCAGCCCGACGAAGCCCTGGCACTGATCACCGAATGCGCAGCGCGATTTCCCGGCGGCCAGATGATGTTCGATCTGCCACCATCAGGTCTCGCGGCCCTGACCCGGCGCGGCGTGCGGACATCGCTGCGTTACCGGGTGCCGCCGATGCCCTTCACTCTGTCGGTCGCCGAGGCCGCCAACCTGGTCAACACGATTCCCGGCGTGCGGGCGGTCCACGACCTGCCGAGCGGACGCGGGCGCGGAACCGTGCTCAATGCGCTGCTGTGGACGGTTCAGCGCACTCCGCTGCTGGACCCTCTGCGGCCGGTGATCACACTGCTCGAGTTCGGCTGATCAGCCGAAGGCTGCCTCCACGTAGCGCAGAGCCTCACCCTTGTCGACGCCGAGTGCACGCGCCTTCGTCACAAACGCATTGGCGGCAGTCGCCAATGCGGCATCAGCGGGATCGGAGCGCGCGACGAATGTTCCGAAGCGACCCCTGGTTTCCAGAACGCCTGCCGCTTCCAGCTCTCGGTAAGCACGCGCGACCGTGTTGACTGCGAGGTTGATCTGCCCCGCCAGCTCGCGGACCGTTGGCAGTCGGGCGCCCGGGGCCAGCTCCCCAGATTTTATGGCACCGATGATCTGCATTCTGAGCTGGTCGAACAACGGCCTGGCAACCTGTGGATCCAGGCGCACCCAATCCCCCAATTCGGCCACGCCTCCAGTATCACCCACTCCGGCTAGTTTGGTGGAGTGCAGGTGACGGTATTCAGCGGGGCGGGAATCTCTGCCGAGAGCGGCGTCCCGACGTTCCGGGACGTCGAGACGGGTCTGTGGGCCAACGTCGACCCCTATGAAATATCGAGCGCGCAGGGGTGGCGGGACCACCCCGACCGGGTGTGGGCCTGGTACCTATGGCGCCACCACATGATGCGGGCCGTCGCGCCCAACGACGGCCATCGCGCCATCGCAGCCTGGGAGGACTGCGCCGAGGTTCACGTGGTCACCCAGAACGTGGATAACCTGCACGAACGCGCCGGCAGCAACCACGTGCATCACGTCCACGGCAGCCTGTTCGCCTTTCGCTGTGACGAGTGCAAATCCGCCTACCGAGGCGAGGTACCAGCGATGCCCGAGCCGATCCCATCGATCGAACCGCCCCACTGCGAGTGCGCGGGGTTGATTCGGCCCGACGTGGTGTGGTTCGGCGAAGCGCTGCCCGATGACGCATGGCAGCAGTCGGTCGACGCCGTGCTTGGAGCCGACCTGGTCGTGGTGGTCGGCACCTCGTCGGTGGTGTATCCCGCGGCGGGTCTACCCGAACTGGCGGTAGCCAAAGGTACGCCGGTGATCGAGGTCAATCCCGAGGCGACCCCGCTGTCGAGCAGCGCGACGGTGACGCTGCGCGAGTCGGCGGCCACCGCGCTGCCTGGGCTGCTGCAGCGTCTTCGGCCGCTGCTGAGTTGAGTTTCGCCCCGGTCACGCCGGCTTCACCGCCACACCGACCGCGAACTCGGCGACCGGCATCGGAACCCACGCGGGAAGGGTCCACTCACGACGGGCCCGGTCGACGCGGAACCCGGCGGCGATGATCGTTTCCTCGGTGTGGCGATGAGTGTGACAGTTTCCCGCCATCCTGGGCCAAAGCGTGGCGTCGGCGAACTTCTGCAGTCGGGCGCGCGGTCCGGTACCAGCGACGTGTTCGAGGTATCGCAGCTCTCCGCCCGGGCGAAGCAGCGAATACAGTTGATCCACAACCTGTTCGGGATCGCCTACCGAACACAGAACCAGCGAGCAGACCACTGCGTCGAAATCCCCGCCTTCGGCAAACTTCTCGACCGTACCGGTGTCCACCGTGACCGGCGTCGGCGCACTAGAGGCCGCGGCTCCGGCCAATGCCGCGAGCCTGCGCTCAGGCTCGAGCGCCACCACCTCGGTGACCGTGTCGGGGTAGAACGCGAAGTTGGTGCCGGTACCGGCGCCTATCTCCAGGACCCGACCCGACAGCCCGGCCAGGTTATCCCGGCGAAGCCGACGCAGGGATTCGGGCTCTCGCGATGACATCGCAATCCACAGTCGCGCGAAGAACGGGTTATCGACGGTGTCGCTCATCGGCGACCTCCTTGAGCCACTTCACCGTCTCGGACGGTGTATCGGTGGGCCGGATGGCCCCTGACACAATGTGTCCGCAACAGAGCGAACGCAACACTCGATCGGCGAACTCCTCTGCATCCCCCCAGGGCAGGTAGGGCCGTGAGATGAGCAGCGCCGCGACGCCGTGGGCTGCGGTCCACAACTCAAGCGCCAGGGCGGTCGGGTCCTTTCGCGGATAGATCCCGTCGGCGATCAACACCTCTATCGTCGCGCGCATGTGCACGAACGCCGAGCTGTTCAATGTGATGTCGACTTCGCTTCCTGGATGGCCTCGTTCCATCGTCGCAATGCGATACAGCTCGGGCGTTTTCAACGCGAACCGCACATAGGCCAAACCTTGCGCCCGCAAAACGTCGATGGCTGACTCCCCGCATTCACCCGCGCGACCGGCGACCTCCTGCATCTGCTCATCGAGCTTCTCGAAGTACCGCACGCACACCGCATCGAGCAGCGCATCCTTGTCGGCGAAATGCAGATAGATCGACGGCGGCGTGACACCGACGTGCTGCGCCACGGATCGGATCGAGACTGCTTTCGCGTCACCGGACTCCAACAGCAATTCGGTTGCCGCGTCGAGGATCTCGTCTCGCAGTTTATCTCCCGCACCCCGCGGGGCGCGGCGCCGCCGAGCGGTCATGCCCGCCATTCTATTTACCCAATCCAGCACGCCCTCCGGCCACGGGTTCGCCCGGCAGGTCGGCATCGACGGTCTCGCTGAGACCGATCCGTTCATGCAGTTTCGCCAGAGGTTTGGGAGACCACCAGTTCCAGCGGCCCAGCATGTGCATGAAAGCAGGCACCAGCAGCATCCGGACCAGGGTCGCGTCAGCGAGGATGGCGAGGGTCAGGCCGACGCCGAACATTCGCATGAACGCCACTTTGGCCGCGATCAGCGCCGCGAACGAGATCGACATCAACAAGGCGGCGGCCGTCACCACACGCCCGGTTCTGGCCAGACCGAGGGCGACGCTCTCGTCGTTGTCGGCGGCGGTCTGGCCCGATTTGAGCCAGTACTCCCGGATGCGCGAAACGAGGAAAACCTCGTAGTCCATCGACAGTCCGAAGGCGACACAGAACAGCAGTACTGGAATATTGGCCACCAGGGTCCCCGTCGGTGTCGTCCCCAGCGCGCCCAGGTGGCCTTCCTGGAAGATCCACACCAGTGCCCCGAATGCCGCCGTCAGCGACAACACGTTGAGAACCAACGCTTTCAGCGGTAGCACCACACTTCCGGTCAGCAGGAACAACAAGATGAAGGAGATAGCCGCGATAA
Source organism: Actinomycetes bacterium (assembly GCA_022601275.1). Taxonomy (GTDB): domain Bacteria; phylum Actinomycetota; class Actinomycetes; order Mycobacteriales; family Mycobacteriaceae; genus Mycobacterium. The sequence continues at coordinate 11,042 of JAHZIT010000142.1, forward strand.
CGGCGAGCACCATCGGCAGCCGGGATGTGATCGCGCTGGCGCTGTCCCGGTTGACCTGTGCCAGACCGGTCAGCTGCACATTCTGACCGGCAGGCGTGGCGACGGCATGCAGCCGGTCGAGCTGATCTTCTGAGGCGTCGGTGAACAACGGCGCCGAGCTGGCCACGGTGAGGAATGCGCTGCCCTCGGCGAAACCAGCTGCCGCAGAGGGCGGGCCGACCGCTTCTCCGTCGATGAATGTGCCCCCCGGTGCAGACACCGACGACACGTCGTGAACGCGGGAAAGCTCAGCCGCGTAAGCATTGAGCGCATCGGGGGTAACCCCTTCTACGCTCGGTAGCACGATTGTCACGTTGGTCGAAGAGTCGACCTCGAAATCGTTTCGCAACTCGTCGCCCACCTGACGGGCGGAGGCCGAGGACGGAAGCACGCGGTCGTCGGGAAAGCCCCATTTGGCGCTCAGGAACGGTGCGCCAACCAGCAGGAGCAGCGCGACGACCGCGAATCCGATCGGAATCGAGCGGCGCATCACGTACTTGGTCGACCGATACCAGAACATCTGCTCGACCGGCTTGCGCTCGGGCTCCGGCCTGCCCAAGATCCGGCGCAGCAGCCTGCGTACGTCGAACGAGTCGAGCCGGTTGCCGGCCAGCACGATCGCGGCGGGCGCCACCACGATCGCAGCGAACGCGGCGAACGCGACGACCGCCATGCCCGCGTAGGCGAACGACTGGAGGAAGTACATCGGGAAGAGCACCATTGCGATCATCGACAGCGCAACCGTCATCGCCGAGAACAGCACCGTTCGGCCGGCGGTCATCATGGTGCGCACCAGCGCGCGGTGGCGCTGCGCGGCATCAACGGGTCCGGCGGAGTCGGCGCGGTCGGCCAGTTCGTCGCGGTATCGGCTGATGATCAGCAGCGTGTAGTCGATCGCCAGGGCCAGGCCCATCGCGATGGTCAGGTTCAGCGCGAAAATCGAGACGTCGGTGATCATCGTGACGGCGCGCAGTACCGCCATCGAACCCAGGATCGCAAACGCGCCGACGGCGAGCGGCAGCGCCGCGGCGAGCAGTCCGCCAAAGACCCAGACAAGCACGACGAAGCTCAGCGGAACCGCGATGGACTCCATCATGAGCAGGTCTTTTTCGCTCTGGGCGGTGATTTCGACATAGGTCATCGCGACACCGCCCGCCCGCACGGTCACGCCGTCGCGGTCGTGCACCAATTCGTCGGTGAGCTCCTTGGCGTGCTTCTGGGCGCCACTCTCCCCGCCGGTGATACCCGCGACGATCAGGCCGGTCTTGCCGTCCTTGCTGATCAGCGCCGGGGCCGCGGCGGGCGGCGCCGTCCACGCCGAGGTCACGTCGGCGACATAGGGCGATTGGGCCAACTCGGCGGCGATGTGGGTGCCGACCGCGCGCGCCGCGGCCCCTTCGACGCCGCCGGCCTCGTCGGCAGTCACGCTGATCAGCAACTCCATGTCGCCCTGACCGAACTTGTCGACCAGCAGTGCGGTGGCGCTGGCCGATTCGGAGGTCGGGTCCTGGAGCCCGCCGGCGGACAGGTGTTGGGTCACCGGTACACCGAAGACCCCGCAGCCCGCCATCAGGAGCATCGCGGCGAGCAGGATGCGACGCGGCGCAGCAATGGCCAACAGGGCGATGCGCTGCAACATCTGGCGTCCGTTCGGGTGAAGAGTCCAGAGATAACGCGGCTAACTTATCACCGATAACTTGCGGGAGCCAGCTGCGCGTCGGCCGCGGCCCCGCACATCACGGCACCACCGGCTCAGCGGGCATTGGCCGGTAGGCGGCGACCCTACCGAGCAGTAGGAATTGCCACCAATTTGCGAAACGCGACTCAACGATTCCTTAATCGCGGTAGTTACTGTTCGGTATATGTGGATCGACGACACCAGCGCGGATGTCATCAAAGTTGATTTCGATGCTCTCTACCACGGCGATGTCCTGGTCGAAGGGGTCACCTCAGAGCAGCTCGACGACGATCGCGTCCTGCCAACCGCAGTGTGAGAGTACGCGCGCCGTCGGTGCGCGTTCCGCAACACCGGCCTAGCCGCCCACCCTCGCGGTTGCTGGAATCACCATCTCGGCCAATCGCTCGCTGATCAGGGCCTCGCCTTCTGTGACAATGCGCGAGACGAGATCCCCGACCGTGGGGATGTCATTGATCAGACCCATCGCCGTGCCCACAGTCCAGATCCCGGCTTCGACGTCACCCTCGTCGAAGACCCGACGCCCTCGCGTACCAGCCACCAGGTCTTTGATGTCCTCGAACTGACCGCCACCTTCGAGGATCTCCACCACCTCGCGTGAGACTGAGTTCGAGGCCACCCTTGCGGTGTTGTGCAGGCTGCGGAAGATCATCTCGGTGCCCCGCTCATCACCGGCGACGATGGCGTCCTTGACATTGTCATGGATGCAGGACTCGACGGTGCACATGAAGCGCGACCCCATATTGATGCCGTCAGCACCCAGTGCCAGCGCGGCGACCAGACCACGGGCGTCGGCGAATCCGCCCGAGGCGATCATCGGGATCTCGATCTTGTCGGCTGCGGCCGGAATCAGCACCAAACCCGGGATGTCGTCCTCGCCGGGGTGGCCGGCGCATTCGAAGCCGTCGATGCTGATGCCATCCACACCCAGCGACTGGGCCTTGACCCCGTGCCGTACCGAAGTGCATTTGTGCAGCACCTTGATGCCATTGTCATGAAACATCGGCAGATGCGGAGCCGGATTGGAACCCGCGGTCTCGACGATCTTGATGCCCGCGTCGACGATGACCCGTCGGTACTCGTCATAGGGCGGCGGGTTGATCGCCGGCAGGATGGTCAGGTTCACACCGAACGGCTTGTCGGTCAGATCGCGGGTCTTGGCGATCTCGTTGGCCAGATCGGCAGGCGTGGGCTGCGTGAGCGCGGTAAGGAACCCCAGGGCACCCGCATTCGCCACGGCGGCGACCAGTTCCGCGCGGCCGACCCATTGCATACCGCCCTGAGCGATTGGATGCTCGACGCCGAAGGCCTCGGTGAACTTCGTCTTTAGTGTCATGACTACCGCGGCGCCATGCGGATCGCGCCATCGAGGCGGATCACTTCACCGTTGAGCATCGGGTTCTCCACGATGTGCACCGCAAGCGCACCGTATTCGTCGGGGTCACCCAATCGAGCCGGGTGGGGCACCTGCTTGCCCAACGAGGCCTGAGCTTCCTCTGGAAGTCCGCCGAGCAGCGGGGTCTTGAACAGTCCCGGCGCGATCGTGACGACGCGGATCAGCTCGCGTGCCAGGTCGCGGGCAATAGGCAGAGTCATGCCGACCACCCCGCCCTTGGACGCAGAGTAGGCCGCCTGCCCGACCTGACCGTCGAAAGCGGCTACCGAAGCGGTATTGACGATGACGCCGCGTTCCTCGCCGAGGGGCTCGGTCTTGGCGATGCGCTCGGCCGCCAGTCGCAGCACGTTGAACGTGCCGATCAGGTTGACCTGCACGACGGCGTTGAAGTACTCCAGCGGGAACGGTCCATTCTTGCCCAGCGTCTTGATGGCGTTGCCGATACCTGCGCAGTTGATGTTGATGCGCAACGGGCCCATCTCTTCAGCGGTATCCAGCGCAGCCGAGACCTGCTCGGGGTCGGTCACATTGGCCTCGACGAACCGGGCGCGCGAACCCAGCTCCTTGACTACATCCTCACCCTTGAGGTCAATTACGACGACCGACGCTCCCTGGTCGAGCAGCCGCTTCGTCGTCGCGAGACCGAGCCCGGAAGCACCGCCGGTGACGACCGCTACAGCGTCTTTGATCTCCACTGAAATGTCCCTTTCTTTCCCTGATTTTCCTTAAACCCATTCCTGCAAAACGGCTTCGGTGTCAGCACCGGGTACTCCCGGTGGCTTCGGGGCCGACGCAGCACTACGCGAGAAACGCGGCGCGGGCGCCGGATACACGTAGCCGTTCTCGCGGTAGAAGGTGTCGCGCTCGGTGTTGTGCGATTCGGATTCCACTTCGGCGAAGGACAGCACCGGCGTGACACACGCGTCGGTGCCACCGAAAACGCCGGCCCAGTGATCACGGTCGTGGGCCGCGAACGCCTCGGTAAGGCGCGTCCGCAGTTCGGGCCAACGGCTCATGTCGTTCTGGTCGGGCAGATCGGCCGGGTCGAGGCCGACACCAGCGAGCAGCTGAGCGTAGAACTGCGGCTCGATGGCACCCACCGCGACGTGTCGGCCGTCGGCGCACGTATAGGTGTCGTAGTACGGCGCGCCCGTGTCCAGCAGGTTGACGCCGCGGTCATCTCTCCACATGCCCATTCCGCGGAAGGACCACATCATCATCGACAGCACGCTCGAGCCGTCCACCATCGCGGCATCGACGACCTGCCCTTTGCCGGACCGCTCCCGCTCCCACAGCGCCGAGAGCACCCCGACAAGCAGGAACATCGACCCCCCGCCGAAGTCCCCGACCAGGTTCAGTGGAGGCACCGGCCTCTCACCAGCCCGCCCGATCGCGTGAAGTACACCGTTCAGCGAGATGTAGTTGATGTCATGGCCGGCCTGCTGGGCGCGCGGGCCGTCCTGGCCCCACCCTGTCATCCGGGCATAGATCAGCCGTTCGTTGAGCTGGGCGCAGTCCTGCGGGCCGAGGCCGAGCCGCTCGGTGACCCCGGGCCGAAAACCTTCGATCAACACATCGGCTTTGCTGATCAACCGCAACACGAGGTCACGGCCCTCGTCGCTCTTCAGATTCGCCGCAACCGAGCGCCTGTTGCGCAGCAGATGATCCCCGCCTGGTCTGGTGGCCGGTCCAGCCCCCTTGCCCGGGCGTTCGATGCGGACGACGTCGGCACCGAGGTCACCGAGAATCATCCCGGCATGCGGCCCGGGGCCGATGCCGGCCAGTTCCACGACCCTCAGCCCCTGCAGTGGTCCAGCCATGTCTAGTCGCCCTCCGTCGGATCTCTCGGTTGACCGGCACGTAGCTTACTTGTATAACCAAGTCGAACCGGCCACGGGGCATTGTCTCTCGGATGACCCCCAGATCAGGGGGACAGACATGAGCACCATCGACTCGGATGCCGATGCGCACACGGGCGGCCAGTCGGGTCGCTACACCGGAATCAAGGACCTCCTCGTGGCACTCGACAACGGTGTGCTGAGCGTGACGTTCAATCGTCCGGAGAGCCTGAACTCCCTGACCGCCCCCATGCTCAACACGTTCGCCGCGACGCTGGAACGGGCTGCAGCCGACCCAAGCGTGCGGGTGGTCCGCGTCAGTGGAGCTGGGCGCGGTTTCTCCTCCGGGGCCGGGATCAGCGCCGTGGACCACGCCAACCCCGATGCCGCTGGAACACCGGCCGATGTGCTCGATGCGGCCAACCGCAGTATCCGCGCCATCGTGAACCTCCCACAGCCGGTGGTGGCCGTGGTTCAGGGGGCTGCCGCAGGTGTCGGCGCGTCCCTGGCTCTGGCATGCGACATCGTACTGGCATCGGAGAAGGCCTTTTTCATGCTGGCGTTCACCAAGATCGGGCTGATGCCCGACGGTGGGGCGTCGGCCCTCATCGCGGCGGCGGTGGGTCGCATCCGCGCGATGCGGATGGCGCTACTGGCGGAACGCATTTCGGCGGCTGACGCCCATGGATGGGGCCTGGTGAGCGCGGTGTATCCCGTTGATGAGTTCGACGTCGAGGTGGCCAAAGTGATCGCGACGCTGGTATCGGGTCCGGCAATGGCGCTGCGCAAGACCAAAGATGCGATCAATGCCGCCACCCTGACCGAGTTGCAGAGCGCACTCGAACGCGAGACTCAAGGGCAGTCGGCGCTGCTCGGCACGCGGGACTTCCGAGAAGGCACCAAGGCCTTCCAACAGCGCAGGTCCGCGAACTTCACCGACTACTGAAGCAGGACTCTTAAGCTTCGCCCGCCCGCCGCGATCAGGCGCTACACACCGAAGATGGGCGGCAGCGCGAGCACCAGCACCAGACCCCAGAAGAAGTGTGTGAGCATCGGCGCGAGCACTCCTCCGGTCGCGCGGCGCTCGAGCGCACACACCGTGCCCAGGACGACCGCCGCGAAGCCCAACATCGGATTGCCCGTCGTGGCGGCCGTCGCGATCACATACAGCACGGTCGATACGATCGCCGGCCGATACTTGGCCAGCGCGGTATAGAGAGCGCCGCGGAAAAACAGCTCTTCGGCCACCCCGTTGATCACCGTGATGAACACGATGAGCAGCAGTGGACCGGCTGTGGTGAGTTCGAGGACGCGCGTGATGTACTCGCGCACACCGGGGATCTGGCGCGCGACCAACCCGCCCAGGACGAATACCGCACCCAGTGCCAGCCCGACGACTGTTCCGGTGATGACCGGACGCTGGTTGCGGCCGCGGAACCGCACGTGCCCCAGGTGCAGCGGGCCCGAGGCGAACGCACCGACCACCCACACCGCGGCAAGTGCAAAGGTCAGCAAGATAAACGATTCGTCGCCGGGCGGGCGACTCAACGAGTAACCGAGCAGGGCCGCACCGATCAACAGGAAAATCGAGACGACGATCTTGCGGCGGAAGATCACCGAAGGCCATTCGTTGTACGGCGCCGCCTGGGTACGCGCGATTTGGTAGATCTCGGCGGATAATCCGGTCCGCGTCGTCGGTGTGCTCACTCCGGAATCACCTTCGGTATCAGACCGACCACCGCGTCCAACCCGGCACGCACCGCGCCGGCTACGGGACCGGGAACGATCCCGATCAGACCGAGCGCCGGCCGCATTGCCGGCGGTGTCACCGTGCCCGCGAGTTGCCGGATCCGTGCGACGTCTCCCCCGGTCCACTGTGGGTCGGTGTCGGCGAGGTGGTGCACATCGGCGAGCGCGTTCACCGGGCGACGGTGCGGACTCTCGATGGCACGGCGCAGTGCCTCCTCAACCCCCAACAGGCCGCCCGGCGGGTCAGCGACCAGGTCAGCAAGACCTTCCATCGAGGCCATCATCGGATAGTCAAGGGAATCGACGAGATCCGCTGCAAGTCCGCCGGGCACCGGGAGCACGGCCCCGGTCACCATCGACACAAAGCTGGTGTCGACGCCGTACACCGCCACCGGCGTACGCCAGATGCCGGCGATTCGCGCGTAGCTCCGCAGCAGTTCCCAGTAGGTGGTCGTCTCCTGACCGGAGATGTCGTAAGCGCCGGCGGGCACCCTGTCCGCGTCGGCCGCCGCGACGAGATAGTAGAGCACGTCGCGAATCGAGATCGGATCCATCGGGTTGGCTGACCACTCGGGCATCGGCAACACCAGGAACCTGTCCGTGACGTAGCGCAACATTTCGAACGAGGTTGACCCCGCCCCGATGATCATCGCTGCACCGAGCCACACCACATCGGGTCCACCGTCGACGGCGAGCGCGGCAGCCACCTCGGCGCGACTGACCAGATGCTCCGACAGCGAGTCGCCTTCGGGCACGAAACCGCCGAGATAGACGATGCGTCGCACCCCGGCCGCCTTTGCCGCCGAGGCGACGTTGGCTGCCGCCAGGTTGTCCGCCTCCCGAAACCCGGGCTGCCCGATCGCATGAACCAGGTAATAGACGACGTCAATCGATCCGGCATCAGCGAACGCCTGGCGCGCCGACGCGCCGTCCTGTGCATCGAGCCGCACCATCGAAACATCGGCATGCCAACCGAAATCGTCGAACCGCCCAGGGTCGCGGCCGGCAGCGACCACCTCATGGCCTTCCGCGAGAAGAGCGGTGACGAGGCGGGAGCCGATGTAGCCGGTGGCACCGGTGACTAGTGTTCGCACGGATTTCACCGTACGTCTGTACCCGGAGTCGGCGGTCCGGAACCCGACCTATGCACGATCACGATGTAGTTCGACCAGCTGCTGGTACACCAGCGCGTTCTGACGAATATTGGACAGTTCGTCCTCGCTGAGCTCACGGCGGACCTTGCCCGGGACCCCGGCCACCATCGACCGCGGCGGGATCATCGCACCCTGCGGCACCACCGCACCTGCCGCGATGAGCGATCCGGCACCGATGTTGGCGCCGTTGAGCACCACCGCTCCCATGCCGATCAACGAGTCGTCCTCGACGGTGCAGCCGTGCAGCACCGCGTTGTGACCAATGCTGACCCCCGCACCAACATGGACCGGGAAACCGGGGTCGACGTGGATCGTGACGCCGTCCTGGACGTTGGTGCCCGCCCCGATCTCGATGAGCTCAGCCTCCGCGCGCAGGATCGCCCCATACCAAGCGCTCGCCCCGGCCGCCAGAACGACCTGACCGATCAGCGTGGCATTCGGCGCCAGCCAGCTCTGCGGATGCAGTTGGGGCGCGCGCCCGGCGATGGGAAGAATCAGGGGTTCTGGCATGGCCGCCATCGTAGGACCGGAGGCGGCGAAACTGTGAACCGCGCCAGCCGATCGCGGCGTTGTGCGGCGAGGATCACTCGCGCCTTCCGGGGCCGCCTAAGGTCTGGAAAAAGTGCAGTTCAGAGGGCCGGCGGTAACGTTGCCGCCCCTAGATTCGACACATTCTTGACTTGGATGTGACGTTTTCCTGTGCATAGCATTGCCAAGCGACCTGACGAGGATGAGGAGTAGAACGTGAAGACTCGTACCAGCAAGGCCTTCGGAGTCGCCGTGGGGGCAGCCGCGCTCGCCCTCTCGATTCCGCTGGCGGTCAGTGCTCAGGCTGATCCGACCACCACTCCGGTGGCCGAGATCCCCGACCCCCAGGGGCCCGAATGTGGCGACTTCAAAGAAGGGCTGCCGAACTGGAAGGGCCTGGCCGAACTTCCGGTGGGTGCTGCCCTGGCCGCAATTCCCGAGGCCAGCTCGTTCAGCGCAGCCATCTCGGGCCTGCTCAACCCGGCCGTCGACATCGTTCCGGTGCTCGACAACGGACCGTATGTGGTGTTCGCGCCGACCAATGAGGCGTTCGCCGCGCTGCCGGCCGAACAGCTCGAGCTGTTGCGCACTGATCCGGCTGCGCTGACCAGCCTCATGTACTACCACGCCTTCCTCGGACTGCTGGGCCCGGATGATGTCAAGGGCCAGCGGCCGACTCAGCAAGGCACCGAGATCGACGTGACCGGCTCCGGCGGTGACATCGAAGTCAATGGGACCGCCAAGGTCGTCTGCGGCGGGATCCAGGCCGAGAACGCCAAGATCTATCTGATCGACCAGGTGCTCGACCCGGCTGATGCGCCCACGCCGATCGCCCCGGCGACGACGAGTACGACCGCGACGGAAACCTCGGCAACGGAGACACCGGCGGCAGAATCACCCGCCGCAGAGTCACCGGCGGCCGAGTCGCCCGCCGCGGAATCACCCGCCGCGGAATCACCGGCGGCAGAATCACCGGCCGCGGAAGCACCAGCTGGCTAGAACCCTTCTCGACTTCGGTGCGCTCGGTCACGCTGAGCGTGACTGGGCGCGCCGAGGTCGGGTTCACAGGCCGGCGTTCACAGGCCTAGGTCGCGGCCAATAATCTCCTTCATGATCTCGGTGGTGCCGCCGAAGATCGTCTGGATACGTGAGTCCACGTAGGAGCGAGCCACCCGGTACTCCATCATGTAGCCGTAGCCGCCGTGCAGTTGCACGCAGCCGTCGATCACCTTTTTGGCAGTCTCGGTGGCCCACCACTTCGCCTTGGCGGCCTCCACCGCGGTCAGTTCGCCGTCGACGACGCCCTGGATACAGCGGTCGATGTATTGCTCGGTGACATCGAGCTCGGTGTCCATCTCGGCGAGCAGGAATCGGTTGTGCTGGAAGCTGCCGATCGGTTGCCCGAAGGCCTTGCGGTCCTTGGCGTATTGCACCGTCTGCCGCCAGGTTTCGCGGGCACCGGCGGCAGCGGATATTGCGATCGAGAGCCGCTCGGAAGGCAGGTTCTGCATCAGCTGGTAGAAGCCACGCCCCTCCTTGCCGAGTACGTTGCCCGACGGCACGCGGACGTCCTCGAAGTGCAGTTCGGACGTGTCCTGCGCGTGCAGGCCCATCTTGTCGAGCTTGCGGCCGCGAGTGAAACCAGGCATGTCCCGCTCGACGACCAGCAACGAGAAGCCTTTGTGCCCGGCCTCGGGGTCGGTGCGCGCGACCACGACGACCAGGTCACAGTTGATACCCGAGGAGATGAACGTTTTAGAGCCGTTGAGGATCCAGTCCGCGTCCTGCCCGCTACCGTCGCGGACCGCCGAAGTTCGAATGCCCGCCAGGTCGCTGCCGGCACCCGGTTCGGTCATCGCCACCGCGATGATCGTCTCGCCGCTGACGATGCCCGGCGACCAGCGTTTCTTCTGCTCATCGCTGGAGAGATCCTTGAAGTAAGGTCCGACCACGTCGTTGTGCAGGCTCAGCGCGGGCCCGGGCACGCCGGCCTTGGCAATCTCCTCGTCGATGACGGCATTGAACCGGAAATCGTCGGTACCGCCGCCGCCGTACTCCTCGGGCATGTTGAACCCGATCAGCCCGTGCTTGCCGGCTGCGACATAGGCTGACGGATCGACGAGACGCTGGGTCTCCCACCTCTCCGTGTTCGGCACCAGCTCGCTGTCGATGTATCCGCGGACGGTATCGCGGAACGCCTCGTGCTCAGCTTCGTAGATCAGTCTCCTCATCGGGCTTTCCTACCTCCACTCGACGGGCCTGCACTCGACGGGCCTGCACTCGACGGGCCTGCACTCGACGGGCCCCCACTCGACGGGCTTGGTCGGCTTGGCTGGCTTACTTGGCCTTCCATACGGGGCTGCGCTTCTGCGCGAACGCCAACGGGCCCTCCCTCGCGTCTTCGGTCGCGAACACCGTCGCCACCTCACGCATGGTCCGCGACCACCCGGGCTCCTCCACGGCCACAACTCCGGCGTCGGCTCCGATGGCCACCCGCTTGCTGGCCTGGACAGCCAGGGGGGCGTTGACCGTGATGCGCCGGGCCAACGCAAGCGCCGCCTCCAGCACCGCGTCCTTCTCGCCGTCGGGCACCACCTCGTTGATCAGTCCCCACTTGAGGGCCTCAGCGGCGGCGATCGGCTCGCCGGTGAACAGCATCTCCAGCGCGACCTTGCGCGGCAGCTGGTCGACGATGCGGAAGACCCCACCCGCGGCGGCGATCAGCCCCCTCTTGACCTCCGGCAGGCCGAACTTCGCGCGTTCGCCCGCCACGACGAGGTCACTGGCCAGCGCAAGTTCGGTGCCACCCCCGAGCGCGGTGCCGTTGACGGCGGCGATGGTTGGCTTGTCGATGACATGGCGCACGTAGCCGGCGAACCCCCACTTGGGGCGTTCTGGATGACCGATGTTCTCACCCTTGGACAGCGCCTTGAGATCGGCTCCGGCGCAGAAGGACTTGTCGCCGGCGCCGGTTATCACAACCACCCAGACGTCGGGGTCCCGCTGCGCTTCTGCCATGGCCTCACCCACAGCGACGCTGACTGCACCGTTGATGGCGTTGCGCGCCTCCGGCCGATTGATCGTGATGATCATCACGTTGCCCCGGCGCTCTGTCAGCGCCGCGGGAGCGCCCGCATCCCTTTCGGTCACAGCAATTCCAGAATGGTGGCATTGGCCTGGCCGCCGCCCTCGCACATCGTCTGCAGTCCGTATTGAATTCCGTTGTCCCGCATGTGGTAGAGCATCGTGGTCATGATTCGGGCGCCCGAAGCGCCCAGCGGGTGGCCCAGCGCGATCGCGCCACCATTGGGGTTGAGCTTCTTCTCGTCGGCACCGATGTCTTTCAGCCATGCCAACGGCACGGGAGCGAAGGCCTCGTTGACCTCGAATACACCGATAGCGTCGAGCGAGATGCCGGATCGCTTCAGCACCTTCTCGGTCGCCGGGATCGGCGCGGTCAGCATGATCACCGGGTCGGCGGCCGCGAGCACCGCGGTATGCACCTTTGCAAGCGGCTTGAGCCCCAACGACTTCGACTTCTCGGCGGACATGAACAGCAGCGCCGCCGACCCGTCGGAGATCTGTGAACTGTTTCCGGCATGGATCACGCCGCCCTCTTTGAACGCGGGCTTGATCTTGCTGATCGACTCCATGGTGCCACCGCGGCGAATCCCCTCGTCGCTCAACACTTGGCTTTCGTGGGACTCGTCTCTTGCCTTGATCCCCACAATCTGATCATCAAAAGCCCCAGAATCTTGTGCAGCAGCAGCCTTTTCGTGAGACCCGAGTGAGAAACGATCCAATTCGGCACGACCAAGACCCCACTGCTCGGCGATCATCTCGGCACCGATCCCTTGGTTGGGCGTCCGGCTATAGCGACCGCGGAATGCCTCCGGGTAGGGATGACCGCCGTTGGCCAAGGACGCTCCCATCGGTGTTCGCGACATGGATTCCACACCGCCGGCGACCACCACATCGTAATGGCCGGCGACCACGCCTGCGGCAGCGAAATGCACCGACTGCTGACTCGACCCGCACTGTCGGTCCACCGTTACCCCGGGCACCGATTCAGGCCATCCGGCCGCGAGCACCGCGGTGCGCGCGATATCGAGCGCCTGCTCTCCGGCCTGCATAACGCAACCCCAGATGACGTCGTCGACCAGGGCGGGGTCGACACCCGCGCGTTCAACCAGGCCATTGAGCACCTGCGCGGAGAGCTCTCCGGGGTGCACCCCCGCCAGGCCGCCGTTGCGCTTTCCGACCGGTGAGCGCACGGCTTCAACGATCACGGCTTCAGCCATGTGGATACTCCATTCAGTCTCGGTCCCCTCCCACGAACGTAAACGAACAAGGTTTACTAGGTCAACCTACTGGTTGGCGGCGCGACGCCGGTGGGACAGATTGCTCGTCGGCCCGGCATCGGTGCAACCACATGGTTTACTGAGTTGCACAGCTTGCCGGTCCATCGGTGACCCGTTCTTGGGAGAGGTCGTGACGCGTAGCACCCGGCTGGCGCCGATGATCGGGCCGGATGCCGCCCGGTCCAGTTCGGCGGTGCGCTCCCCCAAAACCGCCGAACTCGTCGCAGGCACATTGCGTCGCATGGTCGTCGACGGCACCCTCAAAGACGGCGATTTCCTGCCCAACGAGGCCGAGTTGATGACCCATTTCGGGGTAAGCCGGCCTACGCTGCGGGAAGCCGTCAGGGTGCTGGAATCCGAGCGACTCGTCGAGGTGCGCCGCGGCTCCCGCACCGGTGCCCGAGTGCGGGTTCCCGGCCCGGAGATCGTCGCGCGGCCCGCCGGCCTGCTCCTGGAGTTGTCCGGGGCGACGATCGCCGACCTGCTGACCGCCAAAGCCGCTATCGAGCCGATGGCGGTACGGCTGCTCGCCGAATCCGGTTCCGTGGAGGCGTTTGACGAGCTTGAGCAGATGCTCGCCGACGATATCCCGGCGGGCCTGCAATCAGGTCGCCTGGCCGAAAGCACAGGGGCGTTTCAGTTGAGGGTGGTGCAGCTGTCGGGCAATGCGACACTGGGAATCATCGCCGGCATGCTGCACGAGATCACGGTTCGCCACACGGCATTCGTGGTCAAGGAGCGCCGCCCGGTGTCGAAGGCTGACTACCAGAAGCTGCTGCGCTCCTACCGTAAGCTCATGCAGTTCTTGCGGGCGGGTGATGCCGCCGGGGCCGAGGCGCATTGGCGCAAGCACCTCGACACGTCGCGGGAGTTGCTCCTGGAGGGACTGGAAAGCGTTCCGGTGCGCGACGTGATGGGTTAATTGCTGTCTTTCTGCCAGGTCACGTGCACCGGCACGGTGTCGTCCCAGGGCTGGCGGGCCACCATGTCGGCGACCAGGACATAGCCGCGCTCGAACTCGCCAGTAGCGGCGTCGACCAAACGGTACTGCTGGCGCTGGCGGTGGATCGGTTGCGCGTCGAGCAGCAGTACCAGCACCTCACCCGGTTCGAATCGGCATCGCTTCTGCAGGGCGGCGATCAGCTGCTCGTTGTGCATGTGCCCGTCGCCGAAGTTCCATCCGATCGCGGTGCTGCAGATCCGCTCGCCGTCGGTCAGCACATAGTCGGCCTCGTCGTAGCCGGCCATCACCCGGTGGGCAAGGGTGAACATGGCCCGGCCGTGGGTGTTGAACGACCGGAATGCGTACCCCATGTACTGGTACATCTCGGCGGTTTCCGGGCTGCCGTAGAACTTCTCCATCTGCGCTGCGGGCATGCTGGCAATCGCGACGATCCCGTTCGCGATTTTTGCCTCAGCCGACGGCTTGATGCACCACAGCGAGGTGTCCCAGTTACCCGCGTAGTAGCGCATGCCGGGAAGGAAGGACACTTTGCGCGGGAACAGGTTTCCGAGCACGACGGTGCCCGCGACGACCGCGAACAGCACGATCGGCCATGGGCTCTGCAGGTCTGAAAGGCCGATATCGGCGTGGCCGACGAACAGCGCCAGCACGCTGAACATCATGAAGACATTCCACTCCAAGGGCACACCCTTCGGGATGGAGGACAGGATGCCGAAGTGGAAACACAACATCACGAACGCCGCGATCATGGTGACCCAGCCGCCGTGCGAGAAGAACAGCACCAGCGGCACCAGCATCTCGATAGCGGTGGAGAAGTGGGCCAGCCACCGCGATGCCCG
>JAHZIT010000143.1 GCA_022601275.1 Actinomycetes bacterium
CATCATTCTTCCGCCAGGCGTGACGCTGATGACCCACCTGGAACGCAACGTCGCGGAACTGGATGACGCCGCGGCGTACCGATACCTGGACTATGCGCAAGACCCGGCCGGATGCCCGGTAGAACTGTCATGGAACCGGCTGGGGACGCGAATGCGCGCCATTGCCGCCCGGTTGCAGCAGGTCATTAGTCCCGGCGACCGGGTTGCCGTGCTTGCTCCGCAGGGCGTGGAGTACGTGATCGCTTTTTTCGGCGTGGTCCGGGCCGGCGGTATCGCTGTTCCGTTGTTTGCGCCGGAATTGCCCGGCCATGCTGAGCGTCTTGAGGCGGTCTTCGCCGACGCTCGCCCCGCGGCGGTGCTCACAACTACGGCGGCGGCCAAAGATGTTCGGGATTTCCTGCGCACACTCCCGCGCGACCGCAGAATCCGGGTCATCGCGATCGACGGGGTACCAGACTCGGTGGGCGGGACACTGGCGCCGGTCCAATTGGATACCGACGACATCGCGTACCTGCAGTACACGTCGGGCTCCACGCGGACCCCGGCCGGTGTGGAGATCACCCACCGTGCGGTCTGCATGAACGTATTGCAGATGATCATCTCGATCGGTTTGCAGCGCAACATCACCGGGGTGAGCTGGCTACCGTTGTTCCACGACATGGGCCTGCTGATGATCATGTTCCCGGCGCTGTGCGGCGGCCACGTCACGCTGATGTCGCCGACGGCGTTCGTGCGGCGGCCGAACCGCTGGATCAAGGAGCTCTCAGCGCAGTCGGCCATCGCGCCGGTGTTCGCTGCAGCACCGAATTTTGCGTTCGATCTGGCCGTCCAGCGCGGTCTGCCCGCCGACGGTGAGTTCATCGATCTGAGCAACGTCGCCGGACTCATCAACGGCTCGGAACCGGTCAGCATGGATTCCATCCAGAAGTTCAACGATGCGTTTGCGCCCTACGGACTGCCTCCTACGGCGATCAAACCGTCCTACGGGATGGCCGAGGCGACGCTGTTCGTCTCCACCATCGATTTGGGCGCTGAGCCGTCAGCGGTGCATCTGGACCGTGAGCAACTCGGCTTCGGCCGAGCCGTACGGGTGCGTCCCGACGCCGGCAACTCGGTGGCGCTGGTGTCGTGCGGCCAGGTGTCGAACAGCCAGTGGGCCGCCATCGTCGCCCCCGAGACCGAATCAGAGCTGCCTGACGGCCACGTGGGCGAGATCTGGCTGCACGGCGGCAATCTTGGTCGCGGCTACTGGGGCAACAAACGCCAGACCGACCTCGCGTTCTGCAACAAGTTGCGGGTACGGCTGGAACAGGGCAGCCACGCCGAGGGTGCCGCGGTCGGCGCCGATTGGTTACGCACGGGTGACCTCGGTGTCTACGTCGACGGTCAGCTCTACATCGCCGGGCGGATCAAGGATTTGGTCATCGTTGATGGACGCAACCACTTCCCGCAGGACATCGAGGCGACCGCCGCAGCGGCCTCGGCCGCAGTGCGGCCCGGCTTCGTCGCGGCGTTCTCGGTGCCCGCCTCCGAACTTCCCGGCGCGGAAAACGCTGCCGGCACTCCGGGTGAGCGGTTGGTGATCGTCGCGGAGCGGGCCGTCGGCGCGAACAGATTCGAGCCGGCGTCGGTACTCAAGGACGTTCGGGCGGCGGTGTCGCGTCAGCATGCGGTTTCAGTGGCTGACATTCAGCTGGTCGCCGCCGGGTCCATCCCACGCACCACCAGCGGCAAGTTGGCTCGGCGTGCCTGCCGCGCCAACTACCTGGCAGGCCGTTAGCGTGCCGCCCCGCAACGCGTAGGCTGCGCGCCTGCCAGCCGTCTTGATCGCGTCCAGTCACTCCGAGTGGGAACGAACAGCCCGAACCCCTGCTGCGCCGCGGAGACGAACTGGTCGGCACCTTGGTCACGACACAATGGCCGGATGGGAACCCCGATGACATCCGCATCATGGTGGACACGGTGGGAGTCTCGTGTTCAGCCGCGCCATCGCCCCCACCGTCGCCCCCGAATGCGCCGCCCGCGACATCGCGCTCGTCGGCTGTCGCTGCTCCGACCCGTCCGGCCGTTTCACAGGTTATTCATAGCCAATTCAGGCCGGGCCCATCAATTCACCGCGCACGATCGACGACATGAGCGAACCAACCGCCACTCCCGAGCAGGCCCCCGACAACTCCGAGCCCGCGACCGGGCCCGTGCTGCCCCCGCCGCCGGTGGCTGCGCAGGCTTACCAACCGATCGGGCCGCCGCAGCCGGTCTACGTCCAAGAATCCAGCCGATTGAGCAAGGTCGCCGCGTGGGTCGGGATTGTCGCCGGGTCATTGTTCATCGTCGTGGTCATCTTCGGTACGGGTTTCGTGATCGGCAAGCAGGTCGGCGACGGTCCGCGCGGCCACCACCGTGGGGGGCACGAGACGGGGCGGCAGCCTGGTCCCGCGATGCCACCGATGGGACCGCGTGGTGATTTCGAGCGACGTCCCGGCTTCGCGGGACCCTTCGGCCCCGGTGGCGCGATTATCGAGATCCCGCGTCCGCCGGCGGGCGGCTCGGGTCCGGATGCGCCTGCCGGGCCCCCGCGCCCCTGACCGACGGTTTCCCGCCGCCGAGCCCATCTGCGCTCCGAATGCGACTGGATCCCAATAGATTCCCCCGTCAATGGACGTGTTGAGCTGGTCAAGTTTCGTTCTCGGCCGACTGTCCGGGAGTTGGCCCGCCGAACACAACAGGAGCAATACGCCAGCATTACTATTTGCGGTAGTAGTGCTGCGTTAAGCTCTGCGCGTGAGTACACCCGCCGCGGTCCGCGCTGGGTATCTGCGTGGTGGGCTCATTGGTGTGTGCTCGGCCGGAGTGTCAGTGGTGGCTCATGGCGGAGCCGGCGGGGCGTTGCCGTCGGGCGTATCGCTGTTGCTTCTCATAATGGCGTGCTCCATGGTGGGGGCGGCGGCAAGTGGTGCGTCGCCTTCGCGGGGCGACTGCCGTCTCTGGCGTCGCCTGCTTGCACTGACTGTCGGTCAGGCGGTTGGCCACTGCGTGCTCACGGTGTCGGCGCAGGGCCACGCTCATTGCGCGGAATCGATCTCGCCGCAGATGATCTTTGCCCACGTCTTGGCGGTTCCGGTGTGTGCTTTGCTGATCGGCCGCGCCGAATCTTTGTATCTGGTGTGCCTCTCGGCGCTGAACTGGTTGACCGTGTTCATCGTCGACCGATCCCGTCCGACGCTGGCTGTCAATTGCCGGCCAGCGAAATTCACAGTGGTGCAGGGCATTACGCCCAGTCCTGTCGGAACCCGCGCGCCGCCGACGCTGGTAGGCGTTTGATCCCCTGGACCCATTGATCTGGAGCGATTTTGCTCTCGCTTTGGTCCAGTCGGATCCAACAGGCCGCATCGGATCTGTTGATCCGAGCGGGCTCCGTACCTCGCGACGTGTCCCGTGCGCTGCTGCGCGCTAGGAAATCCGCGAGGCGATTTCCCCTGAGCTCCAGGCCCAGCTGCTCGTGACCGGTTTGTCTCCGTTGGGCAGCGATCAGTCGGTTGCCGCCCCCGGAATCGTCGACCGGATATCCAGTGGCGATCCAGGCAGCCTCCATGCCGAAAACCTTGACGAGCATTACCAGTTAGGACCCAAATGCCTGCCCCCGAGAACGCAAGCAAGCCCACCGATTACAGCGCCTCAGAGAGGGAAGCCCGACGAGGGTGGATGATGCGGCCGAACTTCTCGCCTGCACCGGATGGCTGTTGGGATCCCACGCAAGTTCGCGACGGGTTGCGCTGGTTTGCGACTCTGACGCGCACGGCAGTACTGGCAGGGGTTTGTGCTGCGGGAGCCGTATCCCTAGATTTTGACGACTCGTCAATCGCCCACGTGCCAGTGCAATTGGCCAGTACGCAATGGACGTTGCCAGCGCATACCGGTGCCCATGAGCACGACGCCGATGCCAATGGCTCGGGTGGAATGGGTTCGGGTGGGATGGGTTCGGGTGGGATGGATGGTCACGCCGGGCATGACGGTGATGCCGGGCCTGACGGGGATGACGATGGCTCGGGCGGGATGGATGGTCACGCGGGGCATGACGGTGATCACGATGGTTCGGGTGGGATGGATGGTCACGCGGGGCATGACGGTGGTCACGATGGTTCGGGTGGGATGGATGGTCATGCGGGGCATGACGGTGATCTCGGTGATGACGGGGGTCACGATGGCTCGGGTGGGGTGGATGGTCATGCGGGGCATGACGGTGATGCCGGGCATGACGGTGGTCACGATGGCTCGGGTGGCGCGGCGGGCGGGCATGACCACGGTGGCGCGGCGGGCGGGCATG
>JAHZIT010000144.1 GCA_022601275.1 Actinomycetes bacterium
CCGACCGACATCGAGATCTGCGAGCCCGCCGGCGCCGACCAACTCCGACCGTGTCGGCCCCGCCCCGCGCTTTGGAACTCACCGAGCAGCACCGCACCGCAGATGTCCTCACCGGCGCCCGCGCGGCCAATCAGGTCGGCATTCGTCGACCCGGTCTGCTCGACCACATCGACGCGGCGCCAACCGGTTCCCGCGACAGCCGAGCGCAGCACTTCGACGTCAAGGGGGCAGCGATCCACGGCATCGAGGGTACGGCGGTCACGGCCACCCGCGGGTCAGCTTCTCGGTCTGAACCCGGCGCTGGGACGAAGCGGGGTCAGGATTGGCCACCTGCACCAACGATGCGCCAACGGCGTACGGCGCGAGCAGGTGGTCGATGACATCTTCAGCGGTATCCCACCCCGCCGAGGACATGATCCGATCCGCGGCCGTCAACCCCTGGGCGGCGGCGGACGCCTGCGCCGCGGCCAGCACATCGGCGACCGACCGGCCCGCCAGCGCGGCACCGGGGTTGCGTTCGGGCACGATCTGATCGCCGTGCACCCGCACCGAAGTCGCGTAGTCGGTCACGCCCACGGGCAGCTCGGGCACCGGCTTGCCGAACGCATCCAGCGACAGCACCGCCACCTCGCCCATACCCACGGCGGCGTCGGCTTCGTCCAGCCGGTCAGCCGTGCACAGCGCGATCTCGCACTCGGGTCCGTCCACACCGCCGGCCAACACGACTTCACCGCCGATCCACCAGATCCCGAACAACACCGCCGCGGTCTGCCAGTGGGCGGGCAGTAACACCGCGACCCGACTACCCGGCAGGGCGCCCAGCTCGTCACGCAGCAGGTTGGCGGTCTTGGCCGCCCAATTGGCCAGCGTGGCGGTGGACAGTTCGACGCGCTCGCCGGTGGCATCGTCGTAATAGGTGATCCGTGGCCCGGCGGGGTTGACCGACATGAGCGGATCGAGAATGGCCGAGCTGACCGTCGTCACCTCAGTTGACACACGCAGGGTCGTTGGAGCCGGCAGTGATGATCGGCGACGGCTCGGCAGCAGCGGCCATCTGGGTGTAATCCATCGACGGGTCCCCCATCGACAGCGTGACGTCGGTGCCGTCCAGGCCGGAGCCGGGCCCGGTGTAGTCATCGGCGAGCACTACTCGCACCGAACCCGGCGATATGGACGCGTCCTCCACCACCGACAGCCCGCCGAGATTCTGCGCGACAGCTTGGGCGCCCAGGTCGTCGGCGGTCGCGGCCTGGACCTGGCTGCCCGTCACTTCGGCACCCCCGTGGTTGCCCACGCTGCCCTTGGCAAAGCCCTTGACCGACAGCACGTGCGAGACCGCCGCGGCCAACCCGTTGATGTCGGTGTCGTTCATGACGTCGACGGTGGTCTTGTCCGGGGTGTAGGCCAACTCCTCGGTTTTTCCCTGGTCCTGGTCATTGAGCAAGCTGGTGACCCAATCCCTGACCTCGCGTGGGTCGACCCGCACCACGCTCTGCATGCTGTCGTCGCTCCAGCCCGCCTCCTCGACGATCGGGATGGTGGCGAACGCGACGTTGCCCGCAGCGAGCTGCTGCAGCTGCTCGACGAAATCCATGACGTCCCAGCCGTCGGAGAGAACCACCGACCGCTGGACCGCTCGCTGCAGGCGATCCAGCGTCCGCGGGCTCGACAGTGTCTTGCGGGAAATCACCTCATGGGCCAGCGACGCCATCACCGCCTGTTGGCGCACCACCCGGTCCAGGTCGCCGCGGGGTAGTTCGTGACGCTGCCGGACGAAGCTCAACGCTTGCGGACCGTCCAGCTTCTGCCAGCCTGCCGGGAAATCTGCACCCGAAAGCTGTTCGTAAACAGGAGCATTGAGGCATACGTCGACGCCACCCAGCGCGTCGGTGATCAACGCGAACCCGAGCAGGCCGATCTCCGCGTAATGGTCGACGGTGACACCGGTGAGGTTGGCGACCGTCTTGATCAGTTCCTCCCGTCCTGCCGCGGTGGCCTCCACCTCGGCGGCAGCCGGGTCTTCGCCCTGTTCTTCGACGAGCTCTTTGAGCGTCTCCAGATGCACCGAGCCGTACACGCCGTTGATCTTCATCTTCCCGATGCCCGGGGCCTCCACGTAGGAGTCGCGCGGGATGGAGATCGCCGTCGCCGACTGCCCGTTGTTCGGGATGCGCACCAGGATGATCGTGTCGGTGTTGGTCGCGTCTTCGTCTCCGGCACGCAGAGTCGCCAGCTCCTGCTGGGACAGCGGGTTGCCGTGCGCGTCGGTCCGGCTGTCCATCCCGACCAGCAGAATGTCGATCGCTCCGTCGTCGCCGCCCTCGCCGAGCGCGATCGGATTGATCTGGTTGATGCCGGATTCGAACGCGCGGATCTGGGCCCACGCGAGGCCGGTGCCCACGAAGACCGCCAGCGCCACGGTCATGGAGATGACACGTATCAGCTGAGCCGCAGGCATTTGCCCAGGCTACTGGTGTGTGCCCCTGAGACCGGGGAGCCGACGTCGGCGTGCCAAACTCAGCTGATGCCCTTCCACTACTCAGGCCGCATCGTCATCGCCGGAGCCGGCGGCTTGGTGGGCCGTTTCTTGGCAGGTCAGGCCGCCCTGCAGGGGCATGACGTGCTGGCGCTGGCGTCGTCGGAGTGGGACATCACCGACGGCGCGGTTGCCGAACGTTTTATCGACTCCGGTGACGTGGTCGTGAATTGCGCCGGTTACACGCAGGTCGACGCCGCCGAGGCCGATCCCGACCGTGCGGCCGCCATCAATGCGGCCGGAGCGGAAAACGTGGCCCACGCCTGCGCGCGCGCCGGGGCCGATCTGATTCACCTGTCCACCGACTACGTCTTCAGCGGCAAGTTCCCCGACGGGAATCCGCGGCCCTACGACATCGACGACGAGACCGGGCCGCTGAGCGTGTACGGCCGCACCAAACTGGCCGGTGAGTTCCTGGTGCTGTCGGCGATGCCAGAAGCCAACGTCGTTCGCACGGCGTGGGTCTATGAAGGCGGCGACGGCGCCGACTTCGCCGCCGGGATACGGAGGGCGGCTTTGGGGTTGGAGGGGTCGGGCACCGTGGACGTGGTGGCCGACCAGATCGGGTCGCCGACCTATGTGGGCGATCTCTGTGCAGCGTTGCTGGAGATTGCCGAGGGCTCGATCCGCGAGCCGGTGCTGCACGCCGCCAACGTCGGCGGCGCCAGCCGGTTCGAGCAGGCGCAGGCGATTTTCGAAGAGGTCGGCGCCGACCCGAACCGGGTGCGGCCCGTCAGCAGCGACCAACACCCGCGCCCCGCGCCGCGCCCGATGTACTCGGTGCTCTCCGAGGTCAAGTCCGCGGCCGCCGGACTGACGCCGCTGCGGCCGTGGCGGGACGCGCTGGCCGAGGCGCTGGACAAGGCCGGCGCCTGAGCGCCCGCTACCCTCAACGCCGTGGGATTGGCCGTGGGATTGGCAGCGCAGGCGTGAGCGACGAACTATTCGTCGTCACGGTGACGTATTCGCCGGGGCCGCACTTGGATCGGTTCCTCGCCTCGCTGGCCCACGCGACCGACCGCGCGGTGACGGTCATCATGGCCGACAACGGCTCCACCGACGGCGCGCCCGAAGAGGCCGTCGAGCGTTATCCCAACGTCAAACTGCTACGCACCGGCGCCAACCTCGGCTACGGCACAGCCGTCAACCGCGCCATCGCCGAATACGGATTGACCTCTCGCACAGATTTTTTCATCGTGGCCAATCCCGACGTGCAGTGGGGGCCGCGCAGCATCGACCTGTTGCTCGACGCGGCCGAGCGCTGGCCGCGCGCAGGATCGCTGGGGCCGCTCATCCATGACCCGGACGGCTCGGTGTACCCGTCGGCCCGGCATTTGCCCTCGATCCTTCGCGGCGGCATGCACGCGGTGGTGGGGCCGGTGTGGCCGTCGAATCCGTGGACGGCCGTTTACCGGCAGGAGCGCACCGACCCCACCGAACGAGCCGTCGGTTGGCTGTCGGGATCCTGTCTGTTGCTGCGCACCGACGCCTTCACCCAGGTCGCTGGTTTCGACGAGCGCTACTTCATGTACATGGAGGACGTCGACCTCGGCGATCGGCTGGGCCGGCTGGGGTGGCGAAACGTCTATGTGCCCTCGGCGGAGGTATTACATGCCAAGGGGCATTCCACCGGTCGCGACCCGGCCCGCAACCTGGCAGCCCACCACGTCAGTACCTACACTTTTCTCGCTGATCGGCACCCGAAATGGTGGCAGGCGCCGCTACGGTGGGCTTTCCGGGGGGCTTTGGGGGCGCGATCCACTCTGGTGGTGCGCAGCTCCTTGAAGTCCCGGCGCGCACAGGCGAAAGGACGGCGCTGATGGTCAATCCTGCCGAGGTTGATGCGGTCGTTTTGGTCGGGGGGATGGGCACCCGCCTGCGGCCTTTGACCCTCTCGGCGCCCAAGCCGATGCTGCCGACCGCCGGGCTGCCGTTCCTGACGCACTTGCTCTCACGCATCGCCGCCGCCGGGATCGAGCATGTCGTTCTGGGGACGTCGTTCAAGGCCGAGGTGTTCGAGTCCGAATTCGGCGACGGCTCCAAGCTCGGACTGCAGATCGACTACGTCGTCGAGGAGGAACCCCTGGGCACCGGCGGCGGTATCGCCAACGTCGCGTCCCGGCTGCGCAATGACACCGCCATCGTCTTCAACGGCGACGTACTCTCCGGCTGCGATCTGGGCGCGCTGCTGGAATCGCACTCAAGCAACGCCGCCGACGTGACCCTGCATCTGGTGCGCGTCGGGGACCCGCGCGCATTCGGTTGCGTGCCAACAGATTCCGACGGCAGGGTGACTGCCTTCCTGGAGAAGACGCAGGACCCGCCGACCGACCAGATCAACGCGGGCTGCTACGTCTTCAAACGCTCTGTGATCGATGAGATCCCCAAAGGCCGGGCGCTGTCGGTGGAGCGCGAGGTGTTCCCCGGCCTGCTGACGGACGGACGGCGGGTGTTCGGCTATGTCGATGCGACCTACTGGCGGGACATGGGTACGCCTGAAGATTTCGTGCGCGGCTCCGCGGATCTGGTTCGGGGTATCGCGCCGTCACCGGCCTTGAACCACCAGCGCGGCGAATCGCTGGTGCACGACGGGGCGAGCGTGGCACCCGGCGCGCTGCTGATCGGCGGCACGGTGATCGGCCGGGGTGTCGAGATCGGCGCGCGTGCGCGACTGGACGGGGCGGTGATCTTCGACGGCGTGAGTGTCGGGGCCGGCGCCGTCATCGAGCGTTCGATCATCGGCTTCGGGGCGCGGATCGGGCCGCGGGCACTGATCCGCGACGGGGTGATCGGTGACGGCGCCGACGTCGGGGCGCGCTGCGAGCTGCTGCGCGGTGCGCGCGTGTGGCCCGGAGTGGAGCTGCCCGACGGCGGCATCCGGTTCTCGACCGACGTCTAGCTTTGTTGCGCGGGCGCGTGTCGGCCGCGGGCCGGCTTCGCCGCGGAATAGCATTCCGGGCTGCTCAAGCGGGCAACTGCACAGCCCTGCCTTCACTCCTGCGGATTGCCCACGCCCGTTTCACCCACGTTGTGATCTCGATCGGCCGATCGCCGGCGATCACCCTGATGTGAATCCAGCCCTTGGCGAGGACCATCCGCAGGCGTTTCGCGTCCCATCGATACTGAACGGTGTCGGTGCGGTGATGCTCGCCGTCGTATTCGACTGCGATCATCATGTCGCGCCAGCCCATATCGAGATAGGCGAAGGTGCGTCCGGACCCGTCGAGCACCGGAATCTGGGTTTCGGGTCGCGGGAAGCCGGCGTCGATGAGCGCCAGCCGCAGCCAGGACTCCTTCGGTGACTGCGCGCCTGCGTCCATCAGATCGACGGCCTCCCGGCACAGGCGTACGCCGTGGGTGCCGCGATATCGATGCGTGAGCTCGAGGACGTCGGCCGCTGTCATCCCGGTGGCGGCGGCGAGCGAGTCCAGATGAGCGACCGCCTCACCGCGCGGGAGGTGTCGGCCGAGGTCGAGACCTGTTCGGGCCGGAGCGGCAGCGGCCACACCGTCGATCCAGGTGATCTCATCAGGGGCGATCCGTTCTCGGCGCGTGACAATTCCCGGTGGTGGGCGGTTGTTGGCGTGCAGAACCTCGACGGCCGCACGCTCAGCGACCCATTTCGAGCCGTGCAACGCCGAAGCCGCGCGGCCGGTGATCACGCCGCGGCGGTTGGTCCACAGCCACGCCCCTCTGGTGCGCCGTGCCAGCGTGGGCTCGGACGTTCTCCGCAGATAGATGTCCGGATAGATGGCGTTGTAGTTCCACCGCAACTGCCCCCGGGTGAGGTGTCCCGAGGCGACAGCATCCGAGCCGACGATGATTTCCCCCATGCGATGAGCATGCCGTTCCGACATGCTGCCGGCATGACTGTGAAGCCAGGGCTGTGGATAACTCTGTGGTTGCAGCCAAGGATGCTATTTCACGGCGCTTGGCCGGCCAAGGCGGCGGAAGCCAGCTGGGTCAGGCCGAAGTCGCGATCGTCGGGCAGCGCGTCCAGCGGCCACCACCGCAGATCCAATGATTCCTCGCTGCAGACGATCTCGGCGCCTTCGGGGGCGTGCGCCACGAACTGCACATCGAGGTGACGGGTCGGCACACCCAGCGAGCAGGTCAGCGGGTGTACATGCAGCGCCACCGGCACTTCCTCGATGCCCAGCCCCGCGATCCCTGACTCCTCGGTCGCCTCGCGCAACGCCGCCGCGACAAGGCTGACATCGTCAGCCTCGCAGTGACCGCCCAGTTGCACCCAGCGCCCGATCCGTGGATGAAGGGTCAGCAACGCGTGGCTGCGGTGGTGATTCAGCACCAGTGCCGAGGCGGTGATGTGGCCCGGCACGCACGCCCGTAGGCAGGCGTCGGCGCGCGTGTCGAGGAATGCCAGTACCGCATGCCGCAACGTGTCCTGGGCGGGATCGATTGGGCGCCAGCGACTCAGCGTATCCACCGTCGACTGGTGCAGGCTCATCGCCACACCCTCGTCCGGCGAGCAGACGCGAACTCGCGTGTTCGGGGCCCAGACTGGAGGAGCTGTCGTCTGCCCGGCCCGGGAGTCATCGACGCACCAGCAGGCCGTCGGAGGCTGCCGGCTCACGGGGGCCGGTCTGTTCGAGAGCGTAGCCGATGGCGATGGCCCCCAACGGTTCCCAATCAGCTGGCAGATCCAACTGCGAGCGCGCCACATCGGGGGCAAAGATGGTCGACCCTATCCAGCAGCTACCTACCCCGCGTACCGCAAGCGCGACCAACAGGGCCTGCACCGCGGCGCCGACCGCAACAGTGAACATGGTGTGCTCAGCCGCCGTCCGCTGCGCGTCGGGATAGCGGTGCGCCCCATCGGGCACCATGAACGGAACGATCAGCTCTGGTGCGTCGTAGAGAATCTGGCCGCGACCCACCCGGCGGTCCACGGAATCTGCATCGCGTCCATCAGCGGTGAGGTCAGCGCGCCACTGGTCTTTCATCGCGTCGAGCAGGCCGATCCGAACGGCCGGGTCCCGGACCCAGACGAACCGCACCGGCCGGGTGTGGTGGGGCGCGGGCGCGGTGAGCGCCTCGGAAACCGCGGCCTCGATGGTGGCGGGCGCAACCGGGTCATCGCTGAAGCTGCGCACCGAGCGTCGCAGCAGCTGGGCCTGCGAACGCCCCAGCGCGATCGCCTCTTCGGTGCCCAGCCAGAACAGATCCTCCTCGCCGGCTCGCACCAGCGTGCGGGCGGTGGATCCGTCGTCGCGCAGCGTCAGACCCCGCACCACCGCCACCGGCACCGAGGTCAGTTTCCCCTTCACCAGATCGGCGGCCGCGGCGATCTCGTCGGCGACTGCGATCTCGGTGACGATCAGCTCGTTTCCGTGCTCGTCGTGTTCGCCCGCGTAACCATGCAGCACGGCCAACCCGGACGCGCCGATGGCGACATCGGTCTGCCCGGTGCGCCAGGCGCGTCCCATCGTGTCGGTGACGACGACGCCCACCGTGACTCCCAGCTGTGCCTGCAGCGCGGAAACCAGCGCCGCCGCGCTGCCGTCGGGATCGACCGGCAGCAGCGCGAGTTCGTGGGAGTCGACGTTGGATCCGTCCACCCCCGCGGCAGCCTGCACCAGGCCCAAGGCGTTCTCGGTGATCAAGGTCCGGCCCTTGCGGGCCAGGACCCGCACCGCCTCACCATCTATCAGTCTGCGCCGCAGCGTATCCCGAAGCTCAGGATCGGCAGGGGCGTCGATGATGCGCCCCTCACACTTGGACAACACCTTGCTGGTGACAACGACTACATCGTTGTCCCGCAACCATGGTGCGGCCTCGGCGATGGCCGCGGCCAGGTCGTCGCCCGGCCGAAACTCAGGCAGTCCGGGAACCGGAAGCAGCTCGACGGGCCCGGCCGTTCCATGGTCTGACTTGCCACGGTCTGACTTGCCATGGTCTGATTTGCCATGGTCTGACTTGCCATGCTCACTCACGGCGAAACACCGGCCAGATCCATTCCGGCCCGGACCATCTCAGCGGTCGCGGCGGGATCGGTCATCAGCAGCGGCACCGAGCGCACCTCGATGCCGTCGAGAGTGGCGTGGTCGCCCTCGCTGATCAGCCAGGCGTCGAGGATTCCGGTCGACGACCTGGCCCCGTAGTGCTCGCCGACTGCTTCGGATGTGCTGGACACGCCGATGACCGACAGGCATTCGTCGGCCATACCGCGCAATGGCTTTCCCGCGATGATGGGGGAGTAGCCGATCACCGGTGCCGACGTCGTGCGTAAGGCGCCCCGGATGCCGCCGATTGCCAGGATCGCGCCGACGCTGACCACCGGGTTGGACGGCGCGATCAACACGATGTCGGCACCCTCGATCGCCTCGGTGACACCGGGGCCGGCGGTCGCAGTGTCCGCACCCACGAACGCGAAACTTTCCGTGGGCACCTTGGCCCGATACCGGACCCACCACTCCTGAAAGTGAACGGCTCGCTTGTCGCCGGCCTGCTCGCCGGGGCCGGGATCGGTGATCAGGACGTGGGTCTCGCTGCGGTCGTCGCTGGCGGGAAGCAGTTGCGCACCGGGCGACCAGCGGCGGCACAACGCCTCGGTCACCGCCGACAGGGGGTAACCGGCCCGCAGCATCTGGCTGCGTACCAGATGGGTGGCCAGGTCGCGGTCGCCCAAGCCGAACCAATCCGGCTGCACGCCGTAGGCGGCGAGTTCCTCCTTCGCGTGCCAGGTTTCATTGCGATGCCCCCACCCGCGCGCGGAGTCGATGCCTCCGCCCAGGGTGTACATGCAGGTGTCGAGGTCGGGGCAGATGCGCACCCCGAACATCCACGCGTCGTCTCCGACATTGACGACTGCGGTCAATTCGTGCGCGTCCTGATTCGGCCCGCCCTGATTCTTGACGCCGAACTGGCCTAGGCCCAACAGGTGTTGCACTCCCAAGAGGAATCGTGCACCGCCGACGCCGCCGACCAGAACCGTGACCTTCACACCGACTGAGAGTAGGCCGTTGGGCTCCTCTGCGTTCGCCCGACCGGATGCTCGTAAGGAGAGTAAACCAATGGTGAAGATGGGACTGATGGGGCGCCACGCGGGAGAGTGATAGACACACCACAACGCGACGCGCCGAAATTGGATCACGGAATGGTATGGAATTCCGTTGAAATGCTTGACCGAGCCAGACAACGCGTGTGTAATCACACCAGTGTCATTTCGCGGTTGGCCAGCCGGTTCCGGTGTCGCAGACCGAGATTCGATCACTTGTTCGAATTAGGTTGGTCACGCTTCGCGATCGTGGGGCCGACACACACGGAATTACGAAACCAGCAAGGAGGGAACATGGCTTTTGAACAGGCCGATTTCGAAGATTCGGTCCCGTTCGACTTTACGCTCCTAGGCACGGTAGGAAGTGCTCCGCACATCCAGACCGGACCGGCACCGACCGCGGGAGGCGAACGCCCCCAGTTGAGTTTGGTGCCCGACCATGGTGATCCACTCGGCGACGACCCAGCCCTAGCCGAAGAAGACCAGTGGCAAGAGCGCGCCCTGTGCGCTCAGACCGACCCCGAGGCGTTCTTCCCCGAAAAGGGTGGTTCGACCCGCGAGGCCAAGCGGATTTGTTTGGGCTGCGAGGTTCGCGACGAGTGTCTCGATTACGCGCTGGCCCACGACGAACGCTTCGGTATCTGGGGCGGCCTGTCGGAGCGCGAGCGTCGGCGGCTCAAGCGCGGCATCATCTGAATCTCCCCAGGCAAGCTCCCATCGCAATCTGAGACTCTTCGCGCAAGCGCTGCGTCATCTGATATCTCCTCGACAGCCAGACCTCTACTCCTCACCCAACGTCGGGTCAATCACGGACGGCTCGACGCCTAGGTAGGTGGCGACCTGCGCCACCAATAACTCGTGCAACAATTCGATCAACTCGGCGGCGTCTTTGGCGCGTCGCTCGATCGGCTTGCGAAACAACACAATTCGCGCTCTAGTGGAGTTACCGCGGACGTCAACACCGGCCGCGATGAGCCGCGCCAGCGCGATGGGCCCGTCGGCCACCACCTCCGGTGGCCACTGCACACTGCCAGGATCCTTCGGGGATATCCGGGGTATCTCGTCGACCGCCACGTCCAGCGTCGACACCCGCTCCCGCCAGCGCCGCTCGATCGGTTCGTAGGCCTCCAGCACGGCCATATCGAAACGCTCGGCGCGACTGCGCCAGCCCGGAACGGTCCGCGGGAGCAGGGTTCCGCGCATCTCACGGCCCCGCCGCGAGCCCCGGAAATTGAGCCCGGTCACAAAAATGATCGTAACGGTTGGGGATCGGGGGCCCCGCGGCTGCGCGTGTCCGGCGCCATGCGGGCGTTCATGCGCGCTAACCTTCCGCTGTGAATGTTCCCCGTCGCTGCTGCAGGCCTGGGTGCCCTCACTACGCAGTCGCGACGCTCACGTTCGTCTATTCCGACTCGACGGCCGTAGTGGGTCCGTTGGCCACCGTGTCAGAGCCGCACTCCTGGGATCTGTGTGTCCTGCATGCCGGTCGCATCACCGCGCCGCGCGGCTGGGAACTGGTTCGCCACGCCGGCTCGCTGCCGCCACGCCCCGATGACGATGACCTGGTGGCCCTTGCCGATGCGGTGCGCGAGGGGAGCGAGGGTTCCAGCCTCGGCGCGTCGGTAGGTAGCTTCACCGCGGGTTTCAGCGATCCGGTCACCGGCGCGAAGGGTGGCGCTCTGATGGCCCCGCCGGCCCCCCGGCCCGAGACCAACGGCCGCCGTCGCGGGCATCTGCGCGTGCTGCCCGACCCCCCTGACTAGACCTCGACCTTCGCCGAAAATGGTATTCCGTCAGGTCGGCTCCCGAGCCTTCCCTGCTGAAATGCAGTTTCGGCGCAAGAGGGCACCTTAGAGACTGCGCGCGACGGCTAGGCTGGCTGCAACTAACCACCCGTCCCAAGGAGCTCTATGTCTCGGCCCGCTGCGGCGGTACACAGCGTCATCAAGGCCTATGACGTACGTGGACTCGTGGGCGAGGAGATCGATGAGCAGTTCGTCTCCGAAGTCGGCGCCGCGTTTGCCAGGCTGGTGCGCGACGGCGCGCGGATAGTCATCGGCCACGATATGCGGGCCAGTTCGCCACCGCTGGCCAAGGCGTTCGCCGAGGGCGTGATGGCCCAGGGACTCGATGTGGTGCACATCGGTCTCGCATCGACCGATCAGCTCTACTTCGCCTCCGGCCTGCTGGACTGCCCGGGCGCGATGTTCACCGCCAGCCACAACCCCGCCGCCTACAACGGGATCAAGCTGTGTCGCGCCGGTGCCAAGCCGGTCGGCAAGGACACCGGGCTGACGACGGTCAGCGACGAGGTCATCGCCGGCGTCCCCGAGTTCGACGGCCCGCGCGGCACGGCCAGTGAACGAGACGTCCTCGCCGATTACGGCGAGTTCCTCCGAAGCCTGGTCGACATCGGCGGGCAGCGTCCGCTGCGCGTCGCCGTCGACGCCGGCAACGGTATGGCCGGCCATACTGCGCCCGCGGTACTGGGCCCGATCTCGTCGATCACCCTGTCGCCGCTGTTCTTCGAACTCGACGGCACTTTCCCCAACCACGAGGCCAACCCGCTGGACCCGGCCAACCTCGTCGACCTGCAGGCCTACGTCTTAGAGACTGGTGCTGATATCGGGCTGGCCTTCGATGGTGACGCCGACCGGTGCTTCGTCGTCGACGAGAAGGGCCAGGCGGTGTCGCCGTCGGCGGTGACGGGGTTGGTCGCCGCGCGGGAATTGACGCGCGAGATCGGGGCGACGGTCATCCACAACCTCATCACCTCGCGCGCGGTACCCGAGCTGATTGTGGAGCGCGGCGGCACGCCGGTACGGTCCCGAGTCGGACATTCCTATATCAAAGGATTGATGGCCGAGACCGGAGCGATCTTCGGCGGCGAACACTCCGCGCACTACTACTTCCGTGACTTCTGGGGCGCGGATTCCGGGATGCTGGCCGCCCTGCACGTGCTGGCAGCGCTGGGCGAGCAGGACCGCCCGCTGTCGGAGATGATGGCCGACTACCAGCGGTACGAAGCGTCCGGTGAAATCAACTTCACGGTCAACGACGCCCCGGGCGCCGTGGATGCCGTGCTGCAGGCCTACGGCAATCGCGTGCAGGCCCTCGATCACCTCGACGGTGTGACCGTCGACCTCGGGGATGGCAGCTGGTTCAACATGCGGATGTCCAACACGGAACCTTTGCTTCGCCTCAACGTTGAAGCCCGCACGCCCGAGTCGGTCAAGCAGATCGTCGACGAGGTCGCCGGTCATATTGCCGAGGCCGTAAAGGACGCAGGCGCAAAGGAACTGACGTGAACGCCAGCCCGGCGTCGGCGGCGGTGGTCGATCTCGACGATGCCGAGGGATTGCTGGCGGCCGACCGAATGGGTTTGCTCCGTGCGGCATCGATGGCGGGCGCCCAGGTGCGCGCCATCGCGGCGGCACTGCAAGAGGGCGAGTTGGACGCGGTTCGCTCCGACGCTCCACCCCGCACGGTGGTGTGGGTGGCCGGGCGCGGCCCCGCAGAGAACGCGGGAGCGATGCTCGCCGCCGCGCTGGGCGGGTCGGTCGGCACCCCTTTCATCGTCGCGGCCGAGGCGCCGCCGTGGATCGGGGCGCTCGATGTCCTGGTCGTCGCCGGTGACGACCCCGGCGATCCGCTACTGGTATCTGCCGCGGCGATGGGTGTGCGACGCGGCGCCCGCGTGATCGTGGTGGCGCCCTACGAGGGTCCGCTGCGGGACGCCACCGCTGGCCGTTCGGTCGCGCTGGCACCGAGATTGCCTGTGCCCGAAGACTTCACCCTGACCCACTACCTTGCTGCCGGGCTGGCCGCCATGGAGGTGATCGCCCCGGGCAACCGCGTGGACCTTACGGCGCTGGCCGACGAGCTGGATGCCGAGGCATTCCGAAACAGCGCCGGGCGTGAACTCTTCACCAATCCGGCCAAGGGCCTGGCCGAGTGGATGGCCGGTCGTGAGGTCGTGTTCGCGGGCGACACCTTGGCGCTGCTGGCGCTGGCCCGGCATGCGGGCACGGTCATGTTGCGCGTCGCGCACAAGACCGTGGC
>JAHZIT010000016.1 GCA_022601275.1 Actinomycetes bacterium
CACACCTGAGTTCATCCACTTCTTCGGAATACGCTGGCCCGGTTGGAGTCCGGCGAAGATGTAGCGGTCGCGGTACTGCTGGTCGAACACCAGCCAGGCCGGGATGTTCTCGCCGGGGCCCGGACCCTGTCCGTATTGTCCGCCATACATGTGGTGGCATGCCTCGACGTAGGGCATTGATTCGTTCATGAAGCGCTTGCCGGTCATGTTGACGATGATCGAGCCGGGTGAGTTGCGCTCGGACAACGCGAACCACGGCGCATCGACCAGGGGCACCGTCGGACCCCACCATGCGTCTTCCATGACATCCAGTGCCGCACCCAACTTCTCGGCGGCCAGGATGCCGTCGCCGGTGTTGGCCTTGGCGCCGACAGTCCACGCCGTGGTGATCGGGGCTCGCTGGTACTTCACCCGCATCTGCTCGTTGTGTTCAAACCCCCCGCTACCGAGGATCACTCCACGACGGGCTCGAATGAGTTGTGGCTCAGCATTATCCGGCGCATCGGGGGGCAGCGCCCAGATGCCACGGACGACGCCGTCCTCGACGTATAGGTCGGTCATCGCGGTGTTGAGCCGGACCGGCACACCGGCGTTCTGCAGGCCGATACGCAGTGGGGCGATGAGCGCGCGGCCCATACCCACCAGGTTCTTCCCGGTCGCCTTCGCCCACATGGTGCGCGCGCCCACCCGCAGGCTGCGCAGCACACCGCGTGGATGCCGCTTGAGCTGATTCAGCCGCATGTAGTCCTGCTGCATGACCACCACGTTGAGGGGCACCTTGCCGTAGGCCGGCTCCAGCCCTTTGGCATCGGGCCCCAGTTTCCTCGCGTCGAACGGCTTGGGCTCCACCGATCGGCCCGAAGCCTTGCCGCCCGCTGTCTCGGGGTAATAGTCGGAGTAATTCGGTACCCAGCACAGCTTGAGTGGAGTGTGCCTGAGAACGAAGGACAGCATCTCTGGGCCGCGATCCAGGTAGGTGTCGATCTTCTCCGCCGGGACCGCGTCGCCGATGATCGTGTGCAAATAGGTGCGGGCCGACTCTGGGTTGTCCGCGACTCCGTCACGCTTGAGGATCTCGTTGTTGGGAATCCAGACGCCGCCACCAGAGCGCGCAGTGGAACCTCCGTAGTGCGGCGCCTTCTCGACGACTACTGTTGACAGACCCTGGTGGGCGGCCGTGAGGGCGGCGACCATGCCGGCGGCGCCACTGCCGACCACAATGGCGTCGTACTCCTGTCCAGTCATCTAGAACACGTTATAGAATTGTCTGGCCGACCCACAACTGTGCCGGTCGACGGAATGAGGGGACTTCACCGATGTTGTCCGTTGAGGTGCGTGACTGGCTGGCCGCCGACCTGGCCCAGGCCGAGCGGAGCCGGGTCCCGATCGGCCCGCTGACCGCAAGAGAACCGGACATCGACGTGGTCGACGCCTACGAGATTCAGTTGATCAACATTCGGCAGAAGGTCGCCGAGGGCGCCCGCGTCATCGGGCACAAGGTCGGCCTCTCGTCAGAGGCCATGCAGAAGATGATGAACGTCGACGAGCCGGATTACGGGCACCTGCTCGACGAGATGGAGGTCTTTGAGGACACGCCGGTCCAGTCCGGTCGTTTCCTGTATCCGCGCGTCGAGGTGGAGGTCGGCTTCGTACTCGCCGATGATCTGCCTGGGGCAGGCTGCACCGAGGACGACGTGCTCGCGGCAACGGCAGCGTTCGCGCCTTCGATCGAGCTCATCGATACCCGCATCACCGACTGGAAGATCAAACTCTGCGACACGATCGCCGACAATGCCTCGTCGGCCGGTTGGGTACTCGGGCAGGCGCGGGTATCGCCCAAAGACATCGACATCAAGAACATCGACGCCGTGCTGACCAACAACGGCGAAGTCGTCGCCGAGGGCCGCAGTGACGCGGTGCTGGGAAATCCGGTCACAGCCGTCGCCTGGTTGGCTCGCAAGGTCGAGGCCTTCGGGGTGCGGCTGAAGGCCGGCGACATCGTGCTGCCAGGCTCGTGCACCCGCGCCATCGATGCGCCGCCGGGCAGCCATTTCGTCGCGGACTTCGCCGGATTGGGTTCGGTACAACTGAGTTTCGAATGAACTTCCGAGCGCCGCTGTCCGAATGCATGACTGTCCGAATGCATGACCAAGGAGAACCAATGCCCGGTACGGCCGGACGAAAAACTCAAGTCGCGATCGTCGGATCAGGCAACATCAGCACCGATCTGCTGTACAAACTGCTGAGGTCCGACTGGCTGGAGCCGCGCTGGATGATCGGCATCGATCCAGATAGCGAGGGGTTGGCCCGAGCCCGCAAACTGGGGTTGGAGACCAGCCACGATGGGGTGGACTGGCTGCTGGACCGCGATGAGCTGCCCGATCTGGTGTTCGAGGCCACCAGCGCCTACGTGCACCGCGATGCGGCGCCCCGGTACGCCGAGGCCGGCATCCGCGCGATCGACCTGACCCCGGCCGCTGTCGGCCCGGGAGTGATACCACCGGCGAACCTGCGCGAGCACCTCGATGCACCCAACGTCAACATGGTGACCTGCGGTGGCCAGGCCACCATTCCGATCGTGTACGCGGTGTGTCGGGCCGTCGCCGAACAAGGTGGCACCGTGCCCTACGCGGAGATCGTTGCCTCAGTGTCCTCGGCGTCTGCCGGACCCGGAACCAGGGCCAACATCGACGAGTTCACCAAGACCACCAGCGCCGGTGTGCAGGCCATCGGCGGCGCCGCACGCGGCAAGGCGATCATCATTCTCAACCCTGCCGATCCCCCGATGATCATGCGCGACACCATTTTCTGCGCCATCCCCGAGGACGCCGATCGCGCCGCGATCGCGCAGTCCATCACCGACGTCGTCGCCGATGTGCAGAGCTATGTGCCGGGTTATCGACTCCTCAACGAACCCCAGTTCGACGACCCGTCGATGAACTCCGGCGGACAGGCCGTCGTCACCACATTCGTGGAAGTGGAGGGTGCCGGCGACTACCTACCGCCGTACGCTGGAAACCTGGACATCATGACCGCCGCGGCGACCAAGGTCGGCGAGGAGATTGCGCAGGAAACTCTGGCTAAGGAGACGGTCTGAATGAGCGACATCTACTTCAACCCGGTCTGGGACGTCCGGTTGACCGACACGTCGCTGCGAGACGGCAGTCACCACAAGCGCCACCAGTTCACCGCCGACGAGGTCGGCGCCATCGTCGCCGCTCTGGATGCCGCCGGCGTACCGGTCATCGAGGTTACCCACGGCGACGGACTGGGTGGGTC
Source organism: Actinomycetes bacterium (assembly GCA_022601275.1). Classification (GTDB taxonomy): domain Bacteria; phylum Actinomycetota; class Actinomycetes; order Mycobacteriales; family Mycobacteriaceae; genus Mycobacterium. The sequence goes on from JAHZIT010000016.1 coordinate 3,280, forward strand.
GAGCTTCAACTATGGGTTCTCCAAGACTCCCGAGCAGGAACTCATCAAGCTGGCCGCCGAGACCGCGAAGGAGTCCAAGATCGCCTTCCTGATGCTGCCCGGTGTAGGCACCAAGGAGGACATCAAGGAGGCGCAGAACAACGGCGGTTCGATTTGCCGCATCGCCACCCACTGCACTGAGGCGGACGTCTCCATCCAGCATTTCGGGTTGGCCCGCGAACTCGGTCTGGAGACCGTCGGGTTCCTGATGATGAGCCACACCATTTCCCCGGAGAAACTGGCCGCCCAGGCCCGGATCATGGCCGATGCCGGTTGCCAGTGCGTCTACGTCGTCGACTCGGCTGGTGCACTGGTGCTCGAGGGCGTCGCCGACCGCGTCTCGGCTCTGGTAGCCGAACTGGGGGACGACGCACAGGTTGGTTTTCATGGCCACGAGAACCTGGGTCTCGGGGTGGCCAACTCGATCGAAGCCGTGCGGGCCGGCGCCAAGCAGATCGACGGGTCGTGTCGCCGCTTCGGCGCGGGTGCGGGTAACGCACCGGTCGAGGCACTCATCGGCGTGTTCGACAAGATCGGCGTCAAGACCGGGATCGACTTCTTCGACATCGCTGATGCCGCGGAAGAGGTCGTGGCACCGGCGATGCCTGCCGAGTGCCTGCTGGATCGCAACGCGCTGATCATGGGGTACTCCGGGGTCTACTCCAGCTTTCTCAAGCATGCGATCCGCCAATCCGAGCGCTACGGCGTGCCTGCGCACGCGCTGCTGCACCGGGCCGGGCAACGCAAGCTGATCGGCGGCCAGGAAGACCAGTTGATCGACATCGCCCTGGAGATCAAGGGGGAATTGGACGCCTCGGCGTAGCCGTCGTGGCGGCCTGCCGGACCGACCTGTCAGGCCCGCGGTGCACGATGGGGGCATGGCGACACGAGCCGAGGCGCAGGCGATCCTCGAACAATTGGCCGGGCCTGACGCGCGGCTGCGCGATGACCAGTGGTCGGCCATCGAGGCGCTGGTCGTTCAGCGCCGTCGGGCGCTTGTCGTCCAGCGCACGGGCTGGGGGAAGTCGGCGGTTTACTTCATCGCCGCCAAGCTGTTGCGAGCTGCCGGACGCGGCGCCACGGTCATCGTCTCACCGCTGTTGGCGCTCATGCGTAACCAGGTGATGGCCGCCGAACGAGCGGGTGTGCATGCCGCCACCATCAATTCGAGCAATGTGGCCGACTGGGATGAGATCCATGAGCGGGTGCGTGGCGGCGAGCTGGACGTGCTGCTGGTCAGCCCGGAAAGGTTGAACAACCCGGACTTCCGCGACCAGGTACTGCCAGCACTGGCCCGTGACGCCGGGCTGGTGGTGGTGGATGAGGCGCACTGCGTGTCGGACTGGGGCCACGATTTCCGTCCCGATTACCGGCGCATCCGCACGCTGATCGGCGAACTCGGCTCCGATGTGCCGGTGCTGGCCACCACTGCAACCGCCAACGATCGTGTCGTTGCCGACGTCGCTACTCAATTGGGTGTCGGCGGATCCGATACCCAGGGAGATACGCTCGTGCTCCGCGGCGGACTGGATCGGGAGTCGCTGCGACTGTCGGTCGTGAACGCGGCAAATCCGGCACACCGTGCGGCTTGGCTTGCCGCGCATATCGATTCACTGCCCGGTTCCGGCATCGTGTACACGCTGACTGTTGCGCAGGCACACGATATTGCGGCGCTGTTGCGCGAACGGGGCCATCAGGTCGCGGCCTACACCGGCTCCACCGAGGCGGCTGAACGTGCGCAGCTCGAGGCGGATCTACTGGCCAACCGTGTCAAGGCACTGATCGCCACATCTGCGCTCGGCATGGGATTCGACAAGCCTGATCTTGGCTTTGTCGTGCACCTGGGTGCTCCGTCCTCGCCGATCGCCTATTACCAGCAGGTTGGCCGCGCAGGACGGTCCACGGACAGTGCCGAGGTGATCCTGTTGCCCGGGAGCGAAGACCAAGATGTGTGGCGATACTTCTCTTCGGTCGCCTTTCCATCGGAATCCATGGTACGCAACGTTATTGGGGTGCTTGACCTGGATCGACCCCAATCGACGCCCGCGCTGGAGCCACTGGTCGATCTTGGACGGTCCCGCCTGGAGATGGTTTTGAAGGTGCTCGACGTCGATGGTGCGGTTCGACGGGTGAAGGGCGGCTGGGTCGGGACCGGCGAGCCGTGGGAGTACGACGAGGCGCGCTACCGTGCCCTGGACGCGGCCCGCAAACGCGAGCAGCAAGCCATGCTCGACTACCAGGCCGCCCGGGGCTGCCGAATGGCCTTCCTGCGCAGTCAACTCGACGATCCAACGCTCGGCGACGGGGAGTCCTGCGGTCGGTGTGACAACTGCACCGGCACCCGTTTCGGCGGCGACGTCGATGCGACCGCGGCCGCCGATACTCGGGCGCGGCTGATGCGGCCCGGAGTGGAGATCACCCCGCGCAAGCAGTGGCCATCCGGGTTGAGCAAGCTCGGGGTGCAGCTCAGCGGGAAGATTGCCGACGGTCCCGGACCGGGGCGCGTCCTGGGCCGGCTGACCGATCTGGGCTGGGGAGCTCGACTGCGCAAGTTGCTGGACCAAGACGACGCGGAGGTGCCCGAGGACGTCGTGCGTGCCGCGGTAAAGGTGTTGGCGTCCTGGAACTGGGCGGTGCGACCGACCGCAGTGATGGCGCTGGACTCGGCCACGCATCCGCTGCTGATCTCGTCGCTGGCCTCCAAGTTGGCTGAGTTGGGTCGGCTCACCGACCTCGGCACCCTGCGCTACGCGCCGGAGCGGCGACCGGTCGCCGCGGCCAACTCCGCATACCGCGTCGCCGCATTGCACCGGTCCTGGTCGGTGCCCGATGAAGACCTGGGCAGCGCCGCGGGCGGGCCGGTGCTCCTGGTGGATGACGTTACCGACACCGGATGGACGCTAACCATGGCCGCGCGGGTTGTACGCGCAGCAGGGGCGCCTGAGGTATTGCCGTTTGCGCTGGCGGCTACCAGCTGATGTTGGCCTACCTCGCGCTGGATCCGCAGCAATCACTGGCATCAGTTCCCGCCTATGCGCAGCGTGCGGAACGGCTCGGCTTTGCCGGCCTGCACGTTCCAGAGACGATCCACGATTCCCTGGCAGTGGCTCTGCTGGCACTGGAACACACGACTCGGGTCACCGTGCGTACGGCGGTAACCCTCGCGTTCGTCCGGAGTCCGACGGCGGTGGCCTATGCCGCCTGGGATCTGTCGGAGCTGTCGGGCGGGCGATTCGAACTGGGCCTGGGCAGCCAGATCAAGCAGAACATCCAGGACCGATTCGGTATGCCCTGGACTGAACCGGTCGACCGGATGCGGGACTACGTCGGTGCGCTGCACGCGTTGTTCGAAGCCTTCAGTACGGGTGGGGCGCTGAACTTCGAGAGCACCCACTACCGGTTGACCCGGATGCAGCCATACTTCAACCCGGGCCCCAGCGACGCATCGACACCACCGATCTGGCTGGGTGCCGTGAACGCCGGCATGTGTGAACTTGCCGGGGAGGTTGCCGCCGGGGTTGTGACCCACTCCACCAACTCCGAGCCTGAGCATCTGCAAAACGTGGTCCGTCCCGCGCTGCAGCGCGGCGCGGCCACATCCCGACGGGCGACCATCGCTGCGGTTGTCGCATCGCCTGCCATCGCCGCGGGTGTCGACACCGCCACGGTCGCCGCCGAGCGGCGACGACATCGTCGGATGCTGGCGTTCCTGTACTCGACACCGGCCTACGCGCCGGCGTTGATCAGCCGGGGATGGACGGACTTGCCCGAACGGCTCCGCGCGCTGGTACGGGCACAGCAATGGGACCGGCTGCCCGCGGTGCTGCCCGACGATGTCGTGGACGAGTTCGTCGTGTCCGCGCGCTACGAGGACTTGCCTGGTCTGCTCACAGCCCGCTTCGGGGCGATTGCTGACGGGGTCGTCCTACCTCCGCTGCGCGGCAACAGCGACGCTGGGGTGCAGGCCTGCGTGGCAGCACTTGCCGCTCAGTGATTCTCGCCGACCCGGTCACCGGTGTGCCGCCGATGAAATCCAGTCAGATCTCCAGGGTCGGGGTGAATCGTGGCGGGTGCCGAACCGAGTTCGCCCGTTCGAATGCATAGGCGTAGGCGATCAGCTTGGGCTCCTGGAATGCCCCACCGAAAAATGACAACCCGACGGGAAGTCCGTGAACGTAGCCGGCGGGGACGGAGATGTGCGGGTAACCGGCGACCGCCGGAGGTGTCGAGCAGCCGCCCGGCAGCAGGTTGTCACCGACCACCGGGTCGATCACAAATGCCGGTGACCCCTCGGTAGGTGCCACGATGGCGTCCAGGCGGTGTTCGTTGAGCGCCTTGTCTATGCCCTCCCCGCGCCCCCGACGACGCAGCTCGGACTCGATCAGCAGGTACTCCTGGCTGGTCAGGGCATCTTTGGCTTGCGCCTGCCGCAGGAACTCCTGACCGAAGTAGGGCATCACCCGGTCGGCGTTCTCGTCGTTGAACCGGATGAGTTCTTCGAGGCTCCGCACCCGAGCGCGGGGGTGACTTCCCAGATAAGCGTCGATACTCGCCTTGAGGCCGTAGCAGAGCAGGTCGAGTTCGAGCTCTCCGAAGAAGGGCAGCGAGCTCGCCCGTACCGGGTCGACGATCTCTGCGCCCAGTGCCGACAGGCTACCGATCGCGTCCTCGATCACTGCGTCGGTTCCTTCGTGCTGGCCGAAACACTCCCGGGCCACACCGAGCCGCGCTCCCGCGAGGGCGCCTGGGTCGAGGTAGTGGCGATAGTCGGTCAGAGCGTGCTCGGCGCCGTTCCTCGTTGCCGGATCGGTCTCGTCGTAGCCGGTCAGGGCGGTCAGAAGCGTCGCCAAGTCAGCGACCGTGCGTGCCATCGGTCCGGCCGTGTCCTGGGGAGCGGCGACTCCGATCACGCCCGAGCGGCTCAGTAGCCCCACCGTGGGTTTGAGGCCGACGACCGAGTTGCTCGAGGCGGGCCGGACGATGGATCCGTCGACCTCCGCGCCGATTGCGCCGACACAGAGATTGGCGGCCACCGCGACTGCCGACCCCGAGCTCGAGCCCAG
>JAHZIT010000145.1 GCA_022601275.1 Actinomycetes bacterium
CCGCCAGATACGTTCTGAGACTATGTTCCAGGACCCGGCAAAAGCCTCTGAACAGGGCAAATCGCTCGCCAGGTGACACAGAGCGAGGGTCAGCTCACGCGCTCGACGCCCGCGATATTTCGTTTTCCCCGCCGCAGCACCAGCCACCTGCCGAACAGAAAGTCCGCCGGCCCCGGAGCCCAATCGTCGCTGGCGATCTTGACGTTGTTCACCGACACCCCGCCCTCGGCGACGGTCCGGCGCGCCGCTCCCTTGCTCGCGGACAAACCACTGGCGACCAGCAGGTCGGTGATCGATTCCGGACTGCCTGGGGGCAGTTCGGCAATCGAGGCTTCGCGCAACGCCGCCGACAGCGTTGCTTCATCCAGATCGGCCAGCTCAGCTCGACCGAACAGCGCTTGACTTGCGTGCTCAACCGAGGCCGTCGCCGCCGCACCGTGCACCAGGGTGGTGAGCTCGCGGGCGAGGCGCCGTTGTGCAGCACGCTCGTGCGGGCGCTCGGCGGTGGCCCGCTCAAGTTCGGCCACCTCGTCTTGGGTCAGAAACGTGAACCACCGCAGGTAAGGGACCGCGTCCGCGTCGGCGGTGTTGATGAAGTACTGATACCAGGCATACGGGCTGGTCATATCGGGGTCTAGCCAAAGGCTGCCACCGCCGGTGGACTTACCGAATTTCCGGCCTTCGGAGTCGGTCACCAACGCGGTGGTCAGTGCATGCACTGTGGCACCGGTCTTTTGCCGGACCAGTCGTACGCCGGCGATGATATTGCCCCACTGATCGGAACCGCCCACCTGCAGCGTGCACCCGTATCGCTGGTTCAACTCGACGAAATCGTTGGCCTGCAGCAGCATGTAGCTGAACTCGGTGTAGGAAATCCCCCCACCTTCGAGCCTGCGGCGCACGGTGTCACGGTCAAGCATCACGTTCACCGAAAAATGCTTGCCGACATCGCGGAGAAAGTCGATTGCCGAGAGCTGACCGGTCCAGGTCAGGTTGTTGGCGACCACGGCGCCGGTCGGCGAATCGTCGAATTCCACGAAGCGCTCCAACTGACCCCGGATGCGGCCGGCCCAGTCGGCGACGACGTCGGCGGTCTGGAGGGTGCGTTCACCGACTTCGCGGGGGTCCCCGATCATCCCGGTGGCCCCACCGGCGAGCACGATGGGGCGATGCCCGGCCTGCTGGAAACGCCGGAGCGTGAGCAGCTGCATCAGATGTCCCGCATGCAGACTCGGCGCCGTCGGATCGAAACCGCAGTAGACCGTCAGCGGCCCGGAGCCCAACGCCTCAGCCAGCGCATCGCGGTCCGTGGACTGAGCGATGAGCCCCCGCCATTGCAGCTCGTCCAGGATCGGTGTCTCTCCAGAAAACTCAGCAGTCACGGGTTTCGATCTTTCCGTACTAGTCGCTTTCCCCTGGAGCCGGTGCCCGTGGGCTGCGCCGATACGCCGACACCTCGGCATGCCCGGCCAGCCACATTCGCCATGGTCGGTCGGCAGCTTTGCTGACACCCACCCTGGGGCCAGACACGCTCTCTTTGGGTTCGCCAAGCGCGAGCCGGACCGGCGCCGCCGGGTCGAAGAGGTCGATCCCGTTGTCGCCCATGGTGATTCCCAGCGCGCAACACAGATTTCCAGGGCCACGCGCCAGAGCCGACTGACTGACCCGCTCGCCCCGCCGCCCCCGGGCGGTTTCGATGCCGGCCTCGATCACCGCCGCGCGAAGCAGCACGGCGCCGGCCACCCCGGCGGTCGCGCTCACGACATTCGCACACACATGGATACCGTGGCTCCGGTAGGTGTAAAGCATGCCGGGCGGCCCGAACATCACCGCATTCCGTAGCCGAGGGCCTCTGAAAGAGTGCGACGCCGCGTCTGGCCACGGACCGTCTTCGGGTCCTCCGTAACCTTCGGTCTCGACGATCACCGCTTCGACACCGCGGCCGATGAGGACCGCTCCCAGGAGCTGGTGGGCGGCACGCAATGGGTCGACCTCCAGTGAGTCTCTCCCCACCGCGCAGATCCTTACGCCTGATCCGCCGCCAACAACCGCAGGTGTTCGTCTTCGTCGACGGCAACGGCCTCATCGATGAGCAGCACCGGAATGCCGTCGTCGATACGGTACTTGCGCCGCAGTCGGGGGTTGTAGAGCTGATCGCCGATCAGCAGGAGCGGCCCCCGATCCTCGGGACAGACCAGGATGGAGAGCAGCGTGTCGTCGAGCGCCATCCCGCTCAGCGACCGGGCGTCTCGAAGACCGGATTGTCCCGATCCATCGGGTTGCCCGGACTGAATCCCCCACCCATGGACGAATGCGGACTGCCGGGAGTCGCAACGGGGGGCGCGCCCCCGGGCGCCTGGATTCCTCCCCGTGCGAACTGCCGACGTTGATCGGACAGCGTCCCCTCGAGCGCATTAATCAGGGGTTTCTGGTTGGGGCGTTTATCGAGCGCGGCCGCCAGTGCCTGAGCATTGGAATTCGACACTCGGACACCCCGCTTGCGCAGGGTGATCACCTGGTCGATCAGCTTGGATATCTGGCCACCCCCGGCGCCGGTTTGGTAATCCTGGGAGATAGTCATCAGAATCTGGTCGGGAGACACCCGCCTCGGCTGCGCTTGGGTCGCGGTCTCCTGGGACCGGGTCGACGAGTCACTGGGCTGACCCAGTGCTGCCGGTGCGGTGAACCCCGATACCAGGCCACCGGCCACTACCGTGCCGGCCAGCGCGGTCGCAACCGGGCGGCGCCAGATGCGTGACGACATCTATCCTCCTCGTGGGCGGCCGTATCAGCGCGAGCCTAACAGTGCGGCCGCCGCCGGGCATTACTGCTGACTGCCCACGACCTCGCTGCGCACTGCGGCAGTCAACCGCCTGTACCGATGGGTATCGGGATCGCGATACCAGGCGTTACGCGACGACTTGGGTATGCCGGCGCGTTGCAGCGGGCCGGCGAGCGGACGGTAGGTCGCGGAGAGGGTCAGGTCCGCCGCCACGTGCACGATGCCGGGCGCGGCGCCCACGGCAAGCTCGTCCAGGGCATCGGACAACTCGGCAGCGGGAACGCTGCCACCCGGGCGCAGGCCCAGGGCTGTGACGGCGATGGTCTCACCGCCCGCCTGAACAGCGTAAGTGACGGCCATGTCGACGGCACCGAGCCGCCCGACGGCATCGTTGACCGTTGCGGCGAAGACCGGTCCGCCCGCGGTGTGGATCACCCCGTCGCGGTTCGACACCAGCCAGTAGTCGCCGTCCTCGTCCCGGCGGAACAGGTATTCGGTGGACACCCACGTGTCGGCGGGCGCGAAAACACCCCGTTTCACCGGGGCCAGCGGGTCGACCGGCCCTCGGGGACGCGCCAGTAGCACCCCGACCTCGTTCACCTCGGCGCGGCGGACGAACCCTTGATCGTCCTCGAGGATCAGGTTGTCCTCGGGGTCATAGGCGGCCAGGGCAATCTCGCCACTGCCGGGCAGCGGCCTGCCCTTGCTGCCGATCTTGGCGCCCGAGACATTCGCCAACACGGCCTGCCCGTCTGTGGTCGCGAAGAACTCGACAACGTGAGCCGGGTCGAACAATTCCACGACGCGCTTCCACAACCCCGTCGGCATTCCCGAGCCGATGAACAGCCGGACCGGATGGCTGCTGCCGGCCAGGGAGAACGCCGGATCGTCGATCACCTCTCGCAACATCGCCCAGGTGTAGGACACCACCGTCACGCCGTACTGGCGGATCTCCTGAAGGAATCGGTCCGGACGAGGTCCCCGCGACAACGCAATGCGGGCACCGCCCACGACGGCACCGCCGAGACTGACCAGCAGCCCCGACTGATGGTGCAGCGGCGTCAGGCAGTACACGGTGTCGTTGCGGCCGAGGTTGGCGGCCGAGGCGGTGCCGAACGCCGACAGCGCCCACCGGAAGTTGGTGATCTGGCGGGCGATGAGTTCACCGCTGATCGTGCTGAACCCGATGAACGCCAAGTCACGCGCCAGTCCGGGGTTCGGCCGGTACCAGCCGGGCAAATCGACGACTTCGGGGTCGATCTTCTCCATGTCGACGACATCGGCGACGCCGCCGTCAGCCAGATGCAGATCGCGGGATTCGCCGCCGCCGAGCACCAGGACTCGCGTATTCAGCGCATGCGCTGCATCCAGGTTGGTGGGGTCGGCAATGATTTCAGACACCGCGCCCAGCCGGGCCGCGGTAGGCAGGTCAGCGTCGGGCGGCATCAACACCGCGACCGCACCCAGGCGGGAGAGCGCGGCGATGGCCACCAAAGCGCTGGGCCGGGTCTCCATCAGCACCCCGACGCGGGCGCCCTGCCGCACGCCCACCTCGATCAAGCCGCGCACGACGTTGTTGATGCGCCGGTCGACGGCCTCATAGGTGTGCACACGCCCGTCAAAGAGCAAAGCCTCCCCGAAAGGCGCATCGCTTGCTTGCTCGGACATGATGCGGCCCAACGAGATTCGGGTATGGTCGTTGACTTGACCCAGCCGGGCCAGCCGGGGCAGCGTGCGCGCGGTCTCGATGGCCAGAGTGCGAGCCGACTTATTGGCAGCGACGACCGCATCCGCCGCTGATCGGGCCAGGCTGAAAGCCATCTCGGTGGCGGCGGCGGTGCCGTGCGCCACCCGCGAGGTCAACGAGACGCCGCTCTCGCTGGTCTCGGCGGGCTGCAGTGCCATGGGTGAAACGCCCTCGGGCATACCACCGCCAGCGTCCAGCCATCGTACCCAGGCAGCCACCGTCGGCCACGTCTGATTCGCCGCCTTCGATCCGACGACCAGACCGAAATGTCCTGCGCGGATCAGGTATTCGTAGACATCGGACTGTGGCGCCGCTCGCTTGATTCCGCGCACCGACGCCGGCTGCCCGATGTCGTCGACCTCTCCGATGACGGCGAGCACCGGACAGTCGATGTCAGAAAGCGTCACCAGATCCCCATGGATCGAGAAGCCGCCCGTCATCATCCGGTTATGCGCGATGAACTGCTTGAGGAGCTCGGAGATCGCCGGACCCGACCAGGCGATCCAGCCATCCGAGGCGAGGAAACGGCGCTGCTGCTCGCGTGGCAGCAGTGCCTCGCGATCATGGAGCTGGCGCAGGAAGCCCAGCCGCGATTGCGCGGTCTTGATCGGATCCAGCATCTGGAAGCCGGTGCGTGCCAGCCAGCCCGGGACGTCGATTCGGTTGAACACGTGATCGGCCATGAAGTCTGCGGCCGCCGGGGCCAGGCTGGCCGGCAGGTTCATCGGTAGCGCGGCCAGCGTGTCAACCGGTGCGCCGAACGCCACGATGCTCGCCATGTCCTTGGACCGGCGGTAAGCCGCCGTCTGGTAGGCGAACATGCCGCCCTGCGAATAGCCGGCAACGTGGGCGTCGCGTCCCGTCACCGTCTTGATCGTGTCAATGGCCTCGCTCAACGCCACGATGTGGTCGGCCAAGTTGCGCTGCATCCCGCCCTCGACCTTGTCCGGTGACCCGAAATCGATGACCCACGGGTCGACTCCGGCCTCGTGCAGGATTCCGACGGCGCCCTCGTGTCGGGTGACATCCCACATGTCAGCCGACATCATCATCGGGTGCACCATCAGGACCGGCGGTCCCGCGGGTTTGGCGCCCGGACGGCTGTCCGGCGGGAAATAACGCCGCAGCCGGTACATCGGAACACTCTCGATGACCTGGAACGGCGACGGAACGGCGCCGGTCTCGAGCCCGCCGTAGCGTAGGACCTCCAGGCCGTTCTGCGCGGTGGCGACGAGCCGCCCCACCGGCCTGGTGAGTGCCGAGAGGTCCACCACTACGCGTTCCCCTATCGCTCGTATCGGCTGTTCTGATCCTCGGACTGCCTGTCGTCATCATGGCACGGGCGCGCCTATCATCGGCGGCTGATGGCAAACCTGATCAACGTCGAACGCGCCACAGTCGGCTATGGCACCCGAACATTGCTCGACTCTGTCAGCCTCGGAGTCGAGGACGGCGACGCCATCGGCGTGGTGGGCCGCAACGGCGACGGCAAGACCACATTGCTGAAAGTCCTGACCGGCGTGCAGGATCCCGACACCGGCCGGGTCACCCACACCTCGGGCCTGTCGGTGGGCTACCTGTGCCAGGCCGATGACTTCGCCGCCGGCGCCACCGTGCGCGCCGTGATTGCCGGCGACCACCCCGATCACGTCTGGGCGGCCGAATCCAATACCCGTTCCGTCGTCGAGAACCTGCTATCCGGTATCGACCTCGACGCCGACGTGGCCAGCCTGTCCGGCGGCGAGCGCCGCCGGGTCGCGCTGGCCGAGGTGCTGCTGGCCGGGCATGACGTGCTGGTGCTCGACGAACCCACCAACCATCTGGACGTGGAGGTGATCGGCTGGCTGGCCGGGCACCTGGGCTCTCGTCCGGCGCGGGCGCTGGTCGTGGTCAGCCACGATCGCTGGTTCCTCGATGCTGTATGCACGAGGACCTGGGAGGTCCACGACGGCGTCGTCGACGCCTACGACGGCGGGTACGCCGCCTACGTGCTGGCCCGCGCCGAGCGCATGCGGGTCGCGGCCGGCGCCGAAGCGCGGCGCAGAAACTTGATGCGTAAGGAGTTGGCGTGGTTGCGGCGCGGACCCCCCGCGCGGACATCGAAACCGAAGTTCCGCATCCAGGCGGCCAACGAACTCATCGCCAACGAACCGCCACCGCGGGATTCCCTTGTCCTGCAACGCTTTGCCGCAGCACGACTGGGCAAGGACGTTTTCGACATGCATCGGGTGCGCTGCGACGTCGGCGATCCACCGAGAACGCTGCTGGAAGGCATCGACTGGTCGATCGGACCCGGGGAACGCATCGGGTTGGTCGGGGTCAACGGTAGCGGAAAGACCTCGGTGCTGCGGCTGCTCGCCGGTGCTGTGCAACCGTCCGCCGGCAAGATCAAGAGGGGCCTGACACTGCGAATCGGCCATCTGAGTCAGGCTCTCGACGAAGTCGACGGCACGGAGCGGGTCATTGACGCCGTTCAGGACCACCGGAGAGTCGCAGAGTTGGCCGGTGGCCGGGAGATCAGCGCGGACACCCTGTTGAAGGATTTCGGATTCGTCGGCGACAAACTGACCGCCCGCATCGCCGAGTTGTCCGGCGGGGAGCGGCGCCGGCTGCAGTTCCTGCGGCTGCTGCTCGACGAGCCCAACGTCCTGCTCCTCGACGAACCCACCAATGATCTGGACATCGACACCCTCACGGTCATCGAGGATTATCTCGACGGCTGGCCCGGCACGCTGATCGTGGTGTCCCACGACCGGTACTTTCTCGAGCGCGTGAGCGATGTGACGTATGCGCTGACCGGCGGCGGACGCTGCGATCTGTTGCCGGGCGGCGTCGAGCAGTACCTGACCGACCGCCTGGCAGCCGGATCCGTGACGCCCACTCCGGCGCCGGCATCCGGGCAGCCGGCCCGCGGCGAGTCCGCCGCCGCACGCGAACGCCGCGCCGGCAAAGAGATGGCCCGGATCGAGAACCAGCTGCAGAAGCTCGATGACCAGATCGCCTCGTTACACGAGGCGATGGCGCACGCGGCCGCCGATCACGTACGCGCGGGTGAACTCAACGCCGCATTGGGCGAGCTGCTGGCCCGCAAGGACTCGCTCGAAGAGGCTTGGCTGGCCGTTGCCGAGGACGGCGGATGAATCCCGGTTCTGATGTGGTCTCGGGTTGCACCCCGACACCACGGCAGGCAGCTACCCGCGAGCCGGTCACCCTATCGGCACCAGACGATTTGGCACCAGCTGGTGCGGTCCAGACCTATGGTTGTGGCGTCGGGTTGGGTGTTCGGGTGGGCGCACGCTCGCCCGTCCCGGTCTGACCCGGCCGCATTTGACCCGGCCCCATCTCGCCGGGATTCATCATGCCGCCTCGTTCCATCATGCCGCCGTGCTGGGCTTTGCAGGGCGCCATCTGGCCGCCGCGAGAGCCGTGCTGCCAGTCGTGGTACCCCCCGGTGGACCGGCCGATGGCTAGCCCGGCGAAGAAAATCACCGCGACGATGAACAGCACACCAGCGACTATTCCAACCCATGCTGCGACCTGATTGAGCCGACTGGGCGGGCCAGACCGTGGCTCCTCCGAGGCGGTGCCGAGTGCGGTTGGCAGCGGATTTGCACCGGCTGACCGTGCTGAGGACTCTGGTGTTTCGGTCATGGATCGATTCCTCCGTTATTAGGGACGATGCTGAATTCGCTTCGTATTACTTGCTGCAATGACGCCGTTCAAGAAAACACGTCATGAAACCTCCTGACCGCTTCTCGTGATCGCGGGATATTCCGGCCCCTGCCAGTCGATTTCCGCAGTCGCCACCTGCCGATGTCGGGTGGGTCCCTGGTCTGCGGGCGGGTACGCGAAGGCGGCCCCGGTCATCGGGTGCCTCCGATCGGATCAGCGTGGCCGGCCGGCACCGGCGTTGCCGCGTTCTTTGCCCGGACACCCTCCGCGAGGTCGGCGACCTCTTCGGCGCAGCCCCAGGACAGCGTTACTCCGGCGCCGCCATGACCGTAGTTGTGCAAGATCGGGGTGCCGGGTTGGCTCTGAACACGTACTCCTGCGGCGCGGAAGGGGCGCAGCCCCACGCGTAGCGGGTCGGCGTGGTCCGGCTGGGCATCGCCCAGAGCCGGCAGGAATTCGATTGCGCGGGAGAGCATGTCGCTGATCGTCCGGTCATCGGTATCGAAGTCAGTGCCCCATTGGCCGGGCTCGACCAGCCCGCCGATGAGCAGCCGGTCCTCCCCGCGGGGGACGATGAAGATCATGTTCTGGCCAGCGGTGTCGGCGTCGTTGGCCACAGCGTGCACAGCGGTGATGCGTGGCATCGCCGTCCCGTCGTTGAGCACGCGCAACACGGCGCCGCGGTGCGGGTCCATCGTGGTGTCGCGACATAGTTCGAGCGATCCCAGGCCCGCGCAATTGACGATCACCTCGGCACCGAACTCGGCACATAGCTGTTGCTGGTGGGAGACAAGCGGTCCACGAACCCTGCGGCGGCTGATCGCCACACCGCAGCCCTGGGCCTGCCGAATCAACCAGCCGAGGTAGCGGTCCGTGTCGATGGTCGCGGTGAGGTGAGAATAGGCATCGATGATCCCGGTGTCGGGGTTGATCCCGTGTGCGGTGATGAGTTCGGGGTCGTGGAGAAACCCGGGTAGGCGCTGCTCCACTTGCCGCATTTTCTCGAGTTCGGCGGGGTGCTCCTCGACACGATGGCGGAAGTAAAACACCGCCGGTCGCAGGCTCACCCCGGTGTTTGGGTTGGCGGCCAGCTGGGCGAAGCGGTGATAGGACGTCATCGCCCAGCCCGCCGAACGGGCCAGTACAGCTTGGTCGTGGTGGCGCCCACATACTGATGGTGGAAACTCCCAAACCGCTCCGGCCACCGTCGACACCGTCTCTGCGCCGAAACCGTCGGCGAGCACAGTGACGCGCCAGCCTCGCCGCGCCAACACCAAGGCTGTGGTGAGCCCACTGACCCCGGCACCGATCACCACTGCGCCCCGCCGCTCCGCGTCCGGTGTCAATTTCGCGCCAAGCCTGTGGCTGATGCGCCTCTCGATGGTGTTCGACATATCTCTCCGGTCTCCGGTCGCAGTGCGTTATCCCGACCCAACGTCGGGTTCACCGGGTGCGCTCGGAGGTTGCGTCGAACTCACCCATCTACTGTCTACGTACGCAGATAGTACATTACTCTGGAGGAGGCGCAAGCGGGTGCGCGGCGCCGCTCAATGCTGAGGAGGTGGCCCCATGAGCGACTACACTGCCCTCAGGTCAGGCTGGGAGGCTGAGTTGCGGATAAGGAGTTTTGGAGAGCTCGAAGCGGTGATCATGGACCGCATCTGGGATCGTGACCCGGAAGTGTCGACGACGGTGCGCGACATTTTTGACCAGCTTGTCACCGAGCGCGACATTGCCTACACCACGGTGATGTCCACGATGGACAACTTGCACACCAAAGGCTGGCTGGCGCGAGAGCGCGAGGGCAAGGCATACCGGTATTGGGCGACACTGTCGCGCGAAGAACACAGCGCCCGGTTGATGCGAGATGCACTCGACGGCGGCGGACGCCCGGATTTGGTGCTGAGCCACTTCGTCACACAGATCAGCGCCGAGGAATCCGAAGGGTTGCGTGCCGCGTTGCAACGGTTGTCGAAGCGGGCGAGACGAAAGTGATCATTGCCGCTTGCCTGCTGCTGTACAGCATGCTGATTGTTCTCGGTGGGCCCCCGGTATTGGACCGGCTGACCCGGAGCGGGCGGGCACCGCGTTTAGCCGTGGCGGCCTGGCTGACCGCGATCGGCACGGTGCTGATCAGCACCGCGGCAGCGGTGATGGCCCTCGTCGCACAATTCATCGCCCACGGGAACCATCGCCAGTCGCTCATCGCGTCCTGCGTTGCCCAGTTGCGGGTGATCGCCACCGGGCAGACAGGACCGTTGCCGCAGATCGCGCTGCTCGGCCTCGGCCTTGCTGCGATCGTTGCGATGAGCGTCACCGCGGCCCGGCTTACTCGCACATTTGCCGTCATGCGGCGTCGCTCCTATCAGCATGCAGAGGCCGTTCATATGGTGGGCCGTCGAACCTCGGCGCAGGATGTGCGCGTTCTCGACGGCGACACACCCGCCGCGTACTGCGTATCGGGTCGTCCGTCGGCGATCGTGGTCACCAGCGCCGCCATGGCCGCACTGGACGAACACCAGCTTGAAGCGGTTCTTACCCACGAACGCGCGCATCTAGCCGGACATCACCCTCGTATTGCCGCCACTCTGCGCAGCCTGGCCGGCGCCTTCCCGCGCCTTACGCTGATGACCCAAGGCGCCGAACATGTTTCGCGATTGCTGGAGATGTGCGCCGACGATGTCGCCGCCCGCCGACATGGCCGAGAGCCGCTGTTGGCGGGCTTGCTGGCCATGTCGGGGGCGGCCCCCGTGGGAGCGCTTGGCGCGGCTGATGTCGCGGTGCTCGAGCGCGCTGAACGCCTCGCCACATCATCACTACCCAATCGGATGACCACCACAAGATGCGCGACCGCCCTGGCGGGCGCCGTGATGACAATCGTCGCCGGACCGATTCTCATCGCCGCGTTGGCCGCCTCCGGCGTGCTGATGTGCGGCATGTAATACCGTCCTTGACCCTTGCGTCTAAACACTGTATACCTACGTACGTAGTAGATACGGAGATATGGTCGGCTGCTGGCTTTCGGTGTCCAAACCACGTTATTGGACCCTGAATCATTGGACCCTGAATCGAGGGCCGCGAAAAGCCATTCACGCGCGAGGCCGGCGTCGCTGCCGGCCAAAAGAGAGGACGTTGAATGGACGGGATGCACGAGATGGCTGTCTCGATGGCCCCTACTTGGGTGACGGTATTCGGCTGGGTCTATACCGGCCTCGGGGTGCTGTTCGCGGCGTGGATACTCGCTGATACCTATCTAGGTGGGTATCGCCAGCGTCTTGCGCCGATGGAGATCGTGTGGCCCATCACCGCCATTTGGGCGGGTCCGCTGGGCCTGTGGGCCTACTACCGATGGGGCCGCCCAGCCACCCAGAAATGGGAAAGCCGCAACGGTGCCGCACCAGAGCTCGGACTTGACGAGCGGGCCGCCGTCGAGACCGTCCCGGGCGGAGCGGCCTCGTTTGTCGGCCACGCGATAGCGGTGCCGATTGTAGGCCTGACCGGCATCACCATCGCCGGCGAGCACGTGTGGCCGATGATCCTGCTGGTTGCGGTGTTCGCATTGCCGCTGCTGATCGCCTACGAGTATCACGCGCTGAGTGTCACCTACGGAGGGCGCTCCACGCCGGGCAAGCGTCTTCGCGTGGCGACGTTCATCTCGGTCCTGGCGATTGTCGCCTTCGACCTGGGCATGGGTGCCGCAATGCTGATCGTGGCCTTCGTGCTGGGCTATTCGCACTCCACGATCGCGTTCTGGCTGGTGATGTGGGGCGGGATCATGCTGGGCTTTCTCACCGCCTATCCCATGGTGCGGTGGCTCTTGGCACGCGGCACGCCAGAGTCGGTGCTCGAATCGGCCAGGGCCGCGTAGTGCGGCTGCTCGGAGCAACCTGCCACAGCCGATGCCCCCGCAAGGCACACCCAGGATGTCATGGGCTCCAACGTGATCGAGTCCGACCAGTTCTCGGGCAGAGGTCTTGAGCGCAGCTCCGAAGACGGACACTGCGGTGGCATTGCGGGTCGCGGCCGCCGCCTCGCTAGGGGTGGCGATCATTCACTTGGCGGTGCTGCCGGGGCACTGGGAACAATGGGCGCTGTCCGGCATCTTCTTCGCCCTGATTGCGGCATTCCAATTCGGCTGGGCGATCGTCGTCGTTGCCCACCCGAATTCGGCGGTCCTCGCTACCGGGATCGCAGTGAATGTCGGACCCATCGCACTGTGGGCACTGTCTCGAACCGCAGGCATGCCGTTCGGCGAGCACCTGGGCGAACCCGAAACGGCGCAGGCAGCGGACGTTGCCGCCGTGCTCCTGGAGACCACGTTGATCATCAGTGCTGGGTGGGCGTGGACTCGGCGCGACCGTGCCGGCAGCGTGTCATCGACGGCGTCGCGAAGTGTGCTCGCGACTGCCGGCGCCGCCGTGGCAACGGCCGTCACGATCGGTGTGATCTCCGGCCTGGATCATGGCCACCACGGACCCAGTGGCTCCAACGGGCACCTCGATCACCAACATCGCTCTCCCCCCGACTTACCTCCCGATCCATCACCAATCGACAGCCCACCCACAATCCCACGGCCCCCAGCGCAGGAACCACCACATCACCACGACCACGACTGAAACCGGCTGGGCGCCAGAGCCATGAACGTCATCGCACCGTGCAATGTTGCGATGACGCCGTCGCAGAGGGACACCCCCAAGTAGACCCCCGCGCTACCGTTCCCGGCGCTCCAGCCGCTGCCGTAACCTTTCGCTGGTGTCTCGCACCGTGCCGAGTTGCCTGGCGACCTGAACGGGTGCGGTCCCGCCCCGGGCATCGCGGGAGGTCACCGATCCCGCGACGGTGAGCACGTCGCGCACCTCAGGGGTGAGATCGGGATGGATCGCGGCCAGTTCGGCGTCCCCGATGTCTTCCAAGCCGACGCCTTGGGCCTCGGCTGCCCGCACCGCAGCTCCGGCCGCCTCGTGGGCCAACCGGAACGGCACTCCGCGCCGGACCAGCCATTCGGCAACGTCGGTAGCCAGGGTGTATCCGAGCGGGGCCAGCTCGGCCATCCGGCCCTCATCGAAGCGCAAGGTGGCGACCAGGCCTGCCATCGCGGGAAGCAACATCTCCAACTGCGCCACGGAGTCGAACACCGGCTCCTTGTCTTCCTGAAGGTCACGGTTGTAGGCCAGCGGCTGCGCCTTCAGCATGGCCAGCAGGCCGGTAAGGTTGCCGATCAACCGGCCTGACTTTCCCCTGGCCAGTTCGGCGATGTCGGGATTCTTCTTCTGCGGCATGATCGAGCTACCCGTCGACCACGAATCATGCAGGGTGATGTAACCGAATTCTGTTGTACTCCAGAGGATTATATCCTCAGCAAGCCGCGACAGGTCAACGCCGATCATGGTCAACACGAACGCCGCTTCGGCGGCGAAGTCCCGCGAGGCGGTGGCGTCGACGGAATTGTCCGCGGCGGTGTCGAAACCCAGTTCCGCGGCAATTGCGTCCGGATCCAGGCCGAGCGAGGAGCCCGCGAGCGCGCCCGAGCCGTACGGCGACACCGCGGCCCGCCTGTCGAAGTCGATAAGCCGGTCGACGTCGCGCAGCAACGGATGCGCATGCGCCAGCAGGTGGTGCGCCAGCAGAATCGGCTGCGCGGACTGTAGGTGGGTCTTGCCGGGCAGAATCGCCGTGGGATGTGCGACCGCCTGGGAGCACAGCGCCGACACGACCTCCAACACGCCGTCGGCAACACGGCGGATGGCATCGCGCAGCCATAGCCGAAACAGCGTGGCGACCTGATCATTTCGTGATCGGCCAGCACGAAGCCGGCCGCCCAGGTCGGCACCGGCGCGGTCGATCAGCCCGCGCTCCATAGCTCCGTGCACGTCCTCGTCGGTGTCCAGCGGGCCGAAGCTGCCGTCGCGGACATCAGAACCGAGATCGTCCAGGGCCGCGAGCAGACCATCACGCTGCTCCGCAGTGAGCAGTCCGGCCCGGAACAGCACGCGGGCGTGAGCTTTCGAGGCCACAATGTCGTACGGCGCCAGCACCCAGTCGAAGTGCGTCGACTTGCTCAGTGCGGTCAACGCATCCGACGGACCATCGGCGAATCGGCCACCCCACAGGGAACCATCGTTGGTACTCACTTATGTCACCCCCGCCGTGGCGCGAGCGCGCGCGTTTGTACAGAATTTGCGGCGCGCCGCTGTGCAGACACGCGCGCTCGCGGTCATTGGGCGAGGTCCCGGCGCGCTGAGAGGCTCGATGACAGACCGTGCACGTGCACGAATCCCTTGGCCGCAGACTGATCGAAGGTGTCGCCCTCGTCGTAGGTGGCAAGGTTGAAGTCGTACAGCGATGCCGCGCTGCGGCGCCCGTTCACCGCGATGTGCCCGCCGTGCAGCACCAGTCGGATTTCACCGCTGACGTGCTCCTGCGTCTTGGCCACGAACGACTCGAGCGCCGTCTTCAGCGGCGAATACCAGAGGCCGTCGTACACGAGCTCGCCCCACTTCTGATCTGTGGTGCGCTTGAACCTGCCCAGTTCACGCTCAAGCGTGACGTGTTCCAGCTCGGTGTGCGCTGTGATCAGCACCATCGCACCGGGTGCTTCGTAGATCTCCCGGCTCTTGATGCCGACCAGCCGGTCCTCGACCACGTCGAGGCGGCCCACGCCCTGCTCCCCCGCGCGGCG
>JAHZIT010000146.1 GCA_022601275.1 Actinomycetes bacterium
CATCGTCATCGTCATCGTCATCGTCATCGTCATCGTCGGAGTCATCGTCGTCGTCGGAGTCATCGTCGTCGTCGTCGTCGGAGTCGGAGTCATCGTCGGAGTCATCGTCATCGTCGTCATCATCGTCATCGTCGGAGTCATCGTCGTCGTCGTCGTCGTCGTCGGAGTCATCGTCGGAGTCATCGTCGGAGTCATCGTCGTCGTCGTCGGAGTCATCGTCGGCCCCAGCATCGACGGTGTCGCGATCCGGCTGAGCAATCTCTTCGCCGGCTTCGGTCGCGTCTGCGTCTGCGTCGTCGGTGCCGTCCGTACCGTCTGCGTCGTCTGCGGGGTCTGCGTCGTCATCAGCGGCATGCTTGCCGTTCGCCGCGGCCATCGCCTTGAACATCGGGTGCTCTCCGGGCGAATGCGCAGGCACCTTGACGACCGGCGTTTCCTGCTGGTCCCGGCCCCCGCGCTTGCCGCGCTTGCCGCGGCGACCACCACCGCCGGATTCAGACTTGCGACCCGCAGAGGACGCGGAGTCGACGGGATCCCCATGTAGCAGGATGCCGCGACCGCTGCAATGCGGACACGACGTCGAGAACGCCTCGATCAACCCGGTACCCAGACGCTTTCTGGTCAACTGCACCAGGCCCAGCGACGTCACCTCCGACACCTGATGGCGGGTTCGATCCCGGGACAGCGCCTCGGTCAGCCTGCGCAGCACCAGATCCCGATTGCTCTCCAGGACCATATCGATGAAGTCGATGACGACGATGCCGCCGATGTCGCGCAACCGCAACTGCCTGACAACCTCCTCAGCAGCCTCCAGGTTGTTGCGAGTTACGGTCTGTTCCAGATTGCCGCCAGATCCGGTGAACTTGCCGGTGTTGACATCGACAACAGTCATCGCCTCAGTGCGGTCGATGACCAACGTGCCCCCGGACGGCAACCACACTTTGCGGTCCATCGCCTTGACGAGCTGTTCGTCTATTCGGTGCACGGCGAAGACGTCGGGGCCCGCCCCGGCTGTCGAGGGCGCAGCGGGCTCGTACCTCGTCATCCGCGGGGCCAGCTCCGGAGCCACCGAATTCACGTAATCGTTGATCGTCTTCCAAGAGTCCTCACCGGACACGATCAGACCCTTGAAGTCCTCGTTGAACAGGTCACGGATGACTTTGACCAGTACGTCAGGCTCTTCGTACAGTGGCACCGCCGCGCCCGCGGCTTTCTTCTTGGTCTCGGTGGCAGTGGCGTCAATCTGGTTCCATCGCTGCTGCAACCGGTCAACGTCGGTGCGGATGTCGGATTCCTTGACGCCCTCAGAGGCGGTCCGGATGATCACGCCCGCATCCGCAGGAACCACCTCGCGCAGAATCTCCTTGAGTCGCTGACGTTCAGTGTCGGGCAACTTTCGGCTGATGCCGGTGGACGACGCGCCGGGTACGTAGACGAGGTAGCGGCCGGCCAGCGAGACCTGCGTTGTCAGCCGGGCGCCCTTGTGACCGACCGGGTCCTTGCTGACCTGGACGACGACGTAGTCACCGGGCTTGAGCGCCTGCTCAATCTTGCGTTGGGAACCCCCGAGGCCGGCGGCCTCCCAGTTGACCTCACCGGCGTAGAGCACGCCGTTGCGACCGCGGCCGATGTCGACGAAGGCCGCTTCCATCGACGGCAGCACATTCTGGACGATGCCGAGGTAAATGTTGCCCACCAGGGAGGCCGACGCCGCTGATGTCACGAAATGTTCGACGACGACACCGTCCTCGAGAACCGCTATCTGGGTGTAGCGGGCGCCCTGATGAGGCGGTTCGGCGCGCACCTTGTCGCGTACGACCATCGTCCGCTCGACCGCTTCGCGCCGCGCCAGAAATTCGGCCTCGCTCAGGATGGGTGGCCGGCGACGACCGGCATCGCGGCCATCTCTGCGACGCTGCCGCTTGGCTTCCAATCGGGTCGAGCCGCTGATCCCCTGGATCTCGTTGTTGGACGAATCGCCGTTTCCACCCTTGGCACGTCGTGGAGGTCGTTCATGCACGACGGTATTGGGCGGATCGTCAGGGGAGGTGCCGCCGTCGTTGTCATCGCCGGAGCCAGACTTACGACGCCGGCGCCGACGCCGACGGGTCTTGCCCCCGTCGGGACTAGCCCCGTCGTCACCATTTTCGTTGCCGTCCCCGCTTTGGTCATCGCCCTCGGACTGTTCGCCGTCGCTCTGACCGTCGCCGGTGGTGTCCGACGCGGAATCCTCACCGTTCTGCTCGCCGCGCCCGCGACCGCGGCCGCGACGGCCACGCCTACGACGCTTGGCAGTCGGACGATCTGCACCTTCGTCACCGGATTCCGGCCCGGCATCACCGTCGTCGTCCTCCTCCTCGCCATCGTCACCATCCCTGTCACCTTTCGAAGGGACGGGCTGCGGAGCAACGAACAGCGGCGAATAGTCGGCGACTTCGGCCGGACCGGAGGCGCGGGTTTCCAGAATCAGCCGTGACTCCGGCTCCTCCTCGGCCGCAGCCGCGGCCGTCGGCCCTGGATCAGGTTCAGCATCTGCCCCGGATGATTCGGCCTCAGCCTGGGATTCGGAATCAGGCTCGGCCTGAGCGAGGACGTCGCGCACTCGGTCGGCTTCCTCGGGCCCCAGCGTGGAGTGCGCACTGCGCGTCCGGCCGTCCAGTTCGACGAGGGCTTCGATGATCCGCTTGCTGGTGGTGCCCAGGACCCTGGCCAGCGAATGAACCCTCAACCGTTCAGGCGGCGCATCCTTGTCTTCACCGGATGGGGCCGCGATGTGCTCGGTGTCCTCAGGCAGGTTGTGGCTAGGAGCTTGAAGGTTCTCATTGTCGGCCACGTACTCTCCTCAAGCCCCCGGGCGCGTCATTGTGCTGACGCGGCCACGCGAGGGCTTCGATTTTATGTTCGGGTCAACTACTCCCGAACCTTTTATGGTCTCGCCCCGAGCGATCCACGGGGGAACAATCTCGGCGCCGGTCTGAATGATGGCCGGACGGTCTGCGCCGCACCGCGGGTTGCGGTGGTCGCGCTCGTCGAAGTCTTCATCCGGGCAGCCAGCCTTTGGGTTGAAAGGCAGGTCACCCGTGGCCAGTATCCCACATCCTGTGAGCCGGACCGATCAGGCCGCACCGATTCGCTGCGCGATGTCTACCGGCCGGGGAACCAGAGATCGATTTCCCGAGCGGCCGACTCCGGCGAATCGGATCCGTGGACCAGGTTGAACTGGGTCTCCAGCCCCAGGTCACCGCGGATGGTGCCGGGTGCGGCTTTCTCGACGGGATCCGTCCCACCGGCCAGCTGACGGAACGCCGCGATAGCGCGCGGCCCCTCCAGGATCGCGGCCACCACCGGACCCGAGGTGATGAACTCCAGCAGCGAGGAGAAGAACGGCTTGCCGTCGTGCTCGGCATAGTGTGCACGCGCCAGTTCGTCGCTGACGTTCTTCAGCTCCAGGGCCGCGATGGTGAGGCCCTTGCCTTCGATGCGGGCGAGGATCTCTCCGATGAAGCGGCGCTCTACGCCGTCGGGCTTGATCAATACGAGGGTGCGCTCAGTCACGGCCGACAGCCTAGCTTCACTCGCCCGGAGGCTGTTGCCCGGGAAGAAGGCCACGCTTCTGCCGACGGAGTACCTCAGCCCGCAGATACACGATCAGCAGCCATACGACAGTGAACAGCAGCCCGACGAACCCGACACCCGGGTAGATAGCCCACCCCATGATGAGCAAGAGCTGGACGCCAAGGTTGGCCCAGATGGCCCAGGAGCGACCCTGAATGCCGGCCATCAGTACCAGCAACACCGCGATCCCGACGAGGTAGGCCGTCGAACCGGCCGACAAACCGCCCCCAACCGAGCTCACGACAGGCAGTGCGAGCAATACGACGATGGCCTCGAGGATCAGCGTGCCCGCCATGACACCGCGAAAGCTCTTCCACGGGTCCGTCGCACCGGCGCCGGCGGGTCCCGACGGTGGTGACTGCGCGCTCACGCTGGGTCCTTTCCGAACAGGGTGCGCGCCGCGCCTGCGGTGACAACCGATCCGGTGATCACGATGCCAAGCCCACCCATGCCGAGTCCACCCATGCCGACCTGACCCATACCGACCTCATCCATGCCGATCCCGCCCATACCGACTTGACCCATACCGACCCCGCCCATACCGCCGCCACCGTCGCTCCCATTGCCGGACTCCTCCACCAATGCGGTGGCGGTCTCGATTGCGTCGGTGAGCGTATCGGCGGCGACGACCCGCTCCGGGCCGAAACGCTCCTCGGCCTTGACCGCCAGCGCCTCTACCTCCAGCGCACGGGGAGAACCATTGTGGGTGACGACGATCTGGTCCAGGACCGGTTCGAGTGCGGCCAGGATGCCGTCGGCATCCTTATCGCCCATGACGGAGACGACGCCGACGAGGAATCGGAAATCGAACTCCTCCCCCAGCGCCTGAGCCAGCGCGACGGCACCCGCGGGATTGTGTGCGGCATCGATGAAAATCGTTGGAGCACTGCGCATTCGCTCCAATCTGCCCGGCGAGGTCACTGCAGCGAAGCCGGCGCGCACGGCGTCGACATCAAGCTGACGTTGCGCCCCGGCCCCGAAGAACGCCTCGACCGCCGCGAGGGCGACGACGGCGTTGTGCGCCTGATGCTCGCCGTGCAGCGGAAGGAACACGTCGCGGTACACACCGCCGAGCCCCTGAAGTTCGAGCAATTGCCCACCGACAGCCACCTGTCTGCCCAGCACCGCGAACTCCGAGCCTTCGCGAGCGACCGCGGCGTCGGCGCGCACCGCCTGCGCCAGCAGTACGTCCATCGCTTCCGGCGACTGATTGGCGATCACCGCGACCGTGCTCACATCTGCGTCCGATGGCACGAGATCCTCGGGTTGCCTGGTGATGATTCCGGCCTTTTCGCCGGCGATCTCGGCGACGGTGTCGCCCAGGTAGTCGGCATGGTCGATGCCGATGGGCGTGATGACCGCGACCGGGGCGTTGACCACGTTGGTGGCGTCCCATCGCCCGCCGAGCCCGACCTCCACGACCGCCACGTCGATCGGGGCGTCGGCGAACGCGGCGAAAGCCATTGCGGTGACGACCTCGAACTTGCTCAGACGCGGGCCCGCCTCCCCGAGGGCGCCCGCCTGCGACTGCTGGTCGACAAGTTCGACGAAGGGCTCGATTTCACGGTAGGCAGCCACGTAAGTCCGCGGACTGACCGGCACGCCGTCAATGGAAATTCGTTCCACCGCCGACTGCAGGTGCGGACTGGTGGTGCGCCCGGTGCGCCGGGCCAGCGCGATCAGCAGCGCGTCCACCATCCTGGCCACCGATGTCTTGCCATTTGTTCCACCGATATGAATCGATGGATAACCGAGCTGCGGTGACCCGAGCATCTCCATCAACGCCGAGATCCGGACAGTACTCGGTGCGATCTTGGTCTCGGGCCAACGCTGGTCGAGGAGGTGCTCGACCTGGAGCAACGACGCGATCTCGTCCGGAGTCGGTTCGGGTGCGCTGGTCATGTCGGGAACGACTCAAGCCTCGCGGTGATGCGCTGCACTTCTTGGCCGGCTAGCTGCCGGCGGGCCCGGATCTTGTCGACGACCTCCGCTGGCGCCTTGGACAGGAATCCCGCATTGTCGAGCTTGGCCGCGGTACCGGCCAGTTCCTTATGCGCTGCAGCGAGCTCCTTCTCCAACCGGCGCCGTTCGGCCGCCAGGTCGACGGTGCCCGAGGTGTCAACCTCGACGATGACGGTGGCTGCCGACAGCCGCACCTCCAGCGAGGCCGATGGGCTGAAGTCGTCCGCGGGCGGAGTCAACCAGGCCAGTGCCGTTATCGCCGGAACATGTCCGTCGAGACCTGCGGCGGTAATGTCCGAGAGCCGGGCAGGCACCTTCTGCCGGTCGGCAAGACCCTGGTCGCTACGGAACCGGCGTACCTCGGTGATCAACTTCTGCATGTCCGCGATACGTTGTGCTGCAGCATGATCCAGTTCGAATCCAGAAGGCACGGGCCAGTCAGCGATAACCAGGGATTCACTGCCGGTGAGCGTCTTCCACAGCACCTCGGTCACGAACGGCATCACCGGATGCAGCAGTTTGAGCAGAGTGTCCAGCACGAACGCCAGCACGGCAGTAGTGCGCGCGGTGGCCGACTCGTCTTCAGAACCCAGCTGCACCTTGGCCAGCTCCACGTACCAATCGCAGAACTCATCCCATGCGAAGTGATACAGCGATTCGCACACCCTATTGAATTCATAGCTGTCAAATGACGAATCCACTTCGGCGCGAACCATTTCCAAACGGCCGAGGATCCAGCGGTCGGCGTCGGTCAGTTCATCGACTGCGGACAACGGAGCCGGGGCGGCACCGTTGAGCAACGCGAAGCGGGTGGCGTTGAACAGTTTGGTGGCGAAGTTGCGGGCCGCCCGGGCGTGGTCCTCCCCGATGGCCAGATCGCCACCGGGGCTAGCGCCGCGGGCCAGGGTGAATCGCAGCGCGTCCGCGCCGAACTTCTGCACCCATTCGAGTGGGTCGATGCCATTGCCGCGGGATTTGCTCATCTTGCGGCCGAACTCGTCGCGGATCAGGCCGTGCAGGAACACATTTTCGAAGGGAACCCGCGGACGTGAGCTCCCCTGGGCACCGTCTGCGGTAATCGCAGGATCCCCGGCGACGAATGTGCCGAACATCATCATCCGCGCCACCCAGAAGAACAGAATGTCGTAACCCGTCACCAGCACGGTGGTCGGGTAGAACTTGGCCAACTCGGCGGTGTGGTCGGGCCAGCCCATCGTGGAGAACGGCCACAGCGCTGAACTGAACCAGGTGTCGAGCACGTCGGCGTCCTGCTCCCACCCTTCCGGCGGTGTCTCGTCTGGTCCTACACAGACGGTTTCACCATTGGGGCCATGCCAGATCGGTATGCGGTGGCCCCACCACAGTTGCCGCGAAATGCACCAGTCGTGCATGTTGTCGACCCAGCTGAACCAGCGGGGTTCCAGAGTGGCTGGGTGAATCACCGTGTCGCCGTTGCGGACTGCGTCGCCAGCCGCCTTGGCGAGGGCGTCGACCCTGACCCACCACTGCAGGCTCAGGCGGGGCTCGATAGGCTCGCCGCTTCGTTCGGAGTGACCCACGCTGTGCAGATAGGGCCGCTTCTCGGCGACGATGCGCCCCTGTTCAGCCAACGCCTCGCGGACCGCGACCCGCGCATCGAATCGGTCCATTCCGTCGAACGGCGTTCCGGTGTCGGCGATCCGACCCTTGGCATCCAGCATCGACGGCATCGGCAACTGATGACGCATGCCGATCTCGAAGTCGTTCGGATCGTGCGCGGGTGTGACTTTGACTGCACCCGTTCCAAATTCCGGGTCGACGTGGTGATCGGCAACGATAGCGATGGGCCGAGTCAGGAACGGGTGCGGCAACGTTTGACCGATGAGGTGGCGGTATCGCTGGTCGTCAGGATGCACGGCGATGGCGGTGTCGCCGAGCATTGTCTCCAAACGCGTGGTGGCCACGACGATATGGGGCTCGGCATCGGACATCGATCCGTATCGGAACGACACCAGTTCACCCTCGACGTCCTCGTACTTTACCTCGAGATCCGAAATAGCTGTCTCGAGCACAGGCGACCAGTTGACCAACCGCTCGGCCTGGTAGATAAGCCCGGCGTCGAAGAGCCGCTTGAAGATCGTACGCACCGCGCGCGACAGGCCGTCGTCCATGGTGAAGCGTTCGCGACTCCAGTCCACACCGTCGCCGAGGGCGCGCATCTGCGACCCGATGGTGCCGCCGGACTCCCGCTTCCAGTCCCAGATCTTGTCGATGAACCGCTCGCGACCCAAATCCTCTTTGGTCTTGCCCTCGACTGCGAGCTGCTTCTCCACCACCGATTGGGTAGCGATGCCCGCGTGGTCCATACCGGGGAGCCAGAGCGCCTCGTAGCCCTGCATCCGCTTGCGCCGGGTCAGCGCATCCATCAGCGTGTGGTCCAGCGCGTGACCCATGTGCAGATTGCCGGTCACATTGGGCGGCGGCAACACGATCGAGTAGGCGGGCTTGCCGCTGGCGGGATCGGCGCTGAAGTAGCCGGCATCGACCCAGCCCTCGTAAAGTGTGCTCTCCATCGCACCGGGATCCCACGATTTGGGCAGGGCGTCAATTCTGGGCCCCTTTGGGAGGCCACTGCCGACAATGGGCTGGGAGCTGGGGGTCACCGAGCCATTCTAGGAAGACGTCGCGGGCGTCTCACCGCCACCCGGTAGCCCGCGCGGTTCCCACCCGGTAGCCCGCGCGGTTCCCACCCGGTAGCCCGCGCTACTTTTTCCCACCCAATAGCCCACCCAAGATATCTCCGAGGGGGCCGCCCTGGTTTCCACCCAGGACGCTACCGAGGATGCTGCCCAGCGGGTTGTTGCCTCCTGCGCCACCTGCGCCACCTGCGCCGCCTGCCAGGATGCCGCCGAGGATGTC
>JAHZIT010000147.1 GCA_022601275.1 Actinomycetes bacterium
ACCCTCGCCGAGAAGCCACCCGCCGGAAGTCCGGGGCTGCTGATGGCGATGGGGCCCGGCTTCTGCGCCGAACTTGTGCTGCTGCGTTGGCGCTGACCATGGTTGCATACACCTTGCTGATCGCCGCGGTAGCGGTCGAGCGAATCGCTGAACTTGTTGTCTCCCAGAGGAACCTGAAGTGGAGTCGGGCGCGAGGTGGCGTCGAGTTCGGAGCAGGCCACTATCCGGCGATGGTGCTGCTGCATACCGCGCTGCTGGCTGGTTGTCTATTGGAGGCCGGGCACCGCGAGTTCATCCCGGCTTTGGGTTGGCCGATGCTCGCCGTCGTGATCGCCGCCCAAGTGCTGCGCTGGTGGTGCATCACCACGCTGGGACGGCAGTGGAACACCCGCGTGGTCGTCGTTCCCGATGCCGGCCGGGTCACCGGTGGCCCATACCGGTTCATCCCGCACCCCAACTATGTGGCGGTTGTCGTCGAGGGCATCGCACTGCCACTGGTGCACAGCGCATGGATCACCGCGTTGGTATTCACCGTGCTCAACGCTGCGCTGCTGTGGGTCAGAATCTCGGTGGAGAACGCCGCGCTCGCGACCTTGGCAGAAGGGCCGCGAGGCGCCTGACATGATCGACCTGCTGATCGCCGGGGGCGGGCCAGCCGGTCTGGCCACCGCTATCCACGCGGCCCGCGCCGGCCTCGAGGTCACCGTCATCGAGCAGCGCACCGGCCCGATCGATAAGGCCTGCGGTGAGGGTCTGATGCCGCACGCGGTACGCCAACTCAATCTTCTCGGCGCACGGCCGGCGGGTAAGAAGTTCCGCGGAGTGTCCTATTTCGACACGCACCGCAGTGTCACAGCACAGTTCGGCTCTGGTCCCGGGCTAGGGGTCCGACGCAATATCCTGCACACAGCTCTGCAACGCGAGGCTGCCGAGGCCGGGGTCTCGGTGTTGCACGACAAGGTCGGCACAATCGTCCAGGACGGTGAATCGCTCACCGTCAACGGGATCCGCGCCCGCTATCTCGCGGCGGCGGACGGTTTGCACTCTCCGATCCGGGCCGGCCTCGGTCTGGATGGTCCGGCCGGTAGCACGCGGCGCTGGGGGATCAAGCGACACATCGCCCTGGCACCGTGGAGCGAGTACGTCGAGGTGTACTGGTCGCAGCACACCGAGGCGTATGTGACACCGGTGGCCGACGACTGCGTGGGCATCGCAATTCTCACCTCACAGCGAGGGCGCTTCGATCAGCACCTCGCTGCGTTTCCCTCCCTGCGCGAGCGAATCGACGGTCATCCGCACGGGCCGGACCGGGCGGCCGGGCCGCTGCGGCAGAAAGTGCGCGGCCGGGTGGCCGGGCGGGTGCTGCTGGTCGGCGACGCGGCGGGGTACGTCGACGCCCTGACCGGAGAGGGTCTGGGGCTGGCGTTCGCCGCGGCACGACTACTGGTCGACAGCGTGGTCGCCGACCGTCCCGGTGACTACGAGCGTCAATGGCGACGGACGACCCGCCGCTACCGGTTGCTGACCGCCGGGATGCTCTACGCGAGCACCTCGCCGCTGCGTTCACTGATCGTGCCCGCTGCCAACGTTCTCCCGCGCGTGTTCACCGGAGTGGTGAACACGCTCGCCGACTAAAGCTTCGCCGGTATGCAGGCTACGAATAATCTCCGTCATCCTTCAGGTTTCGCGGCGTAGAGCGAGACCGCGCAGGACACCGAGGTCACAACCCGGTCACTGAGCCGCGCGGCCCCCCGATGACTCCGCCAGGCGCTGCTATCTTCGCGCCCGTGGCGATCTTGGGGCATCTGGTCCGGCGCGTCGGCGCGCAACTGGCCGTCGTGGCGCTGCTGGCTGTCGGGTTAACCGCGGCCACCACTGAGCCTGAGGCCGAGGCGTTCTCTCGGCCGGGCCTTCCCGTCGAGATGCTGGACGTCCCATCAACGGCGATGGGACGCACCATCCGCGTCCAATTCCAATACGGAGGGCCGCATTCGGTGCTTTTGCTGGACGGGCTGCGCGCCCAGGAGGACTTCAACGGCTGGGACGTCAACACTACCGCGTTCGAGCTCTTCTACCAGTCCGGGATCTCGGTCATCATGCCCGTCGGCGGCCAGTCCAGCTTCTACTCCGACTGGTACCGGCCCGCCAGAAACCGCTCGGGCACAGTCACATACAAATGGGAGACCTTCCTCACCAACGAACTGCCCCTCTGGCTCGCCGCCAATCGCGGGCAGGATCCGTTCGGTAATGCCGTTGTAGGCCTGTCGATGTCGGGCGGCAGCGCGTTGACGATGGCCGCCTGGCATCCGCGACAGTACATATTCGCCGCCTCGCTGTCGGGTTACCTCGCGCCTTCGCAGGGCTTGTGGCCGACGCTGATCGACATCGCAATGCAGGACGCCGGCGGCTTCGACGCGATTGACATGTGGGGAAAGCCCGGCTCCCCCGCCTGGCAGCGCAATGACCCGACCGTCAACATAAACCGATTGGTCGCCAATGGCACTGCGCTGTGGGTCTACTGCGGTAACGGGGTTAGCTCGGATCTCGACACCACCAGGGACTTCGGCATGAACTTCAGCGCCGCCTATCTGGAGAACATCACGCTGTCCACCAACAAGGAGTTCCAAGACAAGTACGTGGCGGCGGGTGGTCGCAACGCCGTGTTCAACTTCCCGCCCAACGGAACTCACAGCTGGGGCTACTGGGGTGCGCAACTCCAGGCCATGAAGGCCGACATGGTGCGAGTCCTGACTCCTCCGCCGCCGCCTCCCCCGCCAGCGCCAGCCCCCACCGCTCCGGGCGCTGCACCGGCGCCCGCTGCGGCGCCTGCTGCTTCGGCACCTGCTGCTGCACCGGCACCCGCCGCCGCTTCCGCGCCCACCGCTGCGGCACCTGCTGCTTCGGCACCTGCTGCTGCGCCTGCACCCGCCGCTGCGGCACCTGCGGCTTCGGCACCTGCGGCTTCGGCACCAGCTACTGCACCGGCACCCGCCGCCGCTTCCGCGCCCGCTGCTTCCGCACCCGCCGCTGCGGCACCTGCGGCTTCGGCACCAGCTTCTGCTCCGGCACCCGCCGCCGCTTCCGCGCCCGCTGCTTCCGCGCCCGCTGCTTCCGCGCCCGCCACAGGGTAGGCCCTACTTTGCGCGGGCTTTCCCGGCAAGGGGGCTGCTTGGACTACTTGGATTGGACTACTTGGAATAGTCAGT
>JAHZIT010000148.1 GCA_022601275.1 Actinomycetes bacterium
AGCCGATACTCCGATACCGAAGTCCATCGGAAGGCGGCGCAACTCCGCGGCCAGCGCGCGCGCCGCCGACAGTGCCGCCGATGCGGGCTCGGGGATGCTCAGCGGAGCGCCGAACACCGCCAGTGCCGCATCCCCCTGGAATTTGTTGATCAAGCCGTGTCGCTTGTCGACGGCCGCGACCACGATTTGGAAGAACTCGTTGAGCAGGCGTGCGATGTCGTGGGGTTCGTGGACGATGGCAAGTTGCGTCGAATCCACAAGGTCGACGAACAGGACCGCCACGTCGCGTTCGTCGCCCGACGGTGATTCGTTCTGTTCGACAGCGCGCCGGGCAACTTCCTCGCCCACGTGACGCCCGAAGAGGTCGCGCAGCCGGTCGCGTTCCCGCAGTCCTGCGACCATCGAGTTGAAGCCCGCTTGCAGTCGGCCGATTTCGGACCATTCGTAGACGTCGACGGTCTGGTCGATGAGGCCCTTCTCGACGTCTGCCATGGCCTTGACCACCTGGTTGACCGGGTCGGAAATCGACATCGACACCACGATCGTCGCCCTGAGCCCAAGCACCACCGCGACCAGCGCCAATACCAAAAGCGCGAGTTCTGTCCGGGTGGAGTCCTCGAGCAGCCAGCCGTTGGACCACATGATCAGCAGCAGTGCGATCGCCAACCCGGGCAGCGCCGTGCACACCGTCCACATCAGGAGCAGCCGGGCACGCACCCCAGGTGCGACCGGATGTCTGAGGTCGGCCGGTACGCCGGCCAGGAGCGGGCGAAGTGTTCGCAGCGTGAACAGGAATCCGGTGGACACATTGGCGATGGCGCCGAAGAGTATCGCCGAAACGATGACGATGAGGACCGCCGGCTCCGCGTCGAGGTTGAGCGGCACCAGGACCGCCGCGGCCAGGGCCCACGGCGCGACCGTGATGGCTGACTGTCGGCGGGTCGTCTTGCTCGCCGAGCGGAGCTGGGCGCCGGTAGGTGTGAGCCCCGCGCTCACCCACTGCAGGGACGGCGCGATGATCAGCACTGCGGCCGTGGCCACCGCGATGGTGCTGACGACGCTGATTGCCACGAGGGCTATGACGTTGCCTGGCGTGAGGACGCTGGGGCCGATCAGCGGCACCACGATCGCGACCACTTCGGCCACTGTCAGCACGTAGGCCGACGTGAGACCCGCTGCGTAGCGGATGAGCAGGCGGCGCGGCCTCACCCGCCGAAGGTAACATTGCGCGACGGAGCATTCCGATGACGTGCCGCGAAACTCTCAGGGAGACGCAGTTATGCCGGGCGGCATGAGTTTCGAACTGACCGAGGATCAGGAGTTGATCCGCAGGTCGGTCGCCGAGCTGGCGGGCCGGTTCGACGAACAGTATTGGATGGAGAAGGATCTCGGCCACGAGTTCCCGGGCGAGTTCTATGACGCCATCGCCAAGGGCGGCTGGCTGGGCATGACCATTCCGGAGCAGTATGGCGGCCACGGCCTGGGGCTCACCGAGGCCACCCTGCTGTTGGAGGAGGTCGCGCGATCGGGTGCCGCGATGAACGGCGCCAGTGCGATCCACCTGTCGATTTTTGGTATGCAGCCGGTGGTGAAACACGGCTCCGACGAACTGAAGGCCTCGACGTTGCCCCGGATCGTGGACGGCGAACTGCATGTCTGCTTCGGTGTCACCGAGCCCGGCGCCGGTCTGGACACTTCACGCATCACCACCTTCGCCGAACGCGTAGGGGACACCTACCGCATCAACGGCCGCAAGGTCTGGATCTCCAAGGCCCTCGAGTCCGAGAAGATCCTGCTGTTGACCCGTACCCAGCCATACGACGCCGTCAGGGCCGGAGGCGCCAAGAAGACCGACGGGATGACGCTGTTCCTGACCGACTTGGACCCAGACCGCGTTGTCATCCGGCCGATCAAGAAGATGGGGCGCAACGCGGTCGGCTCGAACGAACTGTTCATCGACGATCTGATCGTCCCGATCGAGGACCGGGTCGGGGAGGAGGGCAAGGGCTTCGAGTACATCCTCGATGGGCTCAACCCCGAGCGGATGCTGCTCGCCGCCGAGGCGTTGGGAATCGGGCGCGTCGCACTGGAGAAGGCGGTGGCCTATGGCAACGAGCGCGTCGTCTTCAACCGTCCCATCGGGATGAATCAGGGGTTGCAGTTCCCGCTGGCTGACTCGCTGGCCCGCCTCGATGCCGCCGAACTAGTCCTGCGCAAGGCGACCTGGCTCTATGACAGCGACAAACCTTGTGGGCGCGAGGCGAATACCGCGAAGTATCTCTGCGCCGACGCGGGCTTCGATGCGGCCGACCGCGCGCTGCAAATGCACGGCGGGATGGGCTACGCCGAGGAGTACCACGTGTCGCGGTACTTCCGAGAGGCGCGCCTGATGAAGATCGCCCCGGTGAGTCAGGAGATGATTCTCAATTTCTTGGGTGAGCACGTCCTGGGCCTTCCCCGTAGCTACTGAGCATGGTGATGTGAACAGGTGAATGATCCAGAACTACACACCGCGCCGCTGGCGGGTGTCACCGTCGTCGCCATGGAGCAGGCCGTCGCTGCTCCGATGTGCACCCGGGTGCTGGCTGATTTCGGCGCGCGCATCATCAAGGTGGAGAACCCCGACGGGGGTGACTTCGCACGCGATTACGACGACGTGGTCAACGGGCCGGGCGGTCTGGCGGCCCATTTTGTGTGGTGCAACCGCGGCAAGGAATCGGTGACCCTCAACACGAAGTCACCGGCGGGGATGGAGCTGATGCACCGGTTGCTCGACCGCGCCGATGCGTTCGTGTCGAATCTCGCGCCGGGGGTGACGGCCAGAATGGGAATCGCGTCGACCGACCTCGCTCAGCGCCACCCCGGCGTCATTCCCGTCGAGATCGATGGGTACGGGTCCGGCGGGCCACTGTCCCACAAGCGTGCCTACGACCTTCTGGTGCAGGCGGAGGCGGGTTCCTGCGCGATCACCGGCTATCCGGGCATGCCCGCGAAACCTGGGCCCGCGATGGCCGACTTCACAACGGGTCTCTATGCCGCCCTGTCGATTCTGGCGCTGTTGTTCGGGCGCGCCAACCGGCCCGCCGGGGCCGCGACGCCGTCCGTCGAACTGAGCCTGTTCGACGTGATGGCCGACGTGATGGGCTACGCGCTGACCTATACCCAGCACACGGGCATCGACCAGCAGCCGCTGGGTGTGGCTTCGCCCGCGGTGGCACCGTACGGAGCGTTCGCCACCCGCGACGATCAGATCGTCGTTCTCGGCACCACCAACGACCGCGAATGGCAGCGTGTCGCTCGCGAGATGATCGAGCGACCCGACCTCGCCGAAGACCCGCGGCTGGCCACCAACCCCGGGCGCTGTGCGCACCGCGAGATCCTCGACGAGGCGCTCGGTAGTTGGTGTTCCCAACACGATCTCGCCGACATTCAGGTGACGGCCGACGCAGCGGGGATCGGCAACTCCCGTTACAACCTGCCCAGTGAAGTGGTGGTGCATCCCCACCTGGCCGCACGCGACCGCTGGCGGACCGTCGCCACGTCCCGAGGTGACATTCGTAGCTTGCGGCCGCCGCCGGTGATCAGCGACTTCGAGCAGCCGATGGGGCCGGTGCCGGGTCTGGGACAGCACACCGACGCGGTACTGGGTGAATTGGGTCTGACGGAAGAGGAATTGGCCCGGTTGCGGGCCGATGGTGTGATCGGGCCGGGGCCCGGATCGGAGCAGAAGTGATGCGGGAAACGGTCATCGTAGGAGCGGTGCGCACGCCCGTCGGCAAGCGCAACGGCGAACTGTCCGACCAGCATGCGGCCGATCTGTCGGCGGTGGTGCTCAACGAGCTCGTCGAGCGCACCGGGGTCCCCCCAACCATCATTGATGACGTGGTGTGGGGCTGCGTTTCCCAGGTTGGTGACCAGTCCAGCAACATCGGCCGGTATGCGGTGCTGGCGGCGGGCTGGCCTGAACACATCCCGGGTACCACCGTCAACCGGGCCTGCGGATCCAGCCAGCAGGCGCTGGATTTCGCCGTTCAGGCAGTGATGTCGGGGCAACAGGACGTCGTGGTGGCCGGGGGGGTAGAGGTGATGAGCCGGGTGCCGCTGGGCTCCGCGCGCGCCACCGGTATGCCCTACGGTCCGAAAGTCCTTGCCCGCTATAACGACTTCGCGTTCAACCAGGGCATCGCGGCCGAGATGATCGCGCAGCAATGGAACCTCTCGCGCACCCGACTCGACGAATATTCGGCGCAGTCCCACGAGCGGGCGGCGGCTGCGCAGGATGCCGGGGCGTTCAGGGAACAGATCGTGCCGGTCTTCACCCAGGGCGGTGTCGTCACCGAGGACGAGGGTATTCGGCGCGGGACGACGCAGCAGAAGCTTTCCGGGCTGAAGCCGGCGTTTACCGAGGACGGTGTGATTCATGCCGGGAACTCTTCTCAAATCTCCGACGGAGCGGCAGCCTTGCTCGTCATGACCTCCGAGAATGCAGTCACGCTCGGGGTGACCCCCTTGGCGCGCTATTGCGCCGGCGCGGTCACCGGGGCCGACCCCAGACTGATGCTGACCGGGCCGATTCCGGCGACCGAGAAGGTCCTGCACAAGGCCGGCGTGGACCTGGACGACATCGGGGTGTTTGAGGTCAACGAGGCGTTCGCGCCGGTCCCGCTGGCGTGGCTGGCCGACACCGGCGCCGATGAGAGCAAGCTCAACCCCCTCGGCGGCGCGATCGCGCTGGGTCATCCGCTCGGCGCTTCGGGCGCGGTGCTCATGACGCGAATGGTCCACCACATGCGAGACAACGGAATTCGTTACGGCTTGCAGACCATGTGCGAAGGTGGCGGCACGGCCAACGCGACGGTGGTCGAGTTGATCGCATAACCCGATTTGATCGGATGATGGGTGTCGGGCTTCACCGCCACCGCAGGCGCGGTCGCGTCGCTACAGGCGTTGGAGCGCGAAAGTCCAGAACTGGGTGCCGGGGGGACCGTTGAAACAGCCCACGTCGTAGACGGAATTGATGGTTCCGGCCAGGGAGACCGCGTCCCACGAGTAAGTATCGCGGCTCGGTAGGTTGTAGCCGATGCAGCGTAGGCCATCGGGAACGTCCACGGTGAACGAGTAGCGGCCGTCGACCAGGAAAGCCTTACTCACGTAACCGGCATAGAAGTTCAGTCGCGGTATTCCAGAGGCGTAGACGCAGTCCGGATCTTTCGGGACGCACGTGGAGACGAACCAGACCCACGAAGCCTGGGTATAGCGGTTGGTGAGAACGTCGTAGTTGCCCAACCGCATGGCGGCCGGGGCGGGCGGTGCGAGCATCACCGCACTCACCATGAGCGCCGCGGCGGCGGTCGCGGCCTTCGAGAGCTTCGCCAGTCTTCTCAAAATTCTTTTTCTCAAATTCTTCTCGACGATCACCCTGGATGGTTTACACCGCTGTTCATCAAACCACTTGGGCCGTCCCTCCCGGTCCGAATCGACCGACTCTGCCGCGGAGCTTGGCGTGCGCAGCGGATCGTCGCCGGTCAGTCCTCTACGGAGGCTCATTCCGGTCAGGGATCGGCCCTGTTAGCGACGTCGCCCGAAGGGGCGGCGCCGGGTGTCGATGGCGAGTCCTTTGGTCCAACCGCTGGGCGCTGGGGGTACTGGAAACACAGGTCAACAGCGTCGGGGTAGGGCTGCCGATCCAAACTGGCGGGGTCCTGAATGCCAAAGGGCACCCATTTGGCGCCGCCGATGTGGCAAAGTGCGTCAAGTTGTTCCAACTAGCCGCGAGGCGGTGCCGTGAACCAGCGGTGATGGCACCGGAATCGGGCTGGCGAACAATGCTAGGCAGGCCCGACTGCCGTATCGGGCTTGGTGATCTTGGAGGGAACCCAGAGTTAATGGCGGTTAACGGGCCGGAGCGCTGGTCGACCGGCATCACGATGCCGAGCGGCGTGACCGGCGCCATGCGGGCCGTCGGCGGGTTCTTTTCGATGGCGCTGGATGCGGTGAAGTACCTGTTCGTCAGGCCGTTTCAGCTGCGGGAGTTCTTGGAGCAGTCGTGGTTCGTGGCGAAGGTGTCGCTGGCGCCGACGGTTCTGGTGGCGATCCCGTTCACAGTGTTGGTGTCGTTCACCCTGAACGTTCTGCTGCGGGAGTTGGGCGCGGCAGATCTCTCGGGCGCGGGTGCGGCCTTCGGTGCCGTCACGCAGGTGGGTCCGATGGTGACAGTGCTGATCGTGGCAGGGGCAGGAGCCACGGCGATGTGTGCGGACCTGGGGTCGCGCACCATCCGTGAGGAGATTGACGCGATGGAGGTGCTGGGCATCAACCCGGTCCAGCGTCTGGTCACGCCCCGGATGCTGGCTGCCGGGCTGGTGGCACTCCTGCTGAACAGCCTGGTCGTGATCATCGGCATCCTCGGGGGTTACTTCTTCTCGGTTTTTGTCCAGGACGTCAACCCGGGTGCTTTCGCGGCCGGGATCACGTTGTTGACCGGGCTTCCGGAGGTGCTCATCTCGTGTGTGAAGGCGGCACTGTTCGGTGTGATCGCCGGGTTGGTGGCCTGCTATCGCGGGTTGACGATCGTCGGCGGCGGGGCCAAGGCAGTGGGTAACGCGGTCAACGAGACCGTCGTGTACGCGTTCATCGCGCTGTTTGTGATCAACGTGGTCGTGACCGCGATCGGTATCCAGATGACGACGGGTTAGGGCCGCACATCATGGGAGCCCAATCGGTGGTGCGAGCGCTATACCCGCGGCTGGCAGAGGCGGCCGGCCGCCCGGTGGCCTGGCTGTCGGGCATCGGCGATCACGCGCTGTTCTACGGGCGGGCGATTGCGGGTGTGCCGCACGCGGCGGTGCATTTCCGCAAGGAGATCGTCCGGCTGATCGCCGAGATCTCCATGGGCGCGGGCGCGTTGGCGATGATCGGCGGCACCCTGGCCATCGTCGGGTTCCTGACACTGGCGGCCGGCGGCACGTTGGCCATCCAGGGTTACAGTTCGCTGGGCAACATCGGCATCGAGGCGCTGACGGGCTTCCTCGCGGCGTTCATCAACGTGCGCATCGCCGCGCCGGTGGTGGCCGGGATCGGCCTGGCGGCGACTTTCGGCGCGGGAGTGACCGCACAGCTGGGCGCGATGCGGATCAACGAGGAGGTCGATGCGCTGGAGTCGATGGGGATCCCGCCGATCGAGTACCTGGTGTCGACGCGGATAGTGGCGGGCATGATCGCGATCACGCCCCTGTACGCGGTCGCGGTGATCCTGTCGTTTTTGGCCTCCCAGTTCACCACGGTGGTGTTGTTCGGACAGTCGGCCGGTCTATACGATCACTACTTCAATACGTTCCTCAATCCGATTGACCTGCTCTGGTCCTTCTTTCAGGCCGTGCTGATGGCATTGGCGATTCTGTTGCTCCACACCTACTTTGGTTTTTTCGCCACTGGCGGACCCTCGGGTGTGGGCGCGGCGGTGGGGGACGCGGTCCGTACTTCTCTGGTGGTCGTGGTCTCGGTGACTTTGCTGGTGTCGCTGGCGATCTATGGCCATGACGGAAACTTCAACCTGTCGGGCTAGGGGAGTCGAGTTGAGTGACATCGCGGGGTGGAAGATGGCTCGGCCGTTGGCCGGGCTGGGAATGGTTGTCGCACTGCTCGTCATCTTGGCGATATCCCTCGGTTTGTTCGCTGGAAAGTTCACCAAAACTGTTCCCGTAACGGTGATCTCGAAGCGTGCCGGCCTGGTGATGGATCCCGACGCCAAGGTCAAGATGCGCGGAGTGCAGGTCGGCAGCGTTGAGTCGATCGAATACCGTCCCGACGGGATGGCGGCCCTGACGTTGGGAATGGACCCGTCGCAACTTCACCTCATCCCATCAAACGTCGCCGTCGACATCGAATCGTCGACCGTATTCGGCTCCAAGTTCGTGCGGTTTGTGGCGCCGGCCGATCCCTCTGCGGAGGCGCTGCGTAAGGACCAGGTGCTGCAGGGCGGTCACGTGCAGGTCGAGATCAACACCGTCTTCCAGCAGCTCACCGAGTTACTGGACAAGATCGACCCCGTCAAGCTCAACCAGACCCTCGGCGCGATCGCTCAGGCGTTCAACGGTCGCGGCGAGAAGGTCGGCCAGACGCTTACCGACCTCAACTCGCTGCTGGCCACGCTGGAACCGAGCCTGCCGAATCTGGCCCGCGATATCGAGCTCGCTGTTCCGGTGCTCAACGTCTACGCCGACGCGGCGCCGGACCTCATGTCGGCAGTCGACAATCTGACGCAGTTCAGCAACACCGTCGTCGATGAACAGACCAGACTTGACCAGTTCCTGGTCAGCGTCATCGGTCTGGCCGATGTTGGGAACGAGGTCGTCGGCGGCAACCGTCAGGGGCTGACGGAGGTGGTGAACCTGTTGGTGCCCACGACCGATCTGCTCTACAGCTACCGCAAGTCGATTTGGTGCGGGATCGCCGGCCTGGGTCTGCAACCGAAAGCCCCACCGCAGTTCGCGGGGCTGATGCTCTCGACCGGCCTGACTCTTGGCGTCGAGCGGTACCGTTATCCGGGCGACTTGCCCAAGGTCGCGGCCTCGAGCGGCGGGCTCGATTACTGCACGGAACTGGGCTTGCCCCTGCAGCCCGCGAGCTTCAGGCCGCCGATGCTGGTCGCCGACGTCGGCACCAACTCGGCGAAGTACGGCAATGCCGGAACGCTATTGAATTCCGACGGGCTCAAGAACTGGTTGTTCGGGCCGCTGGATGGACCGCCTCGCAACACAGCACAGATCGGAATGCCGGGATGACGGGAATCGCCGGCACGCTGATCAAATTCCTCTCGTTCACGGTCGTCATGTCGATCCTGACCGTGTTTCTGTTCCTTGTCTTCAGCGATGCGAGAACCGGTGCGACAAACCAGTATTCGGCGGTCTTCACGGACGCTTCGCGGCTGGAGACGGGGGATACGGTCCGGATAGCCGGCATTCGCGTCGGCACCGTGAAGAAAGTGGCGTTGCAGGAAGACAAGAAGGTGGTGGTCAGCTTTGACGTCGACCGCACCACCGCACTGACGACCGGCACCAAAGCCGCCATCCGTTATCTCAACCTCACCGGTGACAAGTACATGGAACTGGTCGACACTCCGGAATCGACGAGAATTCTCCCTGTAGGGGCGCAGATACCTGCCGACCGCACGGCGCCGGCACTCGACCTCGACCTGTTGCTCGGTGGCCTCAAGCCCGTGATCCGTGGGTTGAATCCACAGGATGTCAATTCGCTCACCTCGTCGCTGGTGCAGATACTGCAGGGCCAAGGTGGGACACTCGACTCGATGCTGTCGAAGACATCGTCGTTCACCAATTCCCTGGCGGACAACAACCAAGTCATCGAGCAGTTGATCGACAATCTGCGGATGGTGCTGGACACCCTGTCCACCGACGGTGAGGAGTTCTCCAACACGATCGATCGGCTCGAGCAGCTGGTCTCCGGATTGTCCGAGGATCGCGACCCGATCGGGACGGCGATCGAGTCGCTGGACAATGGCACGGCATCGCTGGCAGATCTGCTGGGCCGGGGGCGGGCGCCGTTGGCCGGCACCGTCGACGAGTTGAACAGGCTTGCCCCGCTTCTCGTCGATGGCATCGACCAAACTGAGGCCACTCTTGAGCGGCTTCCCGAGATATACCGCAAACTCGCGCGGGTCGGCTCCTACGGCGCCTTCTTCCCGTACTACCTGTGCGGAATAACCTTCCGGGCCAGCGATCTGGAGGGACGCACAGTTGTCTTCCCCTGGATCAAACAAGAGACCGGAAGGTGCGTGGACGAGTAGATGCTGAAATATGGCGGATCGGAACTCGCCAGGACCGGGTTCATCGGCGTCGTCCTGATCATCTTGGTCATCGCTGTCGGGCTGCAGCCTGAACGGTTGACATCCTGGGCAACCGCAGCCCGCTATCAGGCGCTCTTCGTCGAGGCCGGTGGCCTTGCCGTGGGCAATGACGTCACGGTATCGGGAATAAAGGTCGGTTCGGTTTCCTCGATTTCACTCGACAACGGCGACGCGCTAGTCGGATTCACCATCGACAGTAAGTACGCGCTGGGCTCCCAGACCACCGCGCACGTCCGTACCGGAACTTTGCTCGGCGAGCGCGTGTTGGCCCTGGAGTCCGACGGCAGCGGCGTGCTGGACCGGCGCAAGGCCATTCCGACGACGCGCACGACTTCCCCGTACACCTTGACCGACGCCGTCGGTGAACTCGCCACCAATACCGGCGGCCTCGACATGGGTGAACTCAACCAGTCGCTGGACACGTTGGCAGAGACACTTGATCAGGTCGCTCCGCAGCTGGGGCCGACGTTCGACGGCTTGTCTCGACTCTCGCAGGCGTTGAACAATCGAGACGAAGGTCTGGCTGAGTTGCTCAGGACCGCAGGCGATGTCACCGGGATCTTCGCCGAGCGCAGCCGACAGATCAATGCGCTGATCCTCAACGCCAACGACCTGCTCGCAGTGCTGAACGACCGGCGCTACGCGATCACCAGCTTGCTTGCCAACACCTCGGCGGTTTCGCGGGAACTGACCGGCGTGGTTGCCGACAACGAGCAGGAGTTGGCCCCGGCGCTGGAACAGATCAACACGTTGGCCGCGATGCTCGAGAGGCAACGAGACAATATCGGCAAGATGCTGCCCGGCGCCGCGAAATACTATCTGACGCAGGGTGAGATCGTGTCGAACGGCGCCTACTACAACGCGTTCGTGCCCAACCTCATCCCCGCGCAGCTTCTCCAGCCGTGGCTGGACTACGCGTTCGGATTCCGGCGCGGCTTCAACGCCGGGCAGCCACCGGACAACGCCGGTCCGCGGGCAGAGATCCCCTTCCCCGTCAACAGCCTTCCTCAGCCAGGAGATCTGCCAAATGATGGCAACCCGTAAGCGCCTGGTGACCAGCACGGTGATCGTGCTGGCCCTCCTGCTGATCGCCGGCTCCGTCTTCCTGGTTCGCCAGGCCTTTTTCAGTCCGATCACGGTTACCGTCTACTTCCCGTCGGCCACGGCGATCTATCCCGGTGACGGCGTGCGGGTGGCAGGCGTCCAGGTCGGCACCATCGACAAGATCGAGCCCGTAGGCACCCACGCGAAGATGACGCTGAAGGTTGATCGCGGCGTGCCCGTTCCGGCCGACGCCCAGGCCGTCATTGTCGCACCGAACCTAATTTCGGCCCGATATGTACAGCTCACACCGGCCTACCGCAGCGGTGGCGGACCGACGATGGGAAACGGGGCGGTGATCCCGAGCGACCGTACCGCCGTTCCGGTCGAGTGGGACGAGGTCAAGGCCCAGTTAGCGCGGCTGGCAACGGAACTGGGGCCAAGGGATGGGTCGGTGGGTACGTCGGTGTCTCGATTCTTCGACAGCGCTGCCAATGC
The DNA here is from genome assembly GCA_022601275.1 of Actinomycetes bacterium. Classification (GTDB taxonomy): domain Bacteria; phylum Actinomycetota; class Actinomycetes; order Mycobacteriales; family Mycobacteriaceae; genus Mycobacterium. Next base: position 11,405 of record JAHZIT010000148.1, read on the forward strand.
CATGGAGGACAATGGGGCGAAGCTGCGCCAGACACTGGCTCAACTGTCCGGAGCAGCCCGAATCTTGGCCGAAGGCAGCGGCAACCTCGTTGACGTCATCTCGAACCTACAAATTTTCGTCACCGCACTTCGCGATAGCAAGCAGCAGATCGTCATGTTCGAAAATCGACTGGCCACTCTCACCAGCGTGGTGGACGGCAGCAAGTCAGACCTGGACGCTGCGCTGTCTGATCTGTCGGTCGCAACCGGCGAGGTTCAGCGCTTCATCGCCGGCACCGGGGACCAGGCCGCCGAATCGGTCCAGCGGCTGGGCAGTGTCACTCAGATCCTGGTGGACCATCGCATGGCGTTGGAGAACGTGCTGCACATCATGCCCAACGCGATCGCCAACTACCAGAACATTTATTACCCCAACGGCGGAGCAATCACGGGCGCATTTTCGCTCGCAAACTTCTCGGACCCGGTGTTTTTCGTTTGCGGCATGATCGGCGGCGTCGTGAACGCCACTGCGCCGGAAACCGCCAAACTCTGCGAGCAGTATCTGGGCCCAGCGCTGCGCCTGCTCAACTTTGGCGATCTTCCGTTTCCGGTGAACCCCTACCTGAGGCCGGCGATCAGTCCGCGACATCTGATCTATACCGATCCAAAGCTCGCTCCCGGGGGCGCGGGACCAGGTGACCCCCCCGAGCCGCCGCCGACGGTGTCGGCCTACACCGGCATGGGCGATGTACCGCCGCCTCCGGGCTGGGGCGCGCCGCCTGGTCCGCCGGGGCTTTACACCGGAAACCCGCACGGGCCCCGCATTCCGTCGCCGGCCCTGTTCCCCGGCGCGCCGATCCCTGGGCCGCCCAATGTCCTGTCGAACACTCCGGCGGGGCCATCAACGGTCGACAGCATGCTGCTTCCGTCGACTGCGGCGCCTAACACGCCTTTGCTCCCAGCCGAAGGGATGCCGCCGTCATGATGGGCCGGAAGATGATGGGCCGGAGGATGATTGGCCGTGTGCATGCGCAGCGTTTGGCGGTCGTTGGCTTGTGCATTGCGCTGTCTTTGACGGGCTGCGCCTTCCAGGGAGTCAACTCGCTACCCCTGCCCGGAGCGGTGGGCAAGGGGCCGAATGCGGTCACCTACCACGTTGAGGTCGCCAACGTGGCAACTCTGGAGTCGAATTCGCCGGTGATGATGAGCGATGTCATCGTCGGCAGTGTCGGCAAGATGACGGTTCGTGACTGGCACGCCGATGTCGTCATCTCGGTCAAGCCCGACATCGTGGTGCCTGCCAACGTGGTGGCAACAGTCGGGCAGACCAGCCTGCTGGGTTCGATGCATCTGGCGCTCAACCCGCCCCTGGGCGAAGAGCCCAGGGGGCGCCTGCAACCCGGCGCCACCATCCCGCTGAACGCGTCGTCGACCTATCCCTCGACCGAACGTACGCTGTCTGCGCTGTCGACCATCGTCAACGGCGGCGGGCTGGGGCAGTTCGGCGACATCGTGCACAACTTGAATCTCGCGCTGTCGGGCCGACAACCCGAGATCCGTGAGCTCCTCACCCGACTCGACACCTTTGTCGGAGTTCTTGATGACCAGCGGGACAACATCATCGACCTGGTCAAGCAGCTGGACCGGGTTGCCGGCACGTTTGCCGGACAACGAGACGTGATCGAGCGTGCGCTGAAAGATATTCCGCCCGCACTCGATGTGTTGATCAGGGAGCGGCCGCAATTGACTACCGCCCTCGAAAAGCTCGGGCAGTTCAGCGATATCGCCACTGGTCTTGTCAACGACGCCGGTGACGACCTGGTGAAGAACTTGGAGAACCTGGGACCGGCCCTGGGGGCACTCGCCGACGTCGGCTCGGACCTCAACGGCGCGTTGCTGTGGCTGACCGCCTTTCCGTACGGCCCGACTTTTGCTGATCGGATCACCCGCGGTGACTACATCAACCTGTACGTGAACTTGGATTTCACCTATCCGCGATTGAAGAGAACGCTGCTGCTCGGAACCCGTTGGGGCGACGAGAACGCCAAACTGATCCCGGCGCCGGGCGATCCCTATTACCTGAACTACTCCTACGATCCGCTGAAGATCGGTGTCGCGCCACCTCCGACCGAAGTACCGCCGGAGGCAGCGTCGGGTGCGTTGATGTCGGCGCCAGGCCCGCTGTTGCCGGTGGCCCCGCCGCCCCCGGCGGCACCCTGGCTCCCTCAGACAGAGGCTGTCACGACGTCACAATTCTTCGCGGGGCCATATGCGGAAGCGCAGCCGCCGCCACCACCGCCGGAACCGGCGCAGACACCTGGAGGTGGCGGCTGATGATCACCCGTTTCATTCGAACCCAGCTGATCATCTTCGCCGTCTTGGGGATCGTCGGTGTCTCGGTGATGTTCTTCGGCTACATGCGGGTGCCCACGCTGCTGGGCATCGGTCGGCTGATGGTGACGGTGGAATTGCCCGCCTCCGGTGGTCTCTACCACTTCAGCAACGTGACCTATCGCGGCGTGCAGATGGGCAGGGTGACCGACGTGAAGCTAACCGAGACGGGGGCGGAAGCGACGCTGTCACTCGACCGGTCGCCCAAGATTCCCGCTGATCTGCAGGCTCAGGTGCGTAGCGTCTCGGCAGTCGGGGAGCAGTATGTGGATTTGCTTCCGCGCACCGATTCGGGACCGTACTTGGAGAACGGAGCGCGAATCCCCAGGGCCGACACCTCCATCCCGCAGCCGGTCGGTCCGATGTTGGATCAGCTGAGTGCCTTGGTAGAGAGCTTGCCGAAGGACAGAATTCCCGACCTGCTCGATGAAACCTTTTTGGCATTTGACGGCGCCGGACCTGATTTCGGGTCGCTGCTTGACTCGTTGGCCACGGTGAGCGAAGACGCCGGCGGTGTGTCCGACCAGGCGCGCACGCTTGTCGATGACGGCGTCCCGCTGCTGGAGTCACAGGCCGAGACCACCGACGCGATCCGCACGTGGGCGCGCAGTTTGTCCGGAATCACTGGCCAGGTAGTGCAGAACGACCCAGAAATTCGGGCGCTCCTGCAGAGCGGCCCCGGTTTCGCCCAGGAAGTCAGCCACCTATTGGATCAAGTAAGGCCGACGCTTCCGATACTCCTGGCAAATCTCACCACGGTGAGCCAGCTATTCGTGACCTACAACCCTGCGCTAGAGCAACTATTGGTGTTGTTTCCGGCGGTAATTGCGGTCAATCAGTCCGTCTCGCCGCCGAGTAATCCCACCGGCATCCCTTCCGGCGACTTCGCCCTGACCGTCGCCGATCCACCGGCGTGCACGGTCGGCTTCCTGCCGCCGTCGCAATGGCGTTCACCTGAGGACGAGACCTCGATAGACACGCCCGACGGGTTGTATTGCAAGCTGCCGCAGGACTCGCCGATGAATGTGCGCGGTGCCCGCAACTATCCCTGCATGGCACATCCCGGAAAGCGTGCTCCGACAGTCGAACTCTGCAACGATCCCAGGGGTTATCAACCGCTGGCGATGCGCCAGCACATCACCGGCCCTTACCCGTTCGATCCGAATCTGGCCAAACAGGGCATACCGGTCGACGATCGGGTGGATTTCCAGGACCGGATTTTCGCGCCGCTGGAAGGCACTCCGATGCCCCCGGGTGCGGTTCGATCCGGGACGCCTCCGATCGCGCCGCCCCCCGGGGCCGCGCCGCCGCCCGGGGCCGCGCCGCCTGCTCCGGTTCAGGCCCCCTACATTCCGCCGCCTCCACCGGGTAACTCCATCAACGGGACACCCGTACCGCCCGTCCCTGTGCCACCACCGCCACCGGGTGCCGTTCCCGCTGTGCCGAGTGCCTTCCACGGCAACGGTGCTGGTGGTGGGCCGTCTGTTGCGTCCGCGCCGTACAACCCGCAGACCGGCCAGTACCTCACTCCCGACGGGCAGTTGCAACAGATTTCGAATCAGGCGGCGGGCGGAGCCCCGAAGTCATGGAAGGATCTGCTTCCGATCTGAGCGTTAGCCGACCCTCGCCATCGACACGGGTAGCTCGATCACTACCGGCTTGTTGACGCCGCAGGCCCCGCTGGGGCCCTTCGTGACATTGCGGCCGGCCCAATACTCGCTGTCGATGTAAGTCCTGCCTTCGGTGGCGGGGTCGATTCCCCAGAAGATGAACTTCTGCAGGCCGGAGTAGAACGTCCCGTCCGAGCACGGTATCCAGTTATCGATGACGTGCTCGATGAACCAGTAGTCGGCGAGCCTGGCAGTGCCGGTCCATCCACGATCGCTCTTCACCACGCCGGTGCACTCGATCGGACTCACGCAACTCGTTGTGATCGTCCAAGTCTCGACGACGGTCTCCTGTTTGATCTTGACGCCGTTGGTCCTCGCCCATTGACCGTCCGACTTCACCCGAAAGGTTCCGTTGAGTTCGGTCCCGAAATTCGACGCTTGAGCCACGGGCGCCACACCTACGCCGGCGATCAGTACCGTGGCCCCCGCCGCCAGGCCGCTGGTCAGCTTTGCCGCCAGGCCGCCGGTCAGCTTTGCCGCCAGGCTGGCCGTCCCACGTTGTGCGCGCATGTTGGCAGCCTAATCGGGCTGAGATGCAATGCTCTCCAAAGCCAGAATTTCGTTCCCGCGCATGTGAAAATATCCAGGTGCGTTCTCTTTTCGCAGCGCTGGCTGCGCTAGCGGTCCCCGCGCTTGTCATTGCCGCGCCGCCAGCACCTGCTCAGCCACCACCACCGCCGCCGGCCGGCGTTGAGTGCAACTATCCGAACTGCACACCAGGCATCCAGCCCAACATCGTGCTGGGCTCCTACTGCACCAACAACACGTACTACGTGTTCGGCGTGACGTCGTGGGGACGGCTGGTGTTCTGCGGGTCTGCGCGCAGATACGAACCACGCTGGTTTCGCTCACCTGTGATGCATGGGGTCAAGAACGTCGGCGACTCGTGCGCGGCCTTGGACGGCGACGTCGCTCAAGCGCCGGACGGTCTGTTCCTCACGTGCATCACCAAGCACAATCACACCTTCTGGGCGCGGGGCGACACCTCGGTCGGTGGGGTCCTACCAGTTGCGGAGTGAACAGAGCGCCCCTCGGGTGCCCGAATCAGTCGCGACCACCACGTCGTCCACTCGGAGTTCGCAGACGAAGCCGGGGTCCTGCAGTGCCGGCGTCAAAGCGGTGGGTAGACCGGCGACGACCATCGCCCACTGCTCGGGGTTGGCGAGCATGGCTTCGAACACCCACGGTTTGCCCGGCCCGAGGTCGACAGTCGCGTTGGGGCTGTAAAGGTAGGGATTGTGGCTGTAGTCCGCCCAATTCGGCGGTTCAGTGTCGCGGTAGTAGATCTCGGCGCCGAAGATGTCTTGACTGGCGCCCACGGTGTAGCGGACGTGATGTAGCGCTGGCTGGGCGTCCGCCGGCGGGCCTGCCGCGACGGCGCTGACCGTCAACACGCCGACCGCGGTTGCGACGGCAAACGAAAAGGGCCTGCAGGAAAGCATTTTCAGATTCTAGAGTGACGCTTCCCGCAATGTGTGGGGTTTGGCATCGGCCCCATCGACGCCCTGTCACCAGAGTGGGGTCGGCCAGCCTGGGGAAATGAGATGGCAGTTCGTGGCTCCGGCCCCCAGCCCAGGTCCCCCCAGTCCAGGTCCCCCCAGTCCAGGTCATGGACTATGAAGTGGAGCGATGTGCGTTCAGTTCGGGCATGATGAGCTTGTGCAGCTCGTTGGTGCCTCCATAACTGGTAACGGATAGCTCAGCAATGGTCGCTCGGGTCGCGGGAGGCCTGCCCCCGGATGTCGGTCAAGCTTTGGAGGCTGCTGCGGCGCAGCAGAAACTTCTTCGCGAGGTGCTGGACACCATGTTGGATGCCTACTGGCAGATTGATGCCGGCGGCCGTGTGTTGGAGTGGAACCGCGCGGCGGTTCAGATGTTCGGCTGGACCCGGGAGGAAGCAGTCGGGCGGCTGCTGACGGAGTTTCTGATCACCGCCGATCAGCGCGAATGGGTATCCGAGGACATCCGAGGCTATGTGGAATCCGGCCGCTCACCAACAGTCGGTCAGGTGTCGGCGTTCACGCTGCTGCGCAAGGACGGCACCGAGCTACCCGTCGAACTGATCGTGAATGCGGTCGGCTGCGGGCCGCAGCTGAACTTCAATGCGTTCGCTCGCGACATGACCGTGCTTTCTGAGGCTCGGGCTGCCCAGCGCAGCCGCGACGCGACCTTTGAAGCGGTGTTCGCCAACGCACCGATCGGGATTGCCGTCGTTGGTCTCAACGGCACCTTCGAGCGGGTGAACAAGGCGCTTTGCAGGATCACCGGATACGAAGAGCAGCAATTAGCCGAGCTGACGTTTCAGGACATCACCCATCCGGACGACCTCAATGCCGACGTGCATGAGGCGACCCGGCTGCTCAACGGCGAGATCACCAGTTATCAGATGGACAAGCGCTATTACGCCGTGGACGGGCACCTCATTTGGGTCCGGCTCTCAGCCTCCATCGTGCGCGACGATGCCGGTCAGCCGCGCCACTTCATAGCTCACATCGAGGATATCTCCGCTCGTAGGCGCGACGAGGAGATGCTCAGGCGGCAGGCAACCATGGACACTCTGACCGGTGTGCTGAACCGCAGCCGATTCCAGGAGGAACTTGCCCGTTATCAGGAGCTGGCGGCTCGCCACGGCTACCAGGATGAGGCGGCTGTGCTCATGATCGACCTTGATGGCCTCAAGCAGGTCAACGACGAGAGCGGTCATGCGGCCGGTGATGACTACCTCAAAAGCGTGGCCGACACGATCACCCGGCGGCTGCGCCTCTCTGATGTGTTCGCCCGCATCGGCGGCGACGAATTCGCTGCCCTGCTGCCGCACACCTCAACCAGCTATGCCCAGAACCTGGCTCGGACACTGGCCGAGCAGGTGAAAGTCAAATCCCGCGGCAGCGTCAGCATCGGCATCGGCATGATGTCCCCCGGCCAGCTCGATGGTGCGCTGGAACGCGCTGACCTTGCCATGTATTACGCCAAACGGCACGGCAGAGGGCATACGTACGGACCCTGACCTCAAAACCTTGGCATAACATTGCGGCCTCGTCCTTCGCTGACAGATTCGCGGGATCGCCACGCGGCGGAGGCGGGTATCGTCGCGTCAGCACTCACATGAAGAATGACATTCCAGCGACGTGTTCTGTGCGCATGCGTACTTGCACCAAGTCAGACATTAGGAGGTCGGTGTGCGGTCTTTCAGGCGCCGTGAATCGGTGACCGACGCCGACCGCGTCGACGAACCGCCGGCGAATTCTGCGGCGGATGCCGACCAGGCCCGAGCGCTTGCCGAGGAAGCGGAGGCCGAGGCAAAGGAGGCTGAGGCGACTGCTGCTGCTGCCCGCGCGCATGCGCGCGCGCTCCGACTGCGTCGGGAAGCTCAACAGGCCGCCGACGTGCAGGACTCGAGCGACCGAATCGAGCCGGACACCGTGGACGCCGAGGTGGACGCGAGGGAGGTCGAGACCGAAGCCGCAGAGCCGGGCGGCGACGCGAGCACCGGCCAGGTCGACGACAGCTCTCCCGGCGCTGACGAGGCGGCCGAACCGCCCACGAAGTCGCCGCGGCTTCGCCTGCCCCGCCCGACGTGGAAGGGGATTGCCGCCACGGTGGTTGTCCTCTGCACCGTGGCACTGCTGGCGGCCAGTGGCTATATGATCTGGAACCACCGCCAGGCCGAGAAGTTGCAGGCGCGGAACGCGGAGTACGCCGCGGCGGCCCGGCAGGGTGTCGTGACATTGATGTCGTTGAACTTCACTCAGGCGCAGGAGGACGTCCAGCGCATCATCGACACCTCAACCGGACAGTTCAAGGACGACTTCGAGCAACAAGCGGCCGATTTTGTCGCCGTGGCGCAGGATTCGAAGGTCATCACCGACGTCACGGTCAACGCCACCGCGGTAGATTCGATGACCGACGATACGGCGGTCGTTCTGGTCGCGGCCTCGTCGCGGGTCACCAATTCTGCGGGGGCCGATCAAGAACCCCGGACATGGCGGCTCAGCGTCGGCCTGCAAAGAGAAGACGGACAGATCAAGATGGCGAAAGTCGAGTTCGTCCCGTGAGCGACGAAGGCGCAACGGCGGCGCCCGAGAACAACGATGCCGAATCCGTTGCTGCCGAGCCCGAATCCGTTGCTGCCGAGCCCGAATCCGTTGCCGCCGAGACCGAAACCGAGGCCGGGGACGTCCGCAACGTCGCCGACACCCCCGGCCCGCGTTCGGCGCGCAGCATGCGCTCCATGGCGGGTGTCATTCTGTTGGCTACCGCGTTCATCGCGTCCGCGGCGCTGGCGGGATGGCTGTACCTCAACCAATATCGCCCGGATCAACAAACCGACGCAGCAGCGGCGAAGGTCGCGCTGGACGCCGCCTCGAGTGGGACGGTCGCACTGCTGTCCTATGCCCCGGATTCACTCGACCAAGACTTCGCGGCAGCCAAATCCCGGCTGACCGGAGACTTCCTGGCGTATTACACGCAATTCACCGAACAGATCGTCACTCCGGCGGCCAGGGAGAAATCCGTCAAGACGGAGGCGGTCGTCGTGCGGGCCGCAGTGTCGACGATCCAGCCCGATTCCGCCCAGGTCCTGGTCTTCATCAATCAGACCACCACGAGCAAGGAGAATCCAGACGGCGCATTCGCCGCTAGCAGCGTCAAGGTGGGCCTGAAGAGGATCGACGGCGTCTGGCTCATCGAGTCGTTCGACCCCGTATAGCGGTAGAGCCCCGGTGAAGTGATGGTTAGGGCGATTCTCCCTGTGCCCGTTGGGTTCGCCGAGCGTCGTGACGCCGTATTCACCTCCGTAGCCGGGATCTCGCCGTTGGCGCGGGTGGTCCGGGCGCTGGGAAGTCGGTGCGACGTTGTGGTCGCCGTGGCCGGCCCACTTTTTGATGCTGTTCGTGAAGTCCTTGGCGCAGAGCAGTATTCGATGGTTCGAGTGGTGCTGGCAGAGCCTCCCGGTGAGCGCGCGCAGTGTCTGGCGGCCGGATTGCAGGGGCTCGCCGGTGGCGCCGGCGCAGTGGTACACGACCTCGCCTGGCCGCTGGTGGGGGCCGCCACGGTAGATCGCATCGTTGCAACCCTTCGCAGCGGGGCAGTCGCGGTGATGCCGGCCGGCGCCGTCACCGACAGCGTCAAGGTGGTCAGCGCGGAAGGGTTGCTGACAGGGACTCTGGATCGCTCGCAACTGCGCCGCGTGCAGTTCCCCCGCGGCTTCGATGCCGACTTGTTGGCCGGGCTGGTGAAACGAAGCGAATCGGGTCCGTTCGACGAACTCGAGGCAGTCCTGTCGGCGGGAACACCGCTGACCCTCATCGACTGTGACGAGGAAGCCCTGGGTGTCGAGTTACCCCGCGACGCCGACTATCTGGCCGCCGTCATCGAGGGTCGACAGGACCTTTCCGGTCAGCGACACGACCGGGCAGGTCCGGGAGAAGACGTTGCGCGACAACGATATCCCGGGGATACGTCACCTTGAGATTGGCGGCCCGGCCCCCGAATGTATGGATCTGCATGTCGGTGTACCGCTCGACGCATGACGCCGTGTCAGTGCCTTCGAACTCGTCGCGTTCGGCGCTGCGATAGGCGTGCAACAGCCCAGGCGCCCGGAACGCCTGCGGTGTCTGCACCCGGACCGCTGCGCCGAGGCCCGCTACGGATTCCGGGCCTGTCGTGCCTACTCGGACCAGCCCGGTGATCGGCAGGGCGGGCAATGCTCCGCCGAACTCGCGGGCGACTGAGATCGCGGTCTGAAACATTTCTGGCCCGGCCAGCGGCCGGGCTGCGTCGTGGATCGCGACCACATCCACCGCACCCGACTCGATGTCGGCAGCCAGATGCTGCAGCACATTGAACTCCGAGGCATGCCTCGTGCTGCCGCCCTGGACCAGTTCCACCGGTGCGCCAGCGAGTTCGCACCGGACCGTGCCCAGCGCGAGCTCGAACTCTCCCGGGCGGAATACCAGCACCGTTCGCGCGACATCGGTGAGCCCCGAGAGGGTGGCCAGGGACCAGATCAACATGCTGCGCCCGGCCAACGGCAGGTAGGCCTTGTTTCCGTCGGCGCCCACCCGAGTGCCCAAACCGGCGGCCAACACCACGCCGACCGCCACGCCCATGCACAGAACAGTAGCGCGGTGGGTGTGCCCGAAACGCTCACGCTGACCTGCCGAGGGGGCAGAGGTACGGTCAACGCCCAGTGGGAAGGGGACGCTCGGTGAGCGAGGAACCGCAATCTGAGCCGACCGCGGGCCAGACACATCGGGTCCGACGGATGGTCGGACGTGATCCGCATGAGCCGAATCGAGCGGCGACACCGCTGGAGCTGCTCTTCGACCTCACCTTCGTCGTGGCATTCGGTATCGCCGCCGCGCAATTCGCGCACGTGCTGGCTGCGGGCCATATCGCCGCCGGGCTGGCCGGGTTCTTCTTCGCGATGTTCGGGGTCTGCTGGGCGTGGATCAACTTCAGCTGGTTCGCCTCGGCCTACGACACCGACGACTGGATCTACCGCCTGATCACCATGCTGCAGATGGTCGGAGTGATCATTCTGGCGCTCGGCCTTCCGCAGTTGTATTCATCGATCGAACAAGGCGGCTACGTCGACAACGGTGTGGTCGTCGGTGGGTATGTGGTGATGCGGATCGCGATGGTGGGTCAGTGGTTGCGCGCCGCCAAGCACGACCCGCTGCGGCGTAAGGCCTGTCTGACCTATGCACTGTGGATCACCGTTGCGCAGATCGGCTGGGTCGCGGCCATCTCGGTCCACACCTCCGTTCGCGTCAACGTGGCGATAGTGCTGGCCCTGGTTCTCGTCGAGATGATGGGCCCGTTTGTCGCCGAGGGCCGGCTGGGCCGCACGCCGTGGCACGCCCACCACATCGTGGAAAGGTATGGACTGTTCACCATCATCGCCCTCGGCGAGGGTGTGGTCGGAACCGTCGCAACATTGACCGCGGTAGTGGATGAGCAAGGCTGGTCCGTCGAGGCGGTGTTCATCGGTGTTGCGGGAATCGGACTGACGTTCGGCATGTGGTGGACCTATTTCATCGTTCCGCAGGCCGACATCCTGCACGCCCGTAGGGAACTGTCCTTCGGGTTCGGCTACCTTCATCTCCTGGTGTTCGCGTCGATCGTGGCAACCGGAGCCGGGCTGCACACCGCGGCGTACTACATCGAGCACCGCTCGGAGCTGGGATCGGTCGCCACGGTGCTCACTGTCGTCATCCCGGTGGGTGTGTACATCCTGATGGTCTATCTGCTCTACGCGTTGATGACGCGCACCATCCCTCTGTTGCACGTGCTGCTGCTCGCGGGCAGCGCGGCTCTGCTCGGATTGGCGGTTCTCCTGGCCGCCTGCGGTATCTCGATGGCCAACTGCCTTCTGGTCGTCACCTTGGCGCCGGTGGTGTCGGTCGTGGGATACGAGGTGAGGGGCCACCGGTACGCGGCACAGGCAGTACGCAACCTGCACAAGGCTTAGCGTCCTGTCTCGTGCGATCCTTCCGGATCACGTCAGGTTTCGTTCGTAGCCGCGGGCAGCACGACCGCGATCTCTGCGCCGCCATAACGGAACAGAGAGTCCTGTTCGCGCAACTGCGATTTCAACAGTTGCGCAACCCTGCGCAGCGTTTCGCCCGGGCCGGGTGAGCCTGTCTGAGCCATGGCCGGCTCTCACCTGCTCGTGCTTGCGGCAGGGAGAGGAGCGGGACAGGTCCACAATCTTCATGCAGTTGTGACCGGTGGTGATAACGCGAAATGTGATGTGACTGTCGTACCCTGTGGCTCGTGGCAGTATCCCGCCGTGATGTCCTCAAGTGCGCCGCCGTAGCTACGCCGGCCGTCTTCGGTGTGGGTGCGCTCGCCCAGACGCCTCAAGCATCGGCCGCGCCGCTGGGAATCCTGCTCGACTATGCGGCCGGCGTCATCAAAGCTGCGGATATCAAGGCCTCGGGGGCGCTCGGGGCCATCCGCTACGTATCGGATCGCCGCCCCGGCGGCGACTGGATGCTCGGTAAGCCGATTGAATTGGCCGAGGCGCGTGATCTGTACCAGGGTGGGCTGAAGATCGCCTCCTGCTACCAATACGGCAAGAAGGACACCGCAGACTGGCTGGCCGGTGAGCCCGCAGGAATTAAGCACGCCCAGCGGGGCTGGCAATTACACACGGCCGCGGGCGGTCCGGTCGGGGCGCCGATCTACACGTCTATCGACGACAACCCGACGTACGAGCAATACAAAGCCCAGGTAGCGCCGTATCTGCGTGGTTGGGAGCGGGTCCTGGGGCACCAGCGTGTCGGTGTTTATGCCAACTCCAAGACCATTGAGTGGGCACTTCAGGATGGGCTCGGGTCGTATTTCTGGCAGCACAACTGGGGCTCCCCGGGGCGCGTCGCGCACCAGGCCGCCCACCTCCATCAGGTGGAGATCGACAAGCGCAAGGTGGCCGGTGTGGGCGTCGACATCAACCACATTCTCAAGCCGCGATTCGGTCAGTGGGACTAAGACTTACTGACTAGTAAGTTTATGCAGCAAACTTGGCGGTTCCATGCCGTGGTGTGAAAAGACAGTTGCCGACAAGTTGTCGACTCTCGTGGAGAATGCGAACCGCATAGTGCGAACTGAAATATTCAGATAACGATTATGTAACAATACTGCTTTGATCTGGGCTTCTTTCCTACTCGACCGTAACCACCTGCATGCAGGACCTTTGTACGCGAAGAGTTTGGGTCCTCGCAGACCGCGCGTTATTCAACCTCTGTTACCCGTGCGTAGAACTCATCAGTAACGATTCCGGGGGCGAAAATCATGCCGTTTCTTATGACACTCTTAGTGCAGCTGGAGCGTCCGCCACAGCCCGCGAGGAGAGCTGAGTTCGCTGACTAGACCAGCCGAGAGAAGCCGGTTCGACCCCGAGTCGCAATGGCCCACCGGGAGCGCGGGCCAGCGCCCAAGCCGAGCCGCCCGAGACGACACCAGCCCGAGAAGACACCAGCCCGAGAAGACCAGCCCGAGAAGATCAGGCCAAGCGCGATGCACCGCGATGATGGACCGAGGAGACGACACGACGTGACGATCAACGACCAGCACCGCGCCACCTCCGCATCAGGCAACGGCTCCGAAACGGGTCAGGTCGCAGAACCGCTGGCAGGGGCGCACGCGCTGGTCGATCGACTGCACGCTGGGGAACCGTACGCGGTGGCCTTCGGCGGCCAGGGTGGTTCCTGGCTGGAGAACCTCGAGGAGCTGGTCAACTCAGCAGGCATCGAGTCTGAGATCACCGCGTTGGTCGGCGAGGCGGAACTGCTGCTGGAACCGCTGGCGCGCGAGCTGGTCGTGGTTCGTCCCATCGGATTCGAGCCGATGCAGTGGGTCCGCGCGCTGGCCGCCGACGAGCCGTTGCCCGCTGCGAAGGACCTCACCTCGGCGGCCATCTCCTCACCCGGGATTCTGCTCACCCAGATAGCGGCTATCCGCGCGCTGCAGCGTCAGGGCCTTGACCTCACCGGTCATCCTCCGGTCGCCATCGCCGGGCACTCACAGGGCGTCACCGCCGCGGAGTCGCTCAAGGCGCACGGAGCCCGCGACGTCGAGTTGCTCGCCATCGGCCAGTTGATCGGGGCGGGGGGATCGCTCATGTCGCGTCGCTGCGGCATGGTCAGTCGTGGCGACAAGTCGCCGATGGTGTCGGTCACCAATGTCGACCCTGCTCGATTGGTCGAGCTTCTCGACCGGTTCGCTCAAGACGTGCGCACCGTGGCGGCGCCGGCACTGTCCATTCGCAATGGCAGGCGCTCGGTGGTCATCACCGGAACCCCCGAACAACTGGCCCGGTTCGAGCTCTACTGCGAGAAGGTCACGGAGAAAGAAGAAGCCGAACGAAAGAACAAGTTGCGCGGCGGCGCGGTATTCCAGCCGGTGTTCAGCCAGGTCAATGTCGAGGTCGGCTTCCATACGCCCCGGTTGGCCGGCGCCGTCGAGCTGGTCACCGGGTGGGCAGCGCGCACCGGCCTGGACACCGAGTTGACCCGCCGGCTCAGCGAGATCATCTTCGTCAACCCGGTCGATTGGGTCTCCGAGGTGGAGGGCCTCGCCGCGGCGGGCGCCAAGTGGATCATCGACCTGGGCCCCAGCGATACCGTGACCCGGTTGACCGCACCGGTGATCCGCGGGCTCGGCATCGGCATCGTGCCCGCCGCCACGCGCGCCGGCCAGCGCAGCCTGTTCACCGCCGGTGCCGCTCCGGATGTCGCCCCGGCCTGGTCGAGCTACGCGCCCTCGTCGATCAAGCTGCCCGACGGTTCGGTCAAGGTGTCGACCAAGTTCACCCGGCTCACCGGAAGGTCGCCAATCCTGCTCGCAGGCATGACCCCGACGACTGTGGACGCCAAGATCGTCGCTGCCGCCGCCAACGCCGGACACTGGGCCGAGCTGGCCGGTGGCGGCCAGGTCACCGAAGAGATCTTCGACGGTCGGATGGAAGAGCTGGTCAAGCTCTTGGAGCCGGGTCGCGCCGTGCAGTTCAACTCTCTGTTCCTCGATCCTTATCTGTGGAAGCTGCAGGTAGGCGGTAAGCGCCTGGTGCAGAAAGCTCGCCAGTCCGGCGCACCGATCGACGGTGTGGTCGTCTCGGCCGGCATCCCGGATCTCGACGAGGCCGTTGAGCTGATCGAGGAGCTCAACACCGCGGGCATCAGCTACGTCGCGTTCAAGCCGGGCACGGTCGACCAGATCAAGTCGGTGCTCAAGATCGCGGCCGAGGTGCCCGATAGGGACGTCATCGTCCACATCGAGGGGGGCCGCGCCGGCGGGCACCACTCGTGGGAGGACCTCGACGACCTGCTGCTGGCGACCTACGGGGAGCTGCGCAAGTACACCAACGTCACGATCTGCGTCGGCGGAGGCATCGGCACGCCCGAGCGGGCGGCCGACTACCTTTCCGGCGACTGGGCCAAGGATTACGGATTCCCGTCGATGCCGGTCGACGGCATCCTGGTCGGCACCGCCGCGATGGCCGCCAAGGAGGCGACGACCTCGCCGGCTGTCAAGCAGATGCTCGTCGAGACCACCGGTACCGATATCTGGGTCGGAGCAGGTAAGGCCATCAACGGCATGGCCAGTGGTCGCAGTCAGCTCGGTGCCGACATCCACGAGATCGACAACACCGCCTCGCGCTGCGGCCGCTTACTGGACGAGGTCGCCGGCGACGTCGACGCGGTCGCGGAGCGCCGCGACGAGATCATCGCCGCAATGCACGACACCGCCAAGCCCTACTTCGGCGACCTCGACGACATGAGCTACCTCCAGTGGCTGCGGCGCTATGTCGAGTTGGCCATCGGCGCGGGCGATACCACCGCCGACACCGCCGCGCCCGGCAGTCCCTGGCTCGCCGATACCTGGCGGGATCGCTTCGAGGAGATGCTCAAGCGCACCGAGTCGCGCCTGCACGAAAAGGACTTCGGCCCAATCGAGTCGCTGTTTGGCCCCGGCGCCCAAGACCCCGACGGCCGAGAGCTGCTCGAACAGCCCGAACGGGCGATCGCTGCGGTATTGGCGCGCTATCCCGACGCCGAGTCGGTCAGGCTGCATCCGGCAGACGTGCCCTTCTTTGTCACGCTGTGCAAGAAGCCCGGCAAGCCGGTCAATTTCGTACCGGTCATCGACAAAGATGTCCGACGCTGGTGGCGCAGCGACTCGTTGTGGCAGGCCCATGACGCGCGCTACAGCGCCGAACAGGTCTGCATCATCCCCGGCACCCAGGCCGTCGCTGGGATCACCAGAGTCGACGAGCCGGTCGGCGAGCTGCTGGATCGTTTCGAGCAGGAGATGATCGACCGAGTGGCGGGCTCAGGCATCGAGCCGGTCAACGTGGTGTCCCGCCGTCAGGCCCGTGCCGACATCAACGGACCGCTTGCCGTGGTCCTCGACTCGCCCGACGTGCTTTGGGCGGGCCGCACCGCGATCAACCCCGTGCACCGCATCGGTGAGCCAGGGGAGTGGCAGGTCAACGACGTGCCTGGAAAGCCCACCGCCACGCATCCGTCCACGGGCGCCCGGCTGGAGCTGACAGCCGATGCGGGCCGGCGGGCAGGTTTGACGGGGCCCGGGGATGCTCCAGGCGATGCTGCGGTCACGTTGAGTGTCCCGCTCTCCGATGTCTGGATTGACATCCGCTTCACCCTTCCTCCCTGCACGGCCGACGGAGCTATGCCGATCGTCACCGTCGAAGATGCGTCGACGGCCATGCGTGCGGTGCTGGCCATCGCCGCCGGTGTTGAGGGGCCGGATGCGCTTCCGCCGGTTGAGGACGGCACCACGACGATGACGGTCGAATGGGATCCGGAGAAGGTCGCCGACCACACCGGTGTCACAGCGACTTTCGGTGCGCCCCTGGCTCCCGGGCTCACCTTGGTGCCCGATGCACTGGTCGGGCTGTGCTGGCCCGCGGTGTTCGCGGTCATCGGGTCGGCACTCACAGATGAAGGTTTCCCAGTTGTTGAGGGCCTGCTGAGTCTGGTGCATCTCGACCACGCGGCTCGGTTGCTGCAGGCGATGCCAGCGGTCAAGTCCGAATTAACCGTCACCGCAACCGCTTCGGCGGCGACCGACACCGAGGTTGGCCGTGTGGTTCCGGTGGCGGTGACGATCCGGCGGGCCGACGAGGCCAGCGGGGTCGACGGAGCCGATGGTGGCGGCGGTCCCGCGGTGTTGGCCACCCTGCAGGAGCGCTTCGCGATCCGCGGCCGCACCGGTGCGGCCGAACTGACCGATCCGCCGCGTGCCGGTGGTGCGATCACTGACAACGCCACCGATACCCCGCGCCGCCGGCGCCGTGACGTCGTCCTCACCGCGCCGGTCGACATGAGCGCATTCGCGGTCGTCTCCGGCGACCACAACCCGATCCACACAGACCGGGCGGCCGCGCTGCTCGCCGGTCTGAAAACACCGATCGTGCATGGTATGTGGCTTTCGGCAGCGGCCCAGCACGCGGTCGCCGCCACCGACGGCCAGGCCACGCCGCCGCCCCGTTTGGTGGGCTGGACTTCCCGTTTCCTGGGGATGGTGCTGCCCGGCGACGAGATCGAATTCCGGGTAGATCGCGTCGGTATCGACCGCGGCGCAGAGATTGTCGAGGTGGCTGCGCGGGTGGGATCGGAGCTGGTCATGTCGGCCACGGCGCAGTTGGCCGCACCCAAGACGGTCTATGCGTTCCCCGGTCAGGGCATCCAGTCCAAGGGGATGGGCATGGACGTGCGCTCCCGGTCAAAGGCGGCACGCCAGGTCTGGGACTCTGCGGACAAGTTCACCCGCGAAACCCTGGGCTTCTCGGTACTGCACGTCGTGCGGGACAATCCGACCAGTCTCATTGCCTCCGGTGTGCATTATTCCCATCCCGAGGGCGTTCTCTATCTGACGCAGTTCACCCAGGTCGCGATGGCGACGGTGGCCGCTGCCCAGGTCGCCGAAATGCGTGAGCAGGGCGCGTTCGTCGAGGGCGCCATGGCGTGCGGGCACTCGGTCGGTGAGTACACCGCGATAGCCTGCGTCAGCGGCGTGTACCCGCTCGAAGCACTGCTGGAGGTGGTGTTCCACCGCGGTTCGAAGATGCACGACATCGTGCCCAGGGACTCCGCGGGCCGTTCGAATTATCGGCTCGCCGCGATTCGCCCCTCCCAGATCGATCTCGATGACGAAGACGTTCTCGGCTTCGTCGAAGAGATCTCTGAGCGTACGGGCGAGTTTCTTCAGATCGTGAACTACAACCTGCGCGGCTCGCAGTATGCCATCGCCGGCACCGTCCGAGGTTTGGAGGAGCTCGAGGACGAGGTCGAGCGTCGCCGCGAGATCAGTGGCGGCAAGCGGTCGTTCATTCTGGTGCCCGGCATCGACGTGCCCTTCCACTCCTCGGTGCTGCGCGTCGGCGTCGCCGACTTCCGGCGCTCGCTGGAGCGGGTCATGCCCGTCGACGCCGATCCGGCGCTGCTCGTCGGAAAATACATCCCCAACCTGGTCCCCAGGCCGTTCACGCTGGACCGCGACTTCATCGAGGAGATTCGCGATCTGGTGCCCGCTGAACCGCTCGACGAGATCCTCGCCGATTACGAGACGTGGCGGAACGAGAAGCCGAGGGAACTCTGCCGCAAGATCGTCATCGAGCTGCTGGCCTGGCAGTTCGCCAGCCCGGTGCGCTGGATCGAGACCCAGGATCTGCTCTTCATCGAGGAGGCAGCCGGCGGGCTCGGCGTCGAACGGTTCGTCGAGATCGGCGTGAAGTCCGCGCCTACCGTCGCGGGCCTGGCCAGCAACACGCTCAAGCTGCCGGAGTACTCGCACAACACCACCGAGGTCCTCAACGCTGAGCGCGACGCCGCGGTGCTGTTCGCCACCGATACCGACCCCGAGCCGGACATGGAGGAATCCGCAGAGGACACGGCACCGGTACCCGAGGCGGCTCCGGTGGAGGCGGTGCCCGCCGCTCCGGCCCCCGCCGCCGCGCCCAGCGGCGCTCCACGCCCCGACGATCTGACGTTCGACGCCTCTGATGCCACCATGGCCCTGATCGCGCTGTCGGCAAAGATCCGTATCGACCAGATCGAGCCCCTGGATTCCATCGAGTCCATCACCGACGGGGCGTCCTCGCGCCGCAACCAGATGCTCGTCGATCTGGGTTCGGAGCTGAACCTCGGTGCCATCGACGGTGCCGCCGAGGCCGACCTGGCCGGCCTGAAGTCACAGGTGACCAAGCTGGCCCGAACCTACAAGCCGTTCGGTCCGGTGCTCTCGGACTCCATCAACGACCAGCTGCGTTCTGTCCTGGGCCCCTCGGGTAAGCGTCCCGCCTACATCACCGAACGGGTCAAGAAGACCTGGGAGCTCGGCGACGGCTGGGCCAGGCACGTCACCGTGGAGGTCGCGCTGGGCACCCGCGAGGGATCAAGCGTGCGCGGCGACGCGCTCGGCGGTCTGCACGACGGTGCGCTGGTTGATGCGGCCGGTGTCGACAAGGCGATCGACGCCGCGGTGGCCGCGGTGGCCGCGCGGCGCGGCGTGCAGGTGGCACTGCCGTCCGCGGGCGGTGCCGCCGGCGACGTGGTCGACTCCGCGGCCCTGAGCGAGTTCGCCGATCGGGTTACCGGACCCGACGGTGTGCTTGCCTCGGCGGCCCGCACGATCCTGGACGAGTTGGGGCTCGGCGGTGCCACAGGCAACCTCGAGGGACCTCCCGACGGGGAGCTCGTCGACCTGATCACCGCCGAACTCGGTTCGGACTGGCCCCGTTTGGTGGCCCCGGCTTTCGACAGTCGCAAGGCCGTGGTCTTCGACGACCGGTGGGCCAGTGCCCGTGAGGATCTGGCCAGGATCTGGTTGATGGACGAGGACGACCTCGAGCCACAGTGGGCTCGTTATGCCGAAAGGTTCGAGGGCACGGGCCATGTGGTGAGTACCCAGGCCGGTTACTGGCAAGGCAAGTCGCTGGCCGCCGGACGGAACACTCACGCTTCGCTATTCGCCCGTGCCGCGGCCGGGGCGGAGAACCCGGGCAAGGGCCGCTACGCCGACGATGTCGCGGTGGTGACAGGTGCCTCCAAGGGGTCGATCGCGGCTGCTGTGGTGGCGCAGCTCCTGGAAGGGGGCGCCACCGTCGTCGCGACGACGTCCAGGCTCGACGACGACAGGCTCGGGTTCTACCGCAGCCTGTACCGAGACAACGCTCGCTTCGGCGCGCGGTTGTGGGTGCTGCCCGCGAACATGGCTTCCTACAACGACATCGACGCGCTGGCGGAGTGGGTCGGCTCTGAGCAGTCCGAGAGCCTCGGACCGAAATCGATTCACATCAAGGACGCGCTCACCCCGACGCTGCTGTTCCCTTTCGCAGCTCCACGGGTGGGTGGCGATCTGTCCGAGGCCGGCTCTCGCTCCGAGATGGAGATGAAGGTTCTGCTGTGGGCAGTCCAGCGGCTGATCGGGGGCCTGTCCCACATCGGGGCCGAGCGCGACATCGCGGCGCGGCTGCACGTGGTGCTGCCCGGCTCACCGAACCGCGGAATGTTCGGTGGCGACGGTGCCTACGGAGAGTCGAAGTCGGCCCTGGACGCGGTGGTGTCGAGATGGACGTCCGAGACGTCGTGGGCCCAGCGTGTCAGCCTGGCTCACGCGCTGATCGGCTGGACGCGCGGCACCGGCCTGATGGGCCATAACGACGCCATCGTGGAGGGGGTAGAAGCAGCCGGTGTGACCACCTACTCGACCGAGCAGATGGCGAGCATGTTGCTGGCCCTGTGCGACGTCGAGACCAAGGTCGCTGCCGCGCGGGAACCCGTGCTGGCCGACCTGACAGGCGGGCTTGCCGAGGTCGATCTGGACCTGCCGGCGTTGGCCGCCAAAGCGCGGGAGGAAGCTGCCGGCGGTCCGGCCGACGAGGGCGACGATTTCAGCGAGGACGACAGCAGTGGCGCCGACGATCACATGATCGCCGCGCTGCCGTCCCCGCCGCGTCCCGTCACCGTCGCGCCGCCGCCGGAGTGGGAGGACCTCGACGTCGACCCTGCCGATCTGGTGGTCATCGTCGGCGGCGCCGAACTCGGCCCGTATGGATCGTCGCGCACCCGCTTCGAGATGGAGGTCGACAACGAACTTTCCGCGGCCGGGGTGCTCGAGCTTGCCTGGACCACCGGTCTCCTCAAGTGGGAGGACGATCCTCAACCAGGCTGGTACGACACCGAATCCGGTGACCTGGTTGATGAAGCGGACCTGGTTGAGCGCTACCACGATGCGGTCGTCGATCGCGTGGGCATCCGCGAGTTCGTTGGTGACGGCGCGATCGACGGGGATCACTCGGCGCCGCTGCTAGTGTCGGTCTTCCTGGATAAGGACTTCTCCTTCGTGGTGTCGTCGGAAGCCGATGCGCGTGCGTTCGTCGAATTCGACCCCGAGCACACGCTGATCACCCCGGTGCCCGACAGCGCCGACTGGAAAGTCATTCGCAAGGCGGGCACCGAGATTCGCGTGCCGCGCAAGTCGAAGCTATCCCGCAAAGTGGGCGCGCAGATCCCGACCGGGTTCGATCCACAGGTCTGGGGCATCACCCCGGATATGGCGAATTCGATCGACCGGGTCGCGTTGTGGAACCTCGTTGCGACCGTCGATGCGTTCCTGTCCGCCGGGTTCTCGCCGACGGAGCTGATGCGTTGGGTGCACCCAAGCCTGGTGGCCAGCACGCAGGGCACCGGCATGGGCGGGCTGACCTCGATGCAGACCATGTTCCACGGCAATTTGTTGGACAAGAACAAGCCGAACGACATCCTCCAGGAGACACTGCCGAACGTCGTTGCCGCCCATGTGATTCAGAGTTATGTGGGCAGCTATGGATCCATGATCCACCCGGTCGGGGCATGTGCCACCGCAGCCGTTTCGCTCGAAGAAGGCGTGGACAAGATCCGGCTGGGCAAGGCCGAACTCGTGGTCACCGGCGGCTATGACGACCTCACGCTGGATTCTGTCATCGGCTTCGGCGACATGGCCGCGACCGCTGACACCGAGATGATGCGGGGCAAGGGGATCAGCGATGAGCGGTTCTCCCGGGCCAACGACCGGCGCAGGCTCGGCTTCGTCGAGGCTGAGGGCGGCGGCACAATTCTGTTGGCGCGCGGCGACCTGGCCCTCAGGATGGGGTTGCCGGTGCTGGCCGTCGTCGCCCACGCGCAGTCCTACGGCGACGGCGTGCACACCTCGATACCCGCTCCTGGGCTCGGCGCTCTCGGTGCGGGCCGCGGCGGCAGGGAGTCGGTGTTGGCCCAGTCGCTGAAGAGGCTGGGTGTCGGGGCCGACGATGTTGCCGTCATCTCCAAACACGACACCTCGACGCTGGCCAACGATCCCAACGAGCAGGAATTGCATGAGCGGTTGGCTGCTTCGCTGGGGCGCTCTGAGGGTGCCCCGCTGTTCATCGTTTCCCAGAAGAGCCTTACCGGGCATGCCAAGGGTGGTGCGGCGGTGTTCCAGATGATGGGTCTGTGCCAGATCCTGCGGGACGGTGTCATCCCGGCGAACCGGAGTCTGGACTGCGTCGACGAGGAGTTGGCCGCGTCGGGACACTTCGTCTGGCCGCGCGAGACACTGCGGCTCGGGGAGAAGTTCCCCCTCAAGGCCGGCCTGGTGACCAGCTTGGGGTTCGGCCATGTCTCGGGATTGATCGCCCTGGTGCACCCGCAGGCGTTCCTGGCGACGCTCAGTCCCGAGCAGCGGGCGGACTACACCGCTCAAGCATCGGAGCGCAGCGTGGCCGGGCAGCGCAGGCTGGCTTCGGCGATCGCCGGTGGCCGGGCGATGTACGAGCGGCCACCGGACCGTCGCTTCGACCATGAGCACCCGGAGAAGCCTCAGGAGGCGGCGATGCTGCTCGACGTGGCGTCGCGGCTGGGTCAGCACGACGTGTACTGAGTCGGCGTGTGCTGAGTCGGCGTGTGCTGAGTCGACGTGTGCTGAGTCATGGGCGGTGCGATAGCGTGCTGCGGTGTGGGCATTGTCGGGATAGGCATTGATCTGGTATCCATCC